>CAXDTK010000039.1:0-25371 GCA_963992225.1 uncultured Comamonadaceae bacterium | reverse complement strand
AGATCCCGGAAGACAAGATCCGCAAGATCATGAAGATCGCCAAGGAGCCGATCTCCATGGAGACGCCGATCGGCGACGACGACGACAGCCACCTGGGCGACTTCATCGAGGACACCAACAACACGGCGCCCATCGAGGCGGCGATGCAGGCCGGCCTGCGCGACGTGGTGAAGGACATCCTGGACAGCCTGACGCCGCGCGAGGCCAAGGTGCTGCGCATGCGCTTCGGCATCGAGATGCAGAGCGACCACACGCTGGAAGAAGTCGGCAAGCAGTTCGACGTGACCCGCGAGCGCATCCGCCAGATCGAGGCCAAGGCGATCCGCAAGCTCAAGCACCCGAGCCGGTCGGACAAGCTCCGCACCTATCTGGACAATCTGTGATCACGACAATGAGCACAGATTGCCCGAAGGGGTCTGGCCGCTCCGGCGGCCAGGCGGCACCGCAAGGTGGCGCAGCAGCTTGCGCAGCAAGATGCGCCACCCCTTTGGACAACCTCTGATAGGTGCGCAACAAAGGCCGGCGCGTCCGGCCTTTTTCACGCCCTAAACTTCCGTCATGACCGCGATCCGCGAGCGCACCGTCCTCTTCGCCGACCTGCGCGGCAGCACCGGCCTCTACGAGTCCCTCGGCAACGCCGAGGCCAGCGCCATGGTCACGCAGACCGTCGGCCAGATCAGTGAAGCCGTGCTGGAAAGCGGCGGCCAGCTGATCAAGACGCTGGGCGACGGCCTGATGGCGGCTTTCGAGGCGCCACGCGACGGCGTGCGCGCGGCCCAGCGCATGCAGGAGATGCTGGAGCGCACCGTGCAGCGTGCGCGGCGGCAGAACAACCCGGCGATGCTGGCGCTGCGCCTGCAGGTGGCGCTGGCCCGCGGCGAGGTGGTGGAGCTCAATGGCGACTGCTTCGGCGACGCGGTGAACGTGGCCGCAAGGCTCATCGACCACGCCGGTGACGGCGAGATCCTCATCACTGCCGAGGTGCTGGCCGGCCTGCACCACGCGTCCAAGGGGCGCTTCCGCAGCCTGGACCGCATCTCGGTGCGCGGCCGCATCGAGCCGGTCCATGTCTACCGCATGGACGCCTCGCCCTCGGTCAATGCCGACGCCGCGGCCACGCAGTTCGGCGAGCCGATGCGCTCGGTCGAACCAGACGGCATGCGGCTGATCTGGCAGGACCTGGACCGCGTCTTCGACATCGGTGCCATGCCCATCGTGCTCGGCCGCAGCGTGCAGGCCACCTACTGCATCACCGATGCCCGCGTGTCGCGCTCGCATGCCCGCATCGACTGGCAGGGCAGCAGCTTCGAGCTGACCGACCTCTCCTACAACGGCACCTACGTTCGCTTCGGCGATTCGGGCGAGTTGCTGAGCCTGAAGCGCGGCAGCTGCACGCTGCACGGCAGCGGCGTGATCGGGCTGGGCGGCCTGCCGACCGACGAGCAGTCGCCGACCGTGCGCTTCGAAGTGCTGCATTTCGCCGACACCGAGCCGCAGCCCTTCGGCGCACCCCGCTCCCGCCGCTGAGCTTACCCACCACTGCATGCGCTTCCTGCCCGAACCGACCCAGCGCCACGGCGCCGCTCCTGGGGGCCCCGACACGGCCGTCCTGTTCTGCAACCTGGGCACGCCCGACGCGCCCACCGCGCCGGCGCTGCGGCGCTACCTGGCCCAGTTCCTGGCCGACCCGCGCGTGGTCGAGATCCCCAAGCTGGTCTGGCTGCTGATCCTGCACGGCATCATCCTGCGGGTGCGGCCGGCCAAGTCGGCGGCCAAGTACGCCACCGTCTGGATGCCCGGCGGTTCGCCGCTGAAGGTCTGGACCGAGCGCCAGGCCGCCCTGCTGCAGGAGCGGCTGACCGGCCGCGGGCGGCATGTGCGCGTCGCCTACGCGATGCGCTACGGCCAGCCCGCCATCGCCGCCACGCTGGACGCCCTCAAGCGCGACGGCGTGCGCCGCGTGCTGGTGCTGCCGGCCTACCCGCAGTACTCGGGTGCGACGACGGCCAGCGTCATCGACGATGTGGCGCGCTGGGCGCTGAAGACCCGCCATGTGCCCGAGCTGCGCTTCATCAACCGCTACCACGACGACGCCGGGCACATCGCCGCGCTGGCGCAGAGCGTGCGGGAGCATTGGGCGCGCGAGGGCCGGGCCGACAAGCTGGTCATGAGCTTTCACGGCATGCCCGAACGCACGCTGCACCTGGGCGACCCCTACCACTGCGAATGCCTGAAGACAGGCCGCCTGCTGGCCGAAGCGCTGGGCCTGCAGCCGGGCGAATGGCTGGTGACCTTCCAGAGCCGCTTCGGCAAGGCCAAGTGGCTGCAGCCCTACACCGAGCCCAGCCTGGTGGCGCTGGCCCAGGGCGGCCTGAAGTCGGTCGATGTCATCTGCCCCGGCTTTGCGGCGGACTGCCTGGAGACGCTGGAGGAGATTGCCCAGGAGGCCCGCGACGCCTTCCTCGGCGCCGGCGGCCAGCGCTTCGCCTACATCCCCTGCCTGAACGACCACCCGGCCGGCATGCTGGCGCTGGCCGACCTGGCCGAGCGCCACCTGCAGGGCTGGCCCATGAGCCCGCCCGATGCCGCCGCGCTGGCGCGCCAGCGTGAACGGGCCCTGGCGGCCGGAGCGACCGAATGAGCGACGCGCCGGGCAGCATGCGCCTGGACAAGTGGCTGTGGGCCGCGCGGTTCTACAAGACCCGCGCGCTGGCGGTGGACGAGATCAACCTCGGGCGCGTGCGGGTGGGTGGCCAGCCGGTCAAGCCGGCGCGGGACGTGCGGGTGGGCGACCTGCTGAGCATCCGCATCGGCACGCTGGCGCGCGAGGTCGAGGTCAAGGGCCTGTCCCCCCAGCGCGGCCCGGCGCCGCAGGCGCAGGCGCTGTACGCCGAGACACCGGCCAGCATCACGGCCCGTGAAGCCGCCGCCGAGGCGCGCCGGCTGGCCCCGGAGCCGGCCGACAGCATCGCCCAGGGCCGCCCCACCAAGCAGGACCGCCGCCGGCTGGCCGACTGGGACCGCTGGTCGGCCTCGCTGGACGACGCGGACGATCCGGGTTGACCCGGATCACTGATTTCCAATCCCCCCTCTTGAAACCTGGATATCGCGCCCCAAGTCGACGCGATTCCGATCTTTGATGCCATGACGACCGAACACTCCCTGCCCGAAGACGCGTCCGGCGCCACCGAGCCCGCGGCCGCAGCCCTGAACCCCGAAACCAAGATCGCCGAGCTCGAAGGCCGCCTGGCGGAGATGAGCGACGCCTACCTGCGCGCCAAGGCCGAGGTCGAGAACGTGCGCCGCCGCGCCGACGAAGACATCGCCAAGGCCCGCAAGTTCGCCGTCGAAGGCTTTGCCGAGGCCATGCTGCCGGTGATGGACAGCCTGGAGGCGGCCATCGCCACGCCCAGCGCCAGCGTCGACACCGTGCTGGAGGGCGTGCACGCCACACGCCGCCAGCTGTCCAGCGCGCTGGAGCGCAACAAGGTGGTGGAGATCAACCCGGGCCCTGGCGCCAGGTTCGACCCCCACCAGCACCAGGCCATCTCCGTCGTGCCGGCAGACCAGGAAGCCAACACGGTGGTGACCGTGCTGCAGAAGGGCTTCCTGATTGCCGACCGCGTGCTGCGCCCGGCCCTCGTGACGGTGACCGCACCCAAGTAATCCACAACTGGCCGCCCCTTGAAGGCGGCCAAGTTATCCACACATCGAACAACATCCAAGCATCTCTTCAGGAGCACAAAAATGGGAAAGATCATCGGCATTGACCTGGGCACCACGAACTCGTGCGTGGCCGTCATGGAAGGCAACACCACCCGCGTCATCGAGAACGCCGAAGGTGCACGCACGACGCCGTCCATCATTGCCTACCAGGAAGACGGCGAGATCCTCGTCGGCGCCTCGGCCAAGCGCCAGTCGGTGACCAACCCGAAGAACACGCTGTACGCCGTCAAGCGCCTGATCGGCCGCAAGTTCGCCGAGAAGGAAGTGCAGAAGGACATCGATCTGATGCCCTACACCATCGCCGCCGCCGACAACGGCGACGCCTGGGTGGAAGTGCGCGGCAAGAAGTTCGCGCCCCCGCAGGTCAGCGCCGAGGTGCTGCGCAAGATGAAGAAGACCGCCGAGGACTACCTCGGCGAGGAAGTGACCGAGGCCGTCATCACGGTGCCGGCCTACTTCAACGACGCCCAGCGCCAGGCCACCAAGGACGCCGGCCGCATCGCGGGTCTGGACGTCAAGCGCATCATCAACGAGCCCACCGCCGCGGCCCTGGCCTTCGGCCTGGACAAGCACGGCAAGGGCGACCGCAAGATCGCCGTCTATGACCTGGGCGGCGGCACCTTCGACGTCTCCATCATCGAGATCGCCGACGTCGACGGCGAGATGCAGTTCGAGGTGCTGTCGACCAACGGTGACACCTTCCTGGGCGGCGAAGACTTCGACCAGCGCATCATCGACTACATCATTGCCGAGTTCAAAAAGGACCAGGGCGTCGACCTGACCAAGGACGTGCTGGCCCTGCAGCGCCTCAAGGAAGCCGCCGAGAAGGCCAAGATCGAGCTGTCCAACTCGTCGCAGACGGACGTCAACCTGCCCTACATCACGGCCGACGCGACCGGCCCGAAGCACCTGAACGTCAAGCTGACCCGCGCCAAGCTTGAGTCGCTGGTGGACGAGCTGGTCGAGCGCACCATCGCCCCCTGCCGGGTCGCGGTGAAGGACGCCGGCGTGGCCCTGAGCGACATCGACGACGTGATCCTGGTCGGCGGCATGACCCGCATGCCCAAGGTGCAGGAGAAGGTCAAGGAGTTCTTCGGCAAGGAACCGCGCCGTGACGTGAACCCCGACGAAGCCGTGGCCGTCGGTGCCGCCATCCAGGGCCAGGTCCTGGGCGGCGAGCGCAAGGACGTGCTGCTGCTGGACGTCACCCCGCTGAGCCTGGGCATCGAGACCTTGGGCGGCGTGATGACGAAGATGATCAAGAAGAACACGACCATCCCGACGAAGTTCTCGCAGACCTTCTCGACCGCCGACGACAACCAGCCGGCCGTGACCATCAAGGTCTATCAGGGCGAGCGCGAGCTGGCCCAGGCCAACAAGTCGCTGGGCGAGTTCAACCTCGAAGGCATCCCGCCGGCCCCGCGCGGCGTGCCGCAGATCGAGGTCAGCTTCGACATCGACGCCAACGGCATCCTGCACGTCGGCGCCAAGGACAAGGGCACCGGCAAGGAAAACAAGATCACCATCAAGGCGAACTCGGGCCTGTCCGAGGCCGAGATCGAGAAGATGGTGAAGGACGCCGAGGCCAACGCGGCCGAGGACAAGAAGAAGGTCGAGCTGGTGCAGGCCCGCAACCAAGCCGACGGCCTGGTGCACAGCGTGCGCAAGTCGCTGGCCGAGCATGGCGACAAGCTGGACGCTGGCGAGAAGGACAAGATCGAGGCCGCGGCCAAGGACCTGGAAGAAGCCATCAAGGGTGACGACCAGGCCGCCATCGAGGCCAAGACCGAGACGCTGATGACGGCCAGCCAGAAGCTGGGCGAGAAGATCTACGCCGACCAGCAGGCCGCGCAAGCCGCCGCGGGTGCCGCCGCAGGCGCGGCCGGCGCCGAGCAGCCCCAGGCAGAGCCGCAAGGCGACGCCAAGCGCCCGGCCGACGACAACGTCGTGGATGCCGAGTTCAAGGAAGTCAAGGACAGCAAGTAAGCCGTCGACCCCTGCGGCCCGGCGGCGCTCTGTGAAGCGTCGCCGGGCTTTTGCCCTTCAAAAGAGAAACATGCCGCTCCCAAGGTCACTGCGTCCCGCTCCCCCCATGGGGGGCTCGGTGTCCTTGGGACGGCCCGGCGGACCCTAAGCAATGGCTTCCAAGCGCGATTACTACGAAGTCCTCGGCGTCGCCAAGAACGCGACCGAGGAGGACATCAAGAAGGCCTACCGCAAGCTGGCCATGAAGTACCACCCCGACCGCAACCAGGGCGACGGGGCGAAGAAGGCCGAGGAGAGCTTCAAGGAAGCCAAGGAGGCCTACGAGATGCTGTCCGATGCGCCCAAGCGCGCGGCCTATGACCAGTACGGCCATGCCGGCGTGGACCCCAACATGGGGGCCGGCCGTGGCGGCCCGGGTGCGGAAGGCTTCGGCGGCTTTGCCGAGGCCTTCGGCGACATCTTCGGCGACATCTTCGGCGGCCAGGGCGGCGGCGGCCGGCGCGGCGGCGGCCAGCAGGTCTACCGCGGCAGCGACCTCAGCTACGCGATGGAGATCACGCTGGAGGAAGCCGCGCGCGGCAAGGAGACGCAGATCCGCATCCCCAGCTGGGAAGGCTGCGAGACCTGCGGCGGCTCCGGCGCCAAGCCCGGCACCAGCGCCAAGACCTGCGGGTCATGTGGCGGCGCGGGCACGGTGCACATGCGCCAGGGCTTCTTCAGCATCCAGCAGACCTGCCCGCACTGCCATGGCAGCGGCAAGATCATTCCCGACCCCTGCACCACCTGCAACGGCCAGGGCAAGGTCAAGAAGCAGAAGACGCTGGAGGTCAAGATCCCGGCCGGCATCAACGAGGGCATGCGCATCCGCTCCGCGGGCAATGGCGAGCCCGGCGTGAACGGCGGCCCAAGCGGCGACCTCTACATCGAGATCCGCATCAAGCAGCACGACATCTTCGAGCGTGACGGCGACGACCTGCACTGCACGATGCCGGTGTCGCTGGTGACGGCGTCGCTGGGCGGCACCATCGAGGTGCCGACGCTGGGCGGCAAGGCCGAGATCGAGCTGCCCGAGGGCACGCAGCATGGCAAGACCTTCCGGCTGCGCGGCAAGGGCATCAAGGGCGTGCGCTCCAGCTACCCGGGCGACCTGTACTGCCACATCGCCGTGGAGACGCCGGTCAAGCTCACCGAGCACCAGAAGAAGCTGCTCAAGGAGCTGGACGAGTCGCTGAAGAAGGGCGGCGAGAAGCACTCGCCCAATGCCAAGAGCTGGACCGACCGGGTCAAGGACCTGTTCAAGTAAGCCGCTTCCACCCCAGGCAAGCCGCAGCGACCGACCGGGCGCTGCGGCTTTTTTGTTGGCGGGCGGCAGCGCCATCGCAAGCGGCGAGAAGTCACGCCGGCATGCCGGGCACGCGTAAACCATCGGACATTCTGTGGTTGGCAAACCCTAAAGTTCGTCATCTGTCACACCCATGACTCATCAGTGATCACCGCACCGCGACGAATGCCCATCGCCCACGGCCGCCGGCCGGGGAAGGAGGCCGCGTGTTCCTGATGGACCAGACCATCCAGTCGGCGTCGGCGCTGATCATCGACAGCAACAGCAGCTCGCGCAGCCTGATGTCCGCGCAGCTGCGCGACCTGGGCGTGGCCACGGTGCGCCAGACCCCGCGCGTCAAGGACGCCCGCGTGATGCTCGAACACCAGACGTTCGACATCGTGCTGTGCGACTACCACTTCGATGCCAGCGACACGTCCGGGCAGGACCTGCTCGACGAGCTGCGCCGCGAAGGCCTGCTGCCCTACTCCACCGTCTTCGTCATGGTGACCAGCGAGGCCACCTACGCCAAGGTCGCCGAGGCGGCCGAGGCCGCGCTGGATGCCTATCTCATCAAGCCCTACACCAGCGCCAACCTGGCCGAGCGGCTGGCCAGCGCGCGCCAGCGCAAGCGGGTGCTGAAGGACATCTTCGAGGCCGTCGAGGCGCAGGACTTCGAGACCGCCGCCGACCTGTGCCTCGCGCGCTTCCATGCCAAGGAGAGGTACTGGCTGTACGCGGCCCGCATCGGCGCGGAACTGCTGCTGCGCCTGAAGCGCTTCGACGATGCGCGCCAGCTCTACGAGGCCATCATCGCCGCCAAGACCGTGCCCTGGGCGCGCCTGGGCGTCGCCCGCACCGAGGTGGCCAGCGGCAACCTGCAGGGCGCCCGGCGCACGCTGGAGAACCTGATCGGCGAGCTGCCCGACTACGCCGACTCGCACGACCTGATGGGCCATGTGCAGATGGAGCAGGGCGATCTCCAGCAGGCGCTCAAGACCTACCAGACCGCCGCCACGCTGACGCCCGGCTGCCTGCTGCGGCTGCAGCGCTGCGGCTCGCTGGGGTTCTATGCCGGCCAGCGCGCCGAAGCGCTGCGCATGCTCGAACGCGCCATGTCGCAAGGCCTGCGCTCCAAGCTGTTCGACATGCTGAGCCTGGTGCTGATCGGGCTGATGCGCTTCGACAGCAAGGACTTCAAGGGCTTCAAGTACGCGCACGACGCGCTGGGCGCGGCACTGGAGCGCGCGCCCGGCTCCATCCGGCTGCAGCGGTTCGACCTGGTCTTCCGCGGCCTGACCTACCTGCTGGAGCGCCGCGTGGGCCAGGCCCTGGTCGTCGCCCGCGAGCTCACCGAGCACGCCAGCGCCGGTGACTTCGACCTGGAAGCCGCCTCGCTGCTGACGGCGCTGTGGATACGCCTGTCCAGCCAGGAGGTGGAGCTGGAGGAAATGATGCCGACGCTGCGCAGCCTGGGCATGCGCCACTGCACCACCAAGGCCAGCACCGAGATCCTGGTCGCGATGGCCGAAGGCCACATCGGCGCTGCCGAACAGTTCCGCGACTGTCACCAGCAGATCTTCAGCGTGGCCGAGACGGCCATGCGCCATTCCATGCGCGGCACCGCCCGCACGGCCGTGGAACTGCTGATCCAGCAGGGTGAGATCACCCGCAACGCCAAGCTCATCGACATGGCCGGCCTGGTGCTCAAGCGACACGCCGAGAAGATCGACGGCGCGCCGGCATTGCAGGCGCAGATCGAGGCCCTGCACGGCCGCTACGTGAAGCCGATGGCGACCGGCCAGAGCAAGACGCGGGCCGCCGGAGGTGTCGCATTGCGCACCTCGGCGGCCGGCGAGGCCGCCTGACAGCTTCCGGAAACGCATGCTCAGCCTCGCTTAAGTCGGGCACGCTCAGAATGCGCGCCGCCTTCCAGTCCCGTTCCATGTCCCTGCTCAAGCGCCTGCTGGCCTGGTTCCAGCCCGACACCTCGCGACCTCTGACCCAGGTCTGGCTCGCCACCCTCTGGATGGGCCTGCTGGCCAACTGGCCGCTGTGGCGCCAGCTGCAGTCCTTGCCCGAGATCGCCGGCCCGCGCGGCCTGGTGTTCACCGTCGCCTTCGCCGGCATGGTGATCGCCGCCACCGGCGCGCTGCTGAGCCTGCTGGCCTGGCCGCGGCTCGTCAAGGCGCTGCTGGTGGTGCTGCTGCTGGGCGCCGGGGCGCTGGCTCATTTCATCGGCAGCTACGGCATCGTGTTCGACCCCACCATGGTCGTGAACATGGTGCAGACCGATGCCCGCGAGACGCGCGACCTGCTGAGCTGGCGGCTGCTGCTGAGCCTGGCCCTGCTGGGCGCCCTGCCCGCCTGGTGGCTGCTGCGCCAGCCGGCCGCCCCGGCCCAGGCGTGGACCCGACGCGTGGCGGGCAATGCGACGGCGTTCGCCCTGGGCATCGTCGCGATGGTGCTGCTGGCGCTGTCCGTCTTTGCGGACCTGTCCTCCACGGTGCGCAACTACAAGACGCTGCGCTACATGGTGACGCCGCTGAACGCGGTCTATTCCTTCAGCGCCGCGGGCCTGCGCGGACAGGTCACGCCCAGCGGCCCGCCGGCCGTCATCGGTGCCGACGCCCGGCTGCTGCCGCGCGCGGACGGCAGCCGGCCGCCGCTGCTGCTGTTCGTCGTCGGCGAGACGGCGCGGGCCATGAACTTCAGCCTCAACGGCTACCCGCGTCCCACCAACCCCGAGCTGGCCAAGCTGCCGGCCAGCAGCCTGTTCAGCCTGCGCCAGGTCTCGTCCTGCGGCACGGCGACGGCGGCCTCGCTGCCCTGCATGTTCTCGCCACTGGGGCGCGAGGCCCACGGCGACCTCAAGGGCCGGCAGGAGAACCTGCTCGACGTGCTGCAGCGCGCCGGCCTGGCGGTGCTGTGGCTGGACAACCAGAGCGGCTGCAAGGGCCTGTGCGAGCGCGTGCCCAACGGCTTCGCGGCCCGGCTGCCGCAGGGGGTGGCGCCGCTGCAGGCCAGTCTGTGCCACGGCGAGGAATGTTTCGACGAGGCGCTGCTGCACGGGCTGGACCAGCGCATCGCGGCGCTGGACCCGGAGCGCGTCAAGCGCGGCGTGGTGCTGGTGCTGCACCAGATGGGCAGCCATGGGCCGGCCTACTTCAAGCATTCGCCGCCCGATGTGAAACCCTTCCAGCCGGAGTGCCGCAGCAACGCGCTGCAGCAATGCCCGCGCGAGCAGGTCGTCAACGGCTACGACAACACCATCGCCACGACGGACCGGCTGCTGGCTCGTGCCATCGGCTGGCTGCAGACGCAGCAGGCGCGCTTCGACACCGGCATGCTGTACGTGTCCGATCATGGCGAGTCGCTGGGCGAGAACGGCCTGTTCCTGCACGGCATGCCGTACGCGGTGGCGCCCAAGGAGCAGACGCATGTGCCGATGATCCTGTGGGTGCCCGAGGGCGGCGCGCTCGCCACGTCGCTGCGGCCCGACTGCCTGGCAGGGCTGCGCGACAAGCCGGCCTCGCACGACAACCTGTTCCACACCGCCATGGGCTGGGTGGGCGCGCGGGCCGATGTCTACAAGCCCGAGTGGGACCTGCTGGCCGGCTGCCGGCGCTGAGCTTCAGGTCGAACCCGGCTAGAACAGGCTGCCCTGGGCCGACGGCTTCACCGGCCGTCTGAACAGCGACAGCTCGACCGGCCGCCGCTGGCTGCGCAGGCCCAGCTTGGCGACCGCCCGGCGCAGCCGCGCCTGCAGCAGGTCGGCCCAGACGCCTTCGCCGGTGAAGCGGGTGCCGAAGCGCGGGTCGTTGTCCTTGCCGCCGCGCATCTCGCGGATGCGCGCCATCACGCGCGCGGCGCGGTCCGGGAAGTGGCGGTCCAGCCAGTCCTGGAACAGCGGGTTCACCTCCCAGGGCAGCCGCACCGGGATGCTGAAGGCGCTGCTGGCGCCCGCCGCCGCGGCGGCCTCCAGGATGCGCTCCAGCTCGGGCTCGTTGATGAACGGGATGACGGGTGAGACGCTGACGCCGACCGGCACGCCGGCATCCGCCAGGGCCTTGATCGTGCGCAGCCGCCGTGCCGGAGCCGCCGCCCGCGGCTCCAGGATGCGGGCCAGATCGTTGTCCAGCGTCGTGATGGACAGGTAGACCGACACCAGGCCCTGCGCAGCCATCGGCGCGATCAGGTCCAGTTCGCGCTCGATGCCGCTGGACTTGGTGACGACGGAAAACGGGTGGCCCGTCTCGGCCAGCACCTCGACGATGCGGCGCGTGATGCCCAGCCGCCGCTCCACCGGCTGGTAGGCGTCGGTGGCCGTGCCCAGCACCAGCGAGCGCGGCTCGTAGCGCGGTGACGCCAGCGCCTCGCGCAGCCGCTCGGCAGCATTCACCTTGGCCACGATGCGGGTCTCGAAATCCAGCCCCGGCGACAGGTTCAGGTAGCTGTGCGTGGGCCGCGCGAAGCAGTAGATGCAGCCGTGCTCACAGCCGCGGTAAGGGTTGATCGAGTAGTCGAAGCTGATGTCGGGCGACTGGTTGCGGGAGATGATGGTCTTGGCCCGCTCCTCGATGACCTGCGTCGCCGGGGGCAGGTGCTCCTCGGCGGCCTGCTGGTCGAGCGACCCCCAGCCGTCGTCGACCTGCTCGCGCTGCCGCGGGTCGAAGCGGTGTTGCATGGCGGTTGCCGTGCCGCGCCCCTTGATGGAGTCGATGGGCACGAGCGCAGGCTGCGCGGGAGCGATGCGGGTGGGTGGCATACTGTGAATATATGCAGTATTTCGGCCGGCCGCTGTGTCCATGCACGGAGAAGCTAGGTAGATATCCGCAAGCCGGCCGGGCGCGCTTGGCACACAGTGGCATCACAAGATCAGAGGGATCAGAGGGAATGGCTTCAATGGCGACCTTGCAGACCGACCCCGGCATCTCGCCGCTGAGAGTGCTGGTCGTCGACGACGACCCCGACTCCGCCGAGTCGCTCGCCTTCTGCCTGCAGGTCGAGGGCCGCAGCGTCTGCTACGCCACCAGCGGCGAGGAGGCCTTGCGGCTGGCCGAGACCTTCGCGCCCGACTTCGCGCTGATCGACATCTTCATGCCGCGCGTCGACGGCCATGCGCTCGCGCTGCGGCTGCGCGAACGCTTCGGACCGGGCATCACGGTGGTCGCGGTCACCGGCGCGCTCAAGAGCGTGGCGCTGGACCACTTCGACTTCCACCTGATGAAGCCCATCCATTTCCCGCAGCTGGAGACGCTGCTGGGGCGGCCGCGCTGCCGCGCCTGAAGCGTCTGCGCGTCAGTACTCGTCCCGCTCCACGCCGACATAGCCCGGCGCCAGGTTCTCGAACTTGGTGTGCATGCGCTGGAACATCAGCTTCACCGTGCCGACCGGGCCGTTACGCTGCTTGGCGATGATGATCTCCGCCACGCCCGGCTCCTTGCACTCTTCCTTCGTGTAGTACTCGTCGCGGTAGATGAACATGATGATGTCGGCGTCCTGCTCGATGGCGCCGGATTCGCGCAGGTCGGACATCATGGGCCGCTTGTCGGGCCGCTGCTCCACCGAACGGTTGAGCTGCGACAGCGCGATGACGGGGCAGCGCAACTCCTTGGCCAGCGCCTTCAGGCCGCGCGAGATTTCGCCCAGCACCGTGGCGCGGTTCTCCTCGCTGCCGCCGCCGTTGCCGCTCATCAGCTGCAGGTAGTCGATGACGATCAGCCCCAGCTGGCCGCTGATGCGCGCCTGCCGGCGGGCACGGGCACGCACCTCGCTGGGCGACAGGCCCGGGCTCTCGTCGATGTAGATGGCGGCCTTGCCGAGCTTGTCGACGGCCTCGGACAGCCGCCCCCACTCGTCGTCCTTCAGCTGGCCGGTGCGCAGGTGGCTCTGGTCGATGCGGCCGATGGAGCCCACCATCCGCAGCGCCAGCTGCGCCGCGCCCATTTCCATGGAGTAGATGACGACCGGCAGGCCCTCGTTGATGGCCACGTTCTCGGCGATGTTCACCGCGAACGCCGTCTTGCCCATGGACGGGCGCGCCGCCAGCACGATGAGGTCGCCGCCCTGCAGGCCGGCGGTCTGGCGGTCCAGGTCGTAGAAGCCGGTGCGCACGCCGGTGACGTCCTGCGCGCCGCTCTCGGCCAGCTCGTTGACGCGGTCGATCAGCTGCACCACCAGCTGGTCCATGCTCTGGAAGCCCTGCCGGCTGCGCGAGCCCTCCTCGCCGATGCGGAAGATCTTGCCCTCGGCCTCGTCGAGGATCTGCGTCACCGCCCGGCCCTGCGGGTTCATCGCCGCGGTGGCGATCTCGTCCGACGTGGCGACCAGCTTGCGCAGGATGGCGCGCTCGCGCACGATCTCGGCATAACGGCGCAGGTTGGCGGCACTGGGCACGCTCTGCGCCAGCGCGTTCAGGTAGGCCAGGCCGCCGCACTCCTCGGCGCGGCCGAGCGAGGTCAGCTCGTCGAACACGGTCACCACGTCGGCCGGCTTGCCCGCGTTGATCAGCTTGCCGACCGCCGTGTACACATGCTTGTGCTCGAAGCGGTAGAAGTCGCTGTCGGTCAGCAGGTCCGCGGCCTTGTCCCAGGCCGAGTTGTCGATCAGCAGGCCGCCGAGCACGCTTTGCTCGGCTTCCACCGAGTGCGGCGGCACGCGCAGCCGGGCGACCTCGTCGTCATGCGGCGCGGCGGAAGAGGAAGCAGGAAAGATCGCAGACATCGCTTGTGGATAACGCTGTGGACGAACTGGGGTCAGCCGGTGGACGGGGCGGGAAAACCGGACCCCGAAAGACAGAAGGCCGAAACCCTGGGGGGCCTCGGCCTTCATTCGATGTTGCGGCGATCTGCACCGCCGCAACATCAGGGGAAGCGAGATTTACTCGGCTTCCGCAACCACCTGGACGGTGATCTCGACGACCACGTCGGTGTGGGCAGCCACGCTGACGGGGAACTCGCCGATGGTCTTCAGCGGGCCGTTGGGCAGGCGCACCTGGGCCTTGGCAATCGCGCTGCCCGACTTGGTCAGGGCTTCGGCGATGTCGGCGTTGGTGACGGAGCCGAACAGGCGGCCGTCCACACCGGCCTTCTGGGCGATGCGCACGGTCTTGCCGGCGAGGGCTTCACCCAGCTTCTGGGCTTCGGCCAGCTTCTCGGCGGCAGCCTTCTCGAGCTCGGCACGGCGGGCTTCGAATTCCTTCAGCGCGGCCTCGGTGGCGCGGCGCGCCTGCTTGGTCGGGATCAGGAAGTTGCGGGCATAACCGTCCTTGACCTTGACGACGTCGCCGAGGTTGCCGAGGTTGGCCACTTTTTCGAGCAGGATCACTTGCATGTCGTCAGCTCCTTAGACCTTGTGCTGGTCGCTGTACGGCAGCAGGGCCAGGAAGCGCGCACGCTTGATGGACACCGTCAGCTGACGCTGGAAGAACGCGCGCGTGCCGGTCAGGCGGGCGGGCGTGATCTTGCCGTTTTCGGAGACGAAATCGCGCAGGGTGTCGATGTCCTTGTAGTCGATCTTCTCGACACCGGCGACGGTGAAGCGGCAGAACCGCTTGCGGCGGAACAGCAGCGATTGTTGGTTGCGCTTGGGCTTCTTGTCTTTGGAGAAGCGACCTTTACCACGGGGCGGGGGCATAGTGGACCTCTGTTAAATCTATCCGGATTCAAAACGTCCGGGTTCTACGGGGCAGCGGGCTCGATCACGGTCACATGGGCGATGAAGCCCCGGCCGTTGCGCTGATGGGTCAGGAAGCCGCGGAACACCGCGACACCACCGACACCCAGCGCCTGCAACTGCTTGGCCACCTCGCCCACCGCGACCGCCTTGATCTCCAGGGAGACCTTGCGCGGCTTGCCGGCTTCGACGACTTCGGACTCGGCCTTGAGGCTTGCATCCAGGGCCATCAGCCCGGCGGGGGTGTAGCGGATCAGACCGAGTTGCAGGATCTGCGCTTGCAGGTGAAGCTGGTTCACGCCGTCAGCGCACTGCTCGTAAAACCTAGTTCTTTGGCGATGGCCTGCTTCAGGCCGCTTCTTGCTGAGGCGCCTTGCGGGCTTCCTCGCGCTCGACAGCCTTCATCATGACCGACGGGGTCGTGATGGCCTTGTCCTGGACCACGGTCAGGTGGCGCAGCACGGCGTCGTTGAAGCGGAAGCCGGTCTCGAGCTCAGCCAGGATTTCCTTGCTGCACTCGATGTTCAGGCACAGGTAATGGGCCTTGGCAAGCTTCTGGATCTGGTAGGCCAGTTGGCGGCGGCCCCAGTCCTCGACACGGTGCACGACACCACCACCGGTGGTGATCAGGCCCTTGTAGCGCTCCAGCATGGCCGGAACCTGTTCGCTTTGATCCGGATGGATCAGCAGAACGATTTCATAGTGACGCATAGATGCTCCTTGTGGATTCCAGCCGGACCCGCCCCAATGGCAGGCCCACCTGTGGAAGCCGCGCCACGGCGTCTACTCGTGGCCCGGCAAGGGGGAACCCGCGATTCTAGCGCGTGAACGCGGAAACGACCAAACCGATCGCCGTTTCAGGCCGGCGGGCGGCTGCGCAGCGTGTCGACGAAACGCCGTTCGCGCTCGCCCGGCGGGGCGGTCAGCAGGCTCACCAGCACCAGCGCCAGCGCCCCGGCCGGCACGCCGAACAAGCCGGCCGAGGCCGGCTGTATGCCCCAGATCAGCGTCACCGGCCCGGGCAGGCCGACCAGCGCGCGCAGCCCGGGGTGCGCGAACGCGAGGTAGACGACGCAGACGAACAGCCCGGTCAGCATGCCCGCCAGCGCGCCGGCGCGGTTGGCGCGCCGCCAGAACACGCCGGCGACCAGCGCCGGGAAGAACGTGGACCCGGCGATGGAGAACGCCGCCGTGACGACGGCCAGGATGTCGGCCGGCCGGCTGGACGCCACCGCGGCCGCCGCCAGCGCCGCGGCCAGCAGCAGCGCCTTGGACAAGGTGACGCGCCGCGTGCGCGAGGCCTCCGGGTTGACGGTCTTGAAGTACAGGTCGTGCGACAGCGCGCTGGAGATCGCCAGCAGCAGGCCGTCGGCCGTCGACAGGGCGGCCGCCAGGCCGCCGGCGGCCACCATGCCCGAGATGACGTAGGGCAGCCCGCCCAGCTCGGGCATGACCAGCATGACGAGGTCCGGGTGCAGGCGCAGCTCGCCCAGCTGCAGCCGGCCGTCGCCGTTCAGGTCGACGGCCGACAGCAGCGTCGGGTCGACCCGCTGCCATTGCCGCATCCAGGCGGGCAGTTGGTCGAAGGACGTGCCCACCAGGCCGTTGAAGACCTCGGTCTTGACCATCACGGCCAGCGCCGGCGCGGTGAGGTAGAGCACGCAGATGAACACCAGCGACCACGCCACCGACTCGCGCGCCGCGGCCACCGAGCGCGTCGTGTAGTAGCGCGTCAGCAGGTGCGGCAGGCCCGCCGTGCCCACCATCAGGCACAGCGCCAGCGCGATGAAGTTGCGCCGCGCCTCGCTCGCCTGTTCGCGCTCGGCGGGGCTGCCGTCGGGGTTGCCGGCGAACGGCTGGGTGTGCGGCACCAGGCCCGACAGCGGCCGTGCCAGCAGCGCCTCGCCGGCCTCCTCGCGGCGCCAGCGCTCGGCGGCCTCGGCCGGCGTGCGCGGCAGCAACGCGCGCTGCTTCTCGGCGGCCTGGATCTGTGCCAGCGGCGCGCCGGCCGCCTTCAACGCGGCGACACGGGCGGCCGCCCTGGCCTGCTCCTCGGCCAGGGCCGCCGGCACGTCGGCCAGCCGTGCCGAGGCGGCATCGGCGCGCTGCTGGTGGATGGCACGCACCTGCAGCTCGGAGGGGTCCTGCATCAGCTCGCGCTCGCGCTCGGCGATCTGGTGCAGCTGCTGGCCGTAGACCAGCTGCGGCAGCGGCCAGCCCGTCTGCTTGACGCTGAGCCAGATGACCGGCACCAGGTAGGCCAGGATCATGATCAGGTACTGCGCCACCTGGGTCCAGGTGACGGCCCGCATGCCGCCCAGGAAGGAGCAGACCAGCACGCCACCCAGGCCCACGAACACGCCCACCTCGAAGGCCAGCCCGGTCAGCCGCGTCGTGATCAGGCCCACGCCGTAGATCTGCGCCACCAGATAGACGAAGGACACCAGGATGGCCGCGCTCGCGCCCAGCACCCGCAGCGTGCGGCTGCCGAAGCGTTCGGCCAGGAAGTCCGCCAGCGTGAACTGGCCGAAGCGGCGCAGGTAGGGGGCGATGCACAGTGCCACCAGGCAGAAGCCGCCCGTCCAGCCCAGCACGTAGGCCAGGCCGGCGTAGCCGCTGGCGTAGAGGGTGCCGGCCAGGCCGATGAAGCTGGCCGCGCTCATCCAGTCGGCGCCGGCCGCCATGCCGTTGTACAGCGGCGGCACGCGCCGGCCAGCGACGAAGTACTCGGCCGGGTCCGTGGTGCGGCACAGGATGCCGATGACGGCGTAGACCAGCACCGTGGCACCCAGGAAGGTGTAGCCGATCCAGGCCTTGGGCAGGCCGTGGCGCTCGCCCACGCCCAGCGCCACGACCAGGCCGACGAAGCTCAGCGCGAACAGCAGGTAGCGGCGATGCAGGCGAAGGGAGGACACGGTCGCCATCATCGGTAACAAAAAGCCCGGGCTCCCCTGCGGAGAACCCGGGCCGGACGCAGTCGCGAAGGCTCGCGGCGGCGCTTTACTTGGCCGCCAGGCGCTGCCAGGTCTCGATGACGGTGTCGGGGTTCAGCGAGATGGACACGATGCCCTCCTCGGCCAGCCAGTCGGCGAAGTCGGGATGGTCGCTGGGGCCCTGGCCGCAGATGCCGATGTACTTGCCGGTGGCGCGGCAGGCGCGGATGGCGCGCGAGATCAGCGCCTTGACGGCCGGGTCACGCTCGTCGAAGTCGCCGGCCAGCTGCTCCAGGCCCGAGTCGCGGTCCAGGCCCAGCGTCAGCTGCGTCAGGTCGTTGGAGCCGATGGACATGCCGTCGAAATGCTCCAGGAACTGCTCGGCCAGGATGGCGTTGCTGGGCACCTCGCACATCATGATGATGCGCAGGCCGTCCGTGCCGCCCGAGGCCGCGCGCTTGAGGCCGCGCTCGGCCAGCATGGTGACGACCTTCTCGGCCTGCTTCACGGTGCGCACGAAGGGCACCATGATCTCGACGTTGGTCAGGCCCATGTCCTTGCGCACGCGCTTGAGCGCCTCGCATTCCATCGCGAAGGCGTCCTGGAAGTCGCCGCTGATGTAGCGCGACGCCCCGCGGAAGCCCAGCATGGGGTTCTCTTCGTCCGGCTCGTAGCGGGTGCCGCCGATGAGCTTGCGGTACTCGTTGGACTTGAAGTCGCTCAGCCGCACGATGACCGGGCGCGGGTAGAAGGCGGCCGC
Source organism: uncultured Comamonadaceae bacterium (assembly GCA_963992225.1). Lineage (GTDB taxonomy): Bacteria > Pseudomonadota > Gammaproteobacteria > Burkholderiales > Burkholderiaceae_C > Pelomonas. The sequence continues at coordinate 6,968 of CAXDTK010000039.1, read as the reverse complement.
GATGGTCGCGATGCCCTCGGCCAGCTTGTCCACGTAGAAGGCGCGCGGCGACGCATGACCGCGGGCCACCGACTCGACCGCCTTCTTCAGGTCGGCGTCGATGTTCGGATAGTCCAGGATGGCCTTGGGGTGGACGCCGATGTTGTTGTTGATGATGAACTCCAGCCGGGCCAGGCCCACGCCGCCGGAGGGCATCTGCGCGAAGTTGAACGCCAGCTGCGGGTTGCCCACGTTCATCATGATCTTGATGGGGCAGTACGGCAGCTCGCCGCGATGCACCTCGCTGATCTCGGTCTCCAGCAGGCCGTCGTAGATGTAGCCGGTGTCACCCTCGGAGCAGGCCACCGTCACCAGCTGGCCATCCTTGAGCTTGCTCGTCGCGTCGCCGCAGCCCACCACGGCCGGGATGCCCAGCTCGCGGGCGATGATGGCCGCGTGGCAGGTGCGGCCGCCGCGGTTGGTCACGATGGCGCTGGCGCGCTTCATGACCGGCTCCCAGTTCGGGTCGGTCATGTCGGTGACCAGCACGTCGCCCGGCTGCACACGCTCCATCTCGACGACGCTGTCGACGAGACGGACCGGGCCGGTGCCGATCTTCTGGCCGATCGCGCGGCCCTCGGCCAGCACGGCGCTGTGGGCCTTGAGCTTGTAGTGGTGCTCGACCTGGCCGGCGGCCTGGCTCTTCACGGTCTCGGGGCGGGCCTGCAGGATGTAGAGCTTGCCGTCGACGCCGTCGCGGCCCCACTCGATGTCCATCGCGCGGCCGTAGTGCTCCTCGATGATGAGGGCGTACTGGGCCAGCTCGGTGACCTCGGCGTCGTTCAGCGAGTAGCGGTTGCGCTGCTCCGGTGCCGTGTCCAGCGTCTTGACCAGCTTGCCGCTGGCGGCCTTCTCCTCGGGCGACGCGAACTCCATGCGGATCAGCTTGGAGCCCAGGTTGCGGCGGATGATGGCCAGCTTGCCGGCCTTCAGCGCCGGCTTGTGGACGTAGAACTCGTCCGGGTTCACGGCGCCCTGCACCACCGTCTCGCCCAGGCCGTAGCTGGAGGTGATGAAGACGGCGTCGGGGAAGCCGCTCTCGGTGTCGATCGTGAACATCACGCCGGCCGAGCCGAGGTCGGAACGCACCATGCGCTGCACGCCGGCCGACAGCGCCACGTCGCCATGGGCGAAGCCCTTGTGCACGCGGTAGCTGATGGCGCGGTCGTTGTAGAGCGACGCGAACACCTCGCGCATCTTGTGCAGCACCTCGTCGATGCCGTGCACGTTCAGGAAGGTCTCCTGCTGGCCGGCAAACGACGCATCGGGCAGGTCCTCGGCGGTGGCCGAGGAGCGCACCGCGAAGGTGGCGTCCGGGTGGTCGGCCGTCAGCTGCGCATAGGCGGCGCGCACACCGGCTTCGAGGTCGGCTGGGAAGGGCTGCTGCTCGATCCAGCCGCGGATCTCGGCGCCGGCCTCGGCCAGCGCACGGACGTCGTCGGTGTTGAGCGTGGAAAGGCGCGCGGCGATGCGGGCATCCAGGCCCTCATGGCGCAGGAACTGCCGGAAGGCATGCGCCGTGGTGGCGAAGCCGCCGGGCACGCGCACGCCGGCATGCGACAACTGCGAGATCATTTCGCCGAGGCTGGCGTTCTTGCCGCCAACGACCTCGACATCGCTCATCCTCAGGTTCTCAAACGGTACGACCAGGGCGGTCGCCTCGAACAGGGTGGACATGGGGAAACTCCGGGAGGTTGAAAAACCGGTGTCGTCGCGTCGTCCTGGCCCGGTGCCGAGCGGGCCCCGGCAGGGCCGAGGGGCTCGAGGCAGGCACGGCTCCATCCATTTCTGGATTCTTCTGGGAGGAAGGAGGCGCGCATGGGGCTGATCGCGAGGAATTGGGCGGATTCTAGGCGCTGCGTACCGGCGCGTAACCCGCGCTGCTGTGCACAATGCCCGCCGTGACTGCCACCGCCGCCCCCGAAGTCAATCCGCACTATCTGGATCACGTGATCCGCACCTCCGAGTCCCGCCCGGTGGAGGCCAGCGAGGACATCCTCAGCCATGGCGGCATCAAGCTGCTCGCCAAGGGCGCCCAGATCGACGCCCGGGTGCGCGAGCGGCTGCTGATGCACAAGCTGCAGAAGCCGCTGGAGGACTGCATCCAGGTCACCCACGGCGTCATGCCGGAGAGCTTCGGCCCGCTCGGTGAGGCGTTGTTCGAGCAGCACCCGCTGCTGAAGGCCCTGTGCGCCCATGACCTCTACGCCTCGGCACCGGCCACGCTGGCGGGGCTCAAGCTCAGCATCCCGGTGCAATCGCTGCTGACCGTCTATGCCGAGCACCAGGGCGACCGGCTCAAGCACACGGCCGGCGTCTCGATGCTGGCGCTGGCGCTGGCGCGGCGCATGCTGCCGGGCGAGACCGAGCAGCACCGCATGCTGGCGCTGGCCGGCCTGCTGCACGATGTCGGCGAGCTCTACATCGACCCGCAGTACATGCGCCCTGGGACGCCGCTGGGCCCGGCCGAATGGCGCCATGTCGCCTCCCACCCGGTTGTCGGCGAGCGCGTGCTGCGCAACATGCCCGGCGCCGGCAAGGAGGTGGCCAGCGCGGTGCTGCACCACCACGAGCGGCTGGACGGCTTCGGCTACCCGCGCGGCGTGCAGGGCGCGGCGCTCCCCCAGGGCGGCCAGATCCTCGCCGCCGCCGAGTGGCTGATGGCACTCATCGAGACCAGCATGACGCCGATGACGCGGGCCAGCGTGGCCACCAAGCTCATCCCGGGCGAGTTCAGTCGCGAGCTCACCGAGGCCATCGCCGTCGCCGCCCAGTCCTGCCTGCCGGCACCCGTCGTCGTGGCCGACCCGATGCCGCTGGAGTCGGCGATTCCCCGCGTGGTCGGCATCGCGACGATGCTGGAGCGGTTCCGCGATGCCAGGCCCTGGGTCGAGGCGCGCATCGGCGACGCAAGGCCGGCCCTGCGTGCCGTGCTGGAGGCCGGGCTGCAGCGCCTGCTGCGCATCCAGACCGCCTTTTCCAGCACCGGGCTGGACGCCCACGACCCCGACGCGCTGGTCGCCGTGCTGGCCGAGCAGCGCGACGCGGCGCTGCAGGTCGAGCTCATGACGGTGGTGGGAGAGCTGGAATGGCGGCTGCGCGAGCTGGAGCGGGAGTCGTTGCTGCGCGCCGGCCTGCTACCCGCGGCGGAAAGCGCCGTCATGCGCGAGCTGATGGGCCGCCTCAAGGGCGAGCGCTGACGCGCTGGCTATCATGGCCGCGCCCCGACTTTCCCCCCTGCGGCCATGAACGCCAGAACCGTTTACTTCGTCTCGGACGGCACCGGCATCACCGCCGAAACCTTCGGCAATTCCATCCTGGCCCAGTTCGCGATCAAGGTGCGCCATGTGCGGCGGCCCTTCATCGACTCGGCCGAGAAGGCGCATGCCGTCGTCGGCGAGATCAACGAGATGGCGATGCGCGAGGGCCAGCGGCCCATCGTCTTCGCGACGCTGGTGGACCGCGACGTGCTGAAGATCATGCGCGAGCATTGCCAGGGCCGCGTCATGGACATGTTCGGCACCTTCATCGAGCCGCTGGAAGACGAGTTCGGCATCAAGAGCAACCACCGCGTGGGCCGCTTCTCCGACGTTGCGCAGAGCCAGGAGTACCACGACCGCATCGAGGCCATCAACTTCTCGCTGGCACATGACGACGGCCAGAGCAGCAAGAACCTGGACGTGGCCGACGTGATCCTGGTGGGCGTGTCGCGCTCGGGCAAGACGCCCACCTCGCTGTACCTGGCCATGCAGCACGGCATCAAGGCGGCCAACTACCCGCTGATCCCCGAGGACTTCGAGCGCCGCAAGCTGCCGCCGGCGCTGGTGCCGCACAAGCGCAAGTGCTTCGGCCTGACCATCGACCCGGAGCGGTTGTCCTCCATCCGCAACGAGCGCCGCCCGGGCAGCAAGTACGCCGACACGCTGAACTGCCGCTACGAGGTCAACGAGGCCGAGGCGATGATGAAGCGCGAGGGCATCTCCTGGCTGTCGTCCACGCACAAGTCCATCGAGGAGATCGCGACGACCATCCTGCGCGACATCCGTCCGGATCGACTGATGTACTGATGCCGGCCTGAGGCCCGCTTCGGCCCTGGCAGGCGAGAACGGCTGGTGCCTGGCCGGCGCGGCCTTGATCGGCGCCGGCGTCAACGGCCTAGCGCTGTAGCCCCGCGTAGACCTCGACGTAGCGGCGCGCGGCGGCGTCCCAGCCGAACCGCTGCCGCAGCGCGGAGTCGCGCACGCGGGCCCAGTCACCGGGTCGGCTCCACAGCGCAAACGCCCGCCGCAGCGCCCGCCGGTAGCCTTCGGCCGTGAAGTGATCGAAGACGAAGCCGGTCGCCGTGCCGGCCGCCAGGTCTTCCAGCGTGCAGTCCACCACCGTGTCGGCCAGGCCGCCCACCCGGTGCACCAGCGGCAGCGCGCCGTAGCTCAGTCCGTAGAGCTGCGTCAGGCCGCAGGGCTCGAAGCGGCTGGGCACCAGCACCACGTCGCTGCCGGCGACGATGCGATGCGCCAGGCCCTCGTCCATGCCGGTGCGGCGGGCGATCTGGCGGGGCTGCCGGGCCGCCGCGTCGGCGAAGGCGGCTTCGAGGCGCGCATCCCCGGCGCCGAGGATGACCAGCTGGCCGCCGGCGGCGATCAGCTCGTTCAGCGCCTCCAGCACCAGCGGCAGGCCCTTCTGCTCGGTCAGCCGGCTGACGATGCCGAACAGCGGCGCGTCGGGCGTCACGGCCAGCCCGCACTCGCGCTGCAGCGCGGCCTTGCAGGCGGCCTTGCCGGTCGCATCGTCGGCGTCGTATCGCGCCGCGATGGCATCGTCATGGGCCGGCGACCAGACGCGGTAGTCCACGCCGTTCAGGATGCCGTGCAGCTCGCCTGCCCGGCGCCGCAGCAGGCCGTCCAGGCCGCAGCCCTGCTCGGGTGTCTGGATCTCGCGCGCATAGCTGGGGCTGACGGTGGTGATCGCGTCGGCGAAGTGCAGGCCCGCCTTCATGAAGCTCACCTGGCCATAGAACTCGACGCCCTCGACGGCGTAGTGCGCCGGCGGCAGGCCCAGCTCGCAGAACTGCCCGGCCGGGAACAACCCCTGGTAAGCCAGGTTGTGGATGGTGAACACGGTGCGTGCCTCGGTGCGGCGGCGCGCACGGCCGGCCGCGACATGGGCGCAGGCCAAGCCGGCATGCCAGTCATGGGCATGCACGATGTCGGGTTGCCAGCTCGCGTCCACGCCTTCGGCCAGCCGCGCGGCGGCCAGGCCCAGCAGCGCGAAGCGGCGGTGGTTGTCGGCGTAGGCCAGGCCGGCCGCATCGGCATAGGGGTTGCCGGGGCGGTCGAACAGGCCGGGCGCGTCCAGCACGTAGACGGGCATGTCGAAACCGGGTAGCCGGCCGCGCAGCAGCGCCGCCCTGCCCTCGCTCCAGGGCAGCGCGACCGGCGCGACCGCGCATTCCTGGCTCAGCGCGGCGCGGATCGCGGGAAAGCCCGGCACCATCAGCCGCGGCTCGGCCCCGGCGGCGGCCAGCGCAGCGGGCAGCGCGCCCGCCACGTCGGCCAGGCCACCGGTCTTCAGCAGCGGAAAGAGTTCGGCGCTGACCTGCAGGACGCGCGTCACAGGCGCGCCAGCATCTGCTTGGTGATCAGCACCACGCCGCTGTCGGTGCGCTCGAAACGGGCCGCGTCCAGCGCCGCGTCCTCGCCGACGACCAGGCCATCGGGGATGACGCAGGCCCGGTCGACGATGACCTTGGTCAGCCGGCAATGCCGCCCGATCTCCACGCCGGGCAGCAGCACGCACTGGTGGATGTTGCAGAACGAGCGGATGCGCACGTTGTTGAACAGCACCGACTGCACCACATGCGAGCCCGACACGATGCAGCCGGCGCTGACGATGGTGTTGACCGTCATGCCGTGCATGCCGTTGTGGTCGGGGATGAACTTGGCCGGCGGCAGCTGGCGCTGGTAGGTCCAGATCGGCCAGTCGGTGTCATAGATGTCCAGCTCGGGGCTGATGGAGGCCAGGTCCAGGTTGGCGGCCCAGAACGCGTCCAGCGTGCCGACATCGCGCCAGTACGGCGTGGCGCCGTTGGGGTTCATGATGCAGCTCATCGCAAACGGGTGGGCCACGGCGCAGCCCTCGGCGACGGTCTTGGGGATCACGTCCTTGCCGAAGTCGTGGCTGGACTCGGGGTCGGCCAGGTCTTCTTCGAGCAGGCGGTAGAGGTAGTCGGCGTTGAAGACGTAGATGCCCATGCTGGCCAGGCAGGCATCGCTGCAGCCGGGCATGGTGGGCGGCTCGGCGGGCTTCTCCTGGAAGGCGGTGATGCGGCGCTCGCCGTCCACCGCCATCACGCCGAACGCGCTGGCCTCGGCCTTGGGCACCTCGATGCAGCCGACCGTGCAGCCCGCGCCCTTCTCGCCGAACTTGGCCACATGGTCCACCAGCATGCTGGAGTAGTCCATCTTGTAGACGTGGTCGCCGGCCAGCACGACGATGTAGTCCGCGCCGGTGCTCTGGATGATGTCCAGGTTCTGGAACACCGCGTCGGCCGTGCCGCGGTACCAGCTCTCCTCGTCGACCCGCTGCTGCGCCGGCATCAGGTCCACCGTCTCGTTGAGCTCGGCGCGCAGGAAGCTCCAGCCCCGCTGGATGTGGCGCAGCAGCGAGTGGCTCTTGTACTGGGTGACCACGCCGATGCGGCGGATGCCGCTGTTGACGCAGTTGCTGAGCGCGAAGTCGATGATGCGGAACTTGCCGCCGAAATAGACGGCGGGCTTGGCGCGCGAATCGGTCAGCTGCTTGAGCCGCGACCCGCGGCCGCCGGCCAGGACGAGGGCGATGGCGCGGCGGGACAGCTGGTGCGGCGAGGGGATGGTGGCCATGGCGGCTGTCTCTTATACACATCTGACGCTGCCGACGAAGGCTTAGGT
>CAXDTK010000038.1:0-25472 GCA_963992225.1 uncultured Comamonadaceae bacterium | reverse complement strand
CACCTAAGCCTTCGTCGGCAGCGTCAGATGTGTATAAGAGACAGGTCGCAATCACCTGCAGCACGGCCTCGCCGCTCCAGCCGACCGCCGGCACCTCCGGGCGCGGCATCACCGCGCACACCGCCCCGGCGCTGCGCACGGGCGGCTGCGCAACCTGCGGCTGCACCGCCGCCGGCCGCACCGGGCCGGCCGGCGCGGTGGGGGCGGCGTCGACCGCCTGCATGGGCGCGGTGGTGACCGGGGCCTCGGGGGCGTGCGCCAACTCGAAGGCCGGCACCGGCACGGGAATCGGCTGCACGGTGGGCAGGTGGGGCTGCGGTACGCGCGGCTGCTCCACGGGCGGCTGCTCCCGCACCTCGGGGGGCAGCACCTTCACCGAGGCGATCTCGCGCGGCTTGGCGGGCGGCCGGATGAGGCCGGCGCTGAGCGCGTAGATCCCGGCCAGGTGCAGGGCGACGACCAGCCCGAGGCCTAGATAGCGCCTGGGCTCGGGGGCATGTGCGGCAGGGGAGGGGTGCATGGGTTCTCCTGGTGGGTCGCTGGGAAGCGCCGCACTCGGCGCGGCGCGGGTCCAGGCTACGCCCGCCTAACGGCACGGGTCAATGGTGTCGGGCCGCGTGTCGGCGGCGCGACGGATCGGGCCGGCGACAGCCACCGTCAGCGGGTCGTCAGCGGGCCGTTAGCTGGTCGTCAGCCCGTGCCGGCCAGCAGCACCATCAGCGCGCCCGCACCGCCGTCGCTGGCGCGGGCCTGCACGAAGGCCAGCACCTCGTTCTTCTGCACCAGCCAGCGCCGCACCCGGCCCTTGAGCACCGGCTCGCGCCCGGGCGAGCCATGGCCTTTGCCGTGCACGACGCGCACGCAGCGCAGCCCGCGCCGGGCGCTGTCGTGGATGAACTGGCCCAGCGCCTCGCGCGCGGCGTCGCGGCGCAGGCCGTGCAGGTCCAGCTGGGCCTGCAGCGACCAGTGGCCGCGGCGCAGCTTGCGCACCACCTCCAGGCCGATCCCCTCGCGGCGGAACGACAGCGTCTCGTCCGTCTCCAGCAGGGTGTCGACATCGATCTCGTCGGACAGCGCCTGCAGCAGCACCGCACGCTCGTCGGCCTCGCGCTGGCGGGGCTCGGGCGCCGGCTGCTCGCGTTCGTGGATGACGCGGTCGGTGCTGCGCAGCGGCGTGACCGGCCCGACCGTCAGCTCGAAGACGCGCCGTTCCTGCTCCGCCAGGCGCAGCGCAGCCGCCAGCCGCTCGCGCTCCTGTTCGGCGGCCAGCCGCGCCGCCGCCAGCTCGCGGGCCAGCGGCTTGAGGTCGGCCAGGCTGCGCACCGGACCGCCCTTGTTCACAGCAGCCCCCGTTCGGCGAACGACACCACCTCGTGGCCGCCGACCACCAGGTGGTCGACCACGCGCACGTCCACCAGCGCCAGCGCCTGGCTGAGCTGGCGCGTCAGCAACTCGTCGGCCCGCGAGGGCTCGGCGACGCCGCTGGGGTGGTTGTGGGCCAGGATGGCGGCGCCGGCGCCCAGGGCCAGCGCCCGCTTGACGACCTCGCGCGGATGCACCGTGGTGGCGCTGAGCGTGCCGCGGAACAGCGTCTCCATCGAGATCAGCTTGAGCTGCGCGTCCAGGAACAGCACCGCGAACACCTCGTGCCCCAGCGCCCCCAGGTGCAGCCGCAGGAAGGTCTTGACCGTGTCGACATCGGCCATGGCCGGCTTTTCCACCAGCTGCTGGTTCAGCGAGCGCCGGGCGATCTCCAGCACCGCGGCGATCTCGGCGCGCTTGGCCGGGCCCAGGCCCTTGACCTGGCCGAGGTCCTGCACGCTGGCCGCCAGCAGCCCGGCCCAGCCGCCGAAGCGGTCCAGCAGGCCCTGCGCCAGCTGCAGCACCGGTGTGCCCTGCAGGCCGGTGCGCAGCAGCAGCGCCAGCAGCTCGGCGTCCGCCAGCGCGGCCGGGCCGCGGGCGAGCAGCTTCTCGCGCGGGCGGGCGTCCGGGGGCAGGTGGGTCAGCGGCATAAAATCGGCAGTCTAGCCAAGCGCTCCCCAACCCTTTTCGCATGAACCCCATCCAGGCCGGCTCCTTTCTCACGCTGCACTACCGGCTCTCGGGGCCGGACGGTGCCGATGTGGTCAACACCTTCGACGACAAGCCGGCCACGCTGTCGCTGGGCCAGGGCCAGCTGTCGCCGGCCATCGAGGCCCGGCTGATCGGCCTGCCCGAGGGCGCGCACGAGCGCTTCGAGCTGGCCCCCGGTGAGGCCTTCGGCGAGCGCAACCCCGAGCTGCTGCAGCGCGTGAAGCTGACGCTGCTGCGCCAGCTGGGTGACCCGGACGAGGCCTACCACGTCGGCGACGTGGTGCAGTTTCCGGGCCCGGACGGGCAGGGCGGCTATGCCGGCGTGGTGCGCGAGGTCGGCGACGAGGCCTTGCTGTTCGACTTCAACCACCCGCTCGCTGGCCAGCCGGTCAGCTTCGAAGTGCAAGTGATCGGGGTGCTGTGATGACGGCCGCCCTGCATCCCCAGGAGGTGCTGCTGGCCGAGCCGCGCGGCTTCTGCGCCGGCGTGGACCGCGCCATCGAGATCGTCGAGCGGGCGCTGGTGAAGTTCGGCGCGCCCATCTACGTGCGCCACGAGATCGTCCACAACACCTATGTCGTCAACGACCTGAAGTCGCGCGGCGCCATCTTCATCGAGGACCTGGCCGAGGTGCCGGCCGGCGCGACGCTGGTGTTCAGCGCCCACGGCGTCAGCCAGGAGGTGCGCCGCGAGGCCGCGGCGCGCGGCTTCAACGTGTTCGATGCCACCTGCCCGCTGGTCACCAAGGTGCACGTGGAGGTGGCCAAGCTGCACCGCGAGGGCTTTGAATTCATCATGATCGGCCACAAGGGCCACCCGGAGGTCGAAGGCACGATGGGCCAGCTGTCCGAGGGCATCTACCTCGTGGAGGACGTGGAGGACGTGGCCCGGGTGCGCGTGAAGGACCCGGCCCGGCTCGCCGTCGTCACGCAGACGACGCTGAGCGTGGATGACGCGGCCGAGATCCTGGCCGAGGTCAAGCGCGTGTTCCCGCAGGTGCGCGAGCCCAAGAAGCAGGACATCTGCTACGCCACGCAGAACCGCCAGGACGCCGTCAAGCTGCTGGCGCCGCAGGTCGACGTGGTCATCGTGGTGGGCAGCCCCACCAGCTCCAACAGCAACCGCCTGCGCGAGCTCGCCGAACGGTTGGGCACGCCCGGCTACATGGTCGACGCGGTGGAGGACCTGAAGGCCGAATGGCTGGACGGCCGCAGCCGCGTGGGCCTGACCGCAGGCGCCTCGGCCCCCGACGTGCTGGTGCAGGCCGTCATCGAACGGCTGCGCCAGCTCGGCGCCATGACCGTGCGCAGCCTGCCGGGCGTGGAGGAGCATGTGCACTTCCCGCTGCCGCTGGGCCTGGGCGACAAGTCCATGGCCGAGGTGGCCAGTTCACGATCCTGACGCCGCGGCTTCCAGCTTCCGGCGGCGCTGACATCGGCGCCGTTTTCGCATCCGATCTCCAAGGTTTTCTCCCATGCTCGACATCACCCAGCTGCGCAAGGACCTCGACGCCGTCGTCGAACGCCTGAACGCGCGCAAGACCCCGCAGCCCTTCCTGGACGTGGCGCGCTTCAAGGCCCTGGAGGCCGAGCGCAAGGCCGTGCAGACCCGCACCGAGGAACTGCAGGCCCGCCGCAACGCGCTGTCCAAGCAGATCGGCATGGCCAAGGGCAAGGGCGAGGATGCGGCCGCGCTGATGGCCGAGGTGGCCGGCATCGCCGACGAGCTGAAGGCCGGCGCGGAGCGGCTGGACGCGATCCAGATCGAGCTCAACCACCTGCTGATGGGCGTGCCCAACCTGCCCGACGCCAGCGTGCCCGCGGGCGCGGACGAGCATGGCAACGTGGAGGTGCGCCGCTGGGGCCAGCCGCGCAGCTTCGACTTCGACGTGAAGGACCATGTCGACCTGGGCGCCCCGCTGGGCCTGGACTTCGAGACCGGCGCGCGCCTGTCCGGCTCGCGCTTCAGCTTCCTGCGCGGCCCGGTGGCCCGGCTGCACCGCGCGCTCGCGCAGTTCATGCTCGACGTGCAGACCACCGAGCATGGCTACACCGAGTGCTACACGCCCTACATCGTCAACCGCGAGATCCTGGAGGGCACCGGCCAGCTACCCAAGTTCAAGGAGGACATGTTCTGGGTCTACCGCGGCAGCGATGCCGACCACCCCGAGCAGTACCTGATCTCCACGTCGGAGATCTCGCTGACCAACACCGTGCGCGAGAGCGTGCTCAGGGCCGAGGACCTGCCGGTCAAGCTGACCGCCCACAGCCCCTGCTTCCGCTCCGAGGCCGGCTCGGCCGGCCGCGACACGCGCGGCATGATCCGCCAGCACCAGTTCGACAAGGTCGAGATGGTGCGCATCGAGCACCCCGACCACAGCATGGCCGCGCTGGAGGAGATGACCGGCCATGCCGAGGCCATCCTGCAGAAACTGGGCCTGCCCTACCGCACCATGCTGCTGTGCACCGGCGACATGGGCTTCGGCGCCACCAAGACCTACGACCTGGAGGTGTGGCTGCCGGCGCAGAACACCTACCGCGAGATCAGCTCCTGCTCCAACATGGGCGCCTTCCAGGCGCGCCGCATGCAGGCGCGCTTCAAGAACGCCCAGGGCAAGAACGAGCTGGTGCACACGTTGAACGGCTCCGGCCTCGCGGTGGGCCGCACGCTGGTGGCCGTGCTGGAGAACTACCAGAACGCCGACGGCAGCATCACCGTGCCCGAGGCGCTGCGGCCCTACATGGGCGGCGTGGAGGCGCTGCGCGGCTGAATCGCGGCGCGTCGCGAAAACCTGTCTATAATCACGGGCTTCGCTCGCACCGAATCAGGAGAGGTGGCAGAGTGGTCGAATGTACCTGACTCGAAATCAGGCGTACGGTATCCCCGTACCGAGGGTTCGAATCCCTCCCTCTCCGCCAAGTTTTTCCTATGAGAAACGCCCCAAAGAAGCCACCTAGCCGGTGGCTTTTTTCTTGCCCGGATCGGCTGGTGTGCGGGGCTTTCTGCCAATGCTCCCCACGGCCTGCAGCAGCGTGTCGTCGCGCAGGTGGCTGTATCGCTGGGTGCTTCGCGGGTCGCGGTGGCCCAGCACCTGCCCCACGGTGTACAGCTCCACGCCGGCATTGACCATCTCACTGGCCGCGCTGTGGCGCAGGTCGTGAATGCGGATGTGCGGGAGCTTCGCCCGCACACGGGCACGCTTCCAGCCCGCTTCCAAGGTGCTGCGGCTTGTCGTCAGTGGCAGCGCCTTGAGCACGCCCATGCGCGCGAGCTTGGGGTGCGCGGGGACCACGCGGCGGTCGCCGTTCTTGGTGTCGGCCAGCACCAGCCGGCCGTCCATCACTTCGACGCGCTCCAGCTCGCCCAGGCGCATGCCGGTGTAGAAGGCAGCCAGGATCATCTGCCGCACGTCGCGGCGGTCTGCAGCGCGGACCAGCTTGCCCACCTCCTGACGGCTGGCGTAGACGTGGCGCTCGTTCCTGACTTCGGGCAGGATCATGCGCGCGGTTGGGTCGCTCTCACAGAAGGCGTGCTTCTTCCACGCCCAACGGCACGCGGCCTTCAGCAGCGCCAGCCGGCCCTTGATGGTGCCCGCAGACAGAATCTTGCCCTCGCGGTGGCCTTCCTTGTGGGCGGCAATGGCCTGGGCCACGTCGGGCAGCTGATCCAGCGTCTTTCCGGTGTAGGCCCAGGCGATGGCGGCGAGGTTTTCCACGGCGCTCTGGTAGCTCTTCAGGCCTGTCTTGTCCTGCAGGTACACCAGCACCGCGTCGTCGATCAGCCGCTGTGGTCGCTCGACACCAGTTGCAATCGCGTAGAGCCTGGCCGACTCTTTGCGGTCGAAGGCGTCGGCCTGGGCTTGACTCCAGCCTTTCGGAAGAAGCTTGCTAGTCCGCTTTCGTTCGCCGGCAATGACACGGTCGAATTCAAAGCGCCAGCACTTGTTGCGCGTGTCCCAGCGGATCGACATGACGTGCGGTAGGTTTCGAGGTCGGAAGGGTCGAAGCGTAGCGCGTCGCCGAAACGGTAGCTGGGAAGCTCGCCGCGCTGGGCCAGGGCGTAGACCAGCCGGCGGCTGATTCCGAGCCGCTTGGCCGCTTCCGCGGCAGTGAGCATGCTCACTTCGCCTCTCCTTCCTGTGCTGGCTGGGCTCCGATGCCCTGCGCGGGGGGATTGGAAATGCCGTGGGCGCGAGCTGCCCACTCGTCAACGGCGTCAATGAACGACTCCGCGTCGGATTCGATGACGACCTGCCATTGGCCGCAGGTGAACTCGGCTTCCTCGCACAGCCAGTCCAAGCGCTGCTCATCCGTCAGCACCGGCTCTGCCTGCGCGGCAGGCTGGGGCAGCGCCTCCGGGGCAGACGAGGTGGGCAGCCCATGGAATCGCTCGGCGAACCGCGCGCCGTCGTGGAAACCGGCCGGCAGCCCTGCGGCCTCCCGGTTCTGCTTGGCCGAGGCGATGCGCTCGCAGGACAGCTCCACCGGTTCCTCCCGCTCCCCAACCGTCGGGGATTGAAGGGAGGTGTCGCCGGATTGCAGGGAGTCAGCGGCATATTGCAGGGAGCTGGGCTCGGCCTGCTGTGCCGGGGCGGCGAGGGCCGTGCGGACCTGCTCGTTGACGACATCGAACAGTTCGACGCTCGCGCCGTACGTGTCGGCGGTCTTGAGCGCCTGGCCGGCCGCATCCTGCAAGGCGACCTGCTCTCTGAGCGACGATTCCAGCGCCTTGCTCCAGGTGTAGGCCTCGCGGGACAACTGCGCCGCCTGGGCGCGCAGCCGCTCCAGCTCGTCGGCCATGGCGCGGAGCATGGTCGGAGCGCTGGAATGCCAGCAGCCCATGTCGCCGTCGAGGTAGTCGGCGACTTCGCGCGCATGGGTCAAGTTGGGTGCGATGGTGATTGGCATACGTTTCCCGGGGGATTGAGTTCAGGCCAGCAGTTCGAGCTGGCCGCCTGCCGTGCGCCGCGTGAGCTGGCGCGTCTCGGCGTGGTGCTGCTGGTCGTATCGCAGGTGACACCGCTGGCACCAGGCGCGAAGGTTCTCGGGGTCGCAGTTCACGGGCACGCAGCGGTCGCCGTACTGGGCGATGGCGATCTTTGTCGCGACGGCCGAGGGCGCGCCGCAGGAGACTTGGGCAAGGATGCGGCTCATGTGCAGGTTCGGGGGCTTGGTCAGGCGGCGATGGCCGTGGCTGGCGCCTTGACCAGCTCGGCGCTGGGCAGCGCCCGGAAGAACTCGATCCGGTCAACGTCGATAAGGCCTGCGCCTGAGTAGTGCGGGTCGTGCACCAGCACCCCGGCGCTGTAGACGACGGCGTGATGCGAGCCGCGTACCGTCTTCCCGCAGGCGATGTAGAACTCGGGCAGTTCGCCGGGCTCGACGTAGACGGGCTTCTCGCCGTCGTCATCGTCCCAGTAGCAGGTGGTCCAGCGGCCCGGATAGCGGCGCGAGCCGTACAGGGTGACAACCTCCAGGCCGAACACCTGGGCCAGCCATTCCTTGCGGCGCTTCTGCCAGTCGTCGCGCCCGAACATCTGCTCCCACGGCGGGACCATCCAGAGCGGGATTTCCAGCACGCTGGCCATTGCGGCAGCAACGCAGTTGCCATTGCCCATGGCGTTCTCGCCGTAGAGCTGGGTCTGCAGGATCGGTTTCATGGTCGGTACTCTCCGGTTGGGGATGGGAATCAGGCGGCCAGGCCGCGCCACGGGGCGTCTTGCACGTCGGACTCGAAGAAGCCGTCGCGCAGCCACTTCCCGTCGTGGAAGGTGCTGATCGCCTCGCCTTCGTCGAACTCGCGCAGGTACTCGCCATTCGTGGCCGGCTTGGTGGCGCCGTCTTGCCAGGGCGACAGGTCGGCGGCGCTTCGAATGGTGCGGTTGGGGAGCGGCAGGACATTCATGGTCGGTTCATCGTCCAGCGTCTCCATGATGAGGCGCTTGCGGGCCGCCTGCCGCTCGGGGGTGCAGTGGCCGTGCCGGCTGCCGTAGCGCACCGGCGTGCCGCAGGCCGTGCAGAGATTGGCCGCAAAGCCGTCAGCATCGAGCGGCCAGGTTTCGGGCTTGAACGGCTCGCGGGTGGGTTCGGTCATGGTGTGCGTTCTTCAGGGATGGGAATCAAACGCCAACCGGCTTGCCGTCGTCGCCGATCACCGTCGCGGCGGCCAGCTTCTCGGCCAGCAGCTTGCCGAACAACGTTCGCGGCCCCTCTTGGCTGTTGGCCTTCGCGATGGCCTGCATCGCAGCCATGAAGACGGCGGAGCCGCTGCCGGCGGCTAGAAGTGGGTCAACGAGGCGCACGTCGTCGAAATCGGCCACCTGGATCGGGATGATTCCAGCGTCGCGCAGCGCCTGCAGGTCGGCGTCGGTGAGTGATGCGGTCGGGCGGTAGAGAAAAAGTTGGCTCATGGTCGCTCCTGTGAGGTGATGGGAATCGCTGGGGCGCGCAGGAGGTTTGCGCGCCGGTGCATCGGGTGAGGCTCAACGTCGAAGCCCTCGGGCCACTTCATCCAGCCCCAGCTACGCCCGTCTTGGTCGTCTACCATCGGCCAGCGCGCACGGAAGCGACCGTCAGAGCACTCCTCGCACTGGCAGGCCGCGATGCGCTCACGCTTCGTCCAGAACAAGTTGTTGCCGGAGTAGCCGCAGCGACCGCGCCCGAATGCCTCCTCCAGCTCGGTCAGAAGGTCGTCCATCTGCTCGTGGATTTCGTCGTCGTCCCATGAGCTGTCGATACGGATGACCCAGTAGGCGGGGCGCTGGTTGAGCGTTGTCAGCGCCAGGAGCGCACGCCCGTCGCCAAAGACATGAGGCAGAACGCGCGGGGTGAATGGCTTCGTGTCGCCCTTCGTCCAAAGGTAGGACGTCGTGTCCTTGCGCTCGATGGCCTTCACCAGCTTGGCCTGGATCGGGTCGGTCGTGGCGTCAGCCATTGGCGCCTCCCGTGGGCTGTACCGGGGGCTTGGGCGCAGTGCTGTCCCAGGCTGCTTGCAGCAGGCCCATGACGGCATCCTTGATGAGCGCCCGTTCACCCTCAGTCGGTGCGTAGCAGGCATCCCGCCCGCCCTCGTCTTCGCCGGCCATCTCGTAGTCCTCAAGGAACTCGTCAATCAGCGGCTCGGCCAGTGCGGTCCAGGAGCGAGCGGCGCGCTCGTCCTTTACTGCGGGGGCTTGGGTTGGCGCGGCATAGAGCGGCCGGAACTGGTAGCGAATGCCGCCCGAGTCGATTTCCTGGGGGCGCGTCAGCGACCAGCCGGTGGGCTTGTCGTACCACTCCCCGAACACGCCGGGGCGCACCTCCTGGCGCTCCTGCCAGGCGTCGGGCTCTTGCGTCGGCGTTTCGGCGGGCGATGCGGCCAAAGCAGCGTGCAGGGCGCTCGACATAGCGTGCATGCTCGGCACAACTTGGTGATTGGCCTTGAGGTCAGCGGCGATGACGGCGCGCGCGAAGCGAATGTCGCGGGCGCCAAATCCAGAGGGCCAAACGCCGACGCTCTCGCCAGCCTGCTTGATCTGCTCATCGGTCAGTTCGACGGGTGCGGGTGCAGGCTGGGGGTATTGGGTTTCGGTGGTCATTGCAGATAGCCTTTCTCCCGCAGCAAAGCGCGGGCCTTGTCCAGCTCGGCGGCAGTCGCGCCGCCGTGGACGGTGATACGGTGGCCACAGGCACAGCACACGAGCCGGCGGCGCAGGCCGCGCTTCTGCGTGCGGCGCACATGCAAGGTCTTCGTGCTGGCGTGGGGGCAAGTCATGGCGTGGGCTAGAACGGAATCTCGTCGTGTTCCCATGCATCGCACTCTTCGCGCTGCCCGATGAACTCGGCGGGGATGGGCTCGTTGCCGTTCTGCGCGCACTTTCCGAAGTCGAAGTGCTTGCACTGGGCGCAGCCCGGGACAATGAACTTGAAGCGGTTCACCATCTGGTCGATGACGTCGCGCTTCGCGCGGTACTCGGTCAGGTTCATGAGGCCACCTTGGCGGTGGGGAACTGCTCGCACAGCTGGCGCGTCGTCTGGTCGGTCACAGCAGCGATTCCGCCGGCCACGATCTCGGCGCTGGTGAATCCGGGCCGCGGGCCGTTGGCGAACTCGGCGCCGGCCGGCGTGCGGTAGGTCACCGCATCGCCGTCGCTGTCGACAGGCTCTGCAACCTGGGCCAGCAGCGCGGGGATGAAGCGGTGGCAGTCGTGCGTCATGCGCTGGTGTGCCAGCGGCAGCGTGACGAGGCCGCGGCCGGTCCCGCCGCTGCACGTCCAGGTGCCGTGCTCTCGGCGCGTCTCTGCCGTGCTGTGCGCGCAGGTCCTGCAGTTCACCTCGGGCAGCGCCGTGCCGTGGCAGAGCGCGTGAAAGGGGCAGAACTTGCACTCGAACCAGGCCGGCTCGTCAGACAGCCGCGGCGGGGGCTCGCTGGCGGCGATGACGCGGGCGGCCTTGTCGACCAGTTGTTCAGCGAAGGACTTGTCGTAGGGCACGCGCTCGATGTGCAGGTCGTCGGTGTCCTTGTTGACGGCGTAGTAGAGCGCGCGGTCAACGCCGGCCAGGTGCATGTAGGTCTGCATCTGCGCGTAGTGCTGGGGCTTGGCCTCCTGCACGCCCTTCTTGGCCAGGTCGGCCCAGCTCTTGGCGCTGTGGGTCTTGATCTCCAGCACGTGCCAGGCCTTCGGCGCCTCGGGCAGGCCCAGCACGGCGCCGTCCATGCTGCCGCCGAAGTGGCCGCCGCAGGCGCTGACGCGCCACTGTGCGTCGCCGTCGTCCATGTGCACCTCACAACCGATGCCGCGCAGCTCGTCACCGACGCGCGCTTCCTCGCGCTTGCCGGTGTTGAACAGCCGCAGCAGGCGGCCGCTGAAGCGCTCGCGCTCGGCCCAGCGGAAGCCGTACCAGAGGCGGCGCGAGCAGGCCAACCCGATCAGGCTGGCGCCCAGGTGGGCGCGGTGCTCGTCGGGGTGCGACTCCCACCACTGCAGGACGGCCTGCAGGGTGGTGTGCTGCGGTTGCGGCAGGGCGGCCATGATCAGGCGGCGCGCTTCTTCCAGGGGGGAACGGCGGCGCCGGGCGCGGCGGGCGCGTTGGTGGCGGGGCTGTTGGCAGCCGGCAGAGCGGCGCCGGCGGCTTCGTAGCCGGCCACCTCGGCGCGCGCCGGGTAGTCGCCCTGGGCGTCGCGGACCTTGGTGCGGATGCGCAGGATCTTCTGGAACAGCTGGTCGCTATCGTCCAGCACCGGGATGCCGACGACGCGGCACAGCGCCGACAGTTCGCCCTGCGCGATCTGCTCGGCCTGGGCGTTCTCGTGCTTGATGTTGAGGTTCTGCCAGACCTTGCGCTTCGCGTGCGGTGCCGGGTCGATGACCGTGTACTCCAGCGACAGGCCGGTGCCCTTGCCGGACTTCAGCGGCTTGACGTCGGCGCCGGTGATCTCGACGGTGTAGAGGCCCGCCGGCAGCGGGGCGTTGTCGCGCGGGGCGTTGGGTTCGACGGCGTTGGCGTCGAAGGTGGTGGGGAGCTTGGCCATGGTGGCGTTTCCTTGGTGATGGGCCGTCAGGCGGCCTTGAGGGTGGGTTGCTGGGCTTGCGAGAGTTGGGCGGCGAACGCCTCCCAGGACAGCGGGCAGTCCTGCAAGCCGAAGCGGCTGCCGCTGGGGTACGCGGGGTGCGGCGCGATGTGCAGCACGCGCTCGTTCAAGGCCTTCGCCTTGTTTTCCTTGGCGCCGAAGCCGGCGTCCGTCTGCTTGATGGCGATGCGGTGTGCGGCATAGCCGACGATGTCAGCCCACTCGCTCACCAGCGCCGTGGCGCGGTCGTTGAGCTTCAGCACGAAAGCGTCATAGCCCTCGTGCGTAGGCGACTCGATGCGCTTCTGCTTGACGTGGCAGATGAGGATGACGGCCATGCCGCGCTGCGTGCGCAGTGCCTCGAAGCCGTCCAGCAGAGTGCGCCACTCGGACGCGGCCGCGATGTAGCCCTTGCCGTAGCCGGGTGACTCGATGTCCTTCCAGCCGTTGGCCCGGCAGACGTACTGGTGCACCAGCGGCTCCATCCAGTCGAGCGAATCGACGAACACCGACTGGAAGTCGTGTTCCTCGTTCATCAGCGTGCCGATGGCGCTGTAGACCTCGTCCAGGCTTTGCGCGAGCGGAAAGGCCTGGGCGTCGATGCCCGACAGGCCGTCCTCGGTCAGGATGCCGATGGAGCCGGGCGCACTGGCGGCGAACGTGCTCTTGCCGATCTTGGGCTCGCCGGCCAGCAGGATCTTCGGCGCCTCCATGCGGCGGGTGCGGCTGATGCTGTTCAAGTCGAATGCCATGGCTCAGCCCTCCAGCGCCGGCTGATCCGGGTCAGCCTTCGGCACGGCCGCGCTGCTGTGGATGTACCGGTTCGGGTCCTCGATGACCACGTAGACGCGGCCGCCCTGCACGTCGGCCAGCTCGTGCGATGCCATGGTGTTGGCCATGGTGAGCACCGCCTTCACGCCGTCCTTGAAAGTGACCGACTCCACCTGCGCCGTGAAGCGCGTGCGGTCGTCGGTGGCGATGATCTCGACGGCCTGGCGGATGGCCACAGCCACCGCATCACGCACCTCGTCGATCACCTCGCGCTGCTTGTCCTCGGGCAGGCGCAGCCAGGGCTTGTCTAGGGCGCGCAGCTGGCGCATGGCAGCGGCCATGACTTCGCCCAGCATGAATTCGCGCGCCAGCTCGGTGGGAGTCTTGTCGACAGCCATGTCCATGATCACGCCCCCACCTTCAGCGCGGTCTTGGCCGGCGTCACCGTGATGACGCGCGCCAGCTTGGCCCACAGCTCGGGGCGCTCCTTGCGCAGGTACTTGCAGCCGGTGTCGTCCAGTGTGGTGGACGTCTTCAGCGGCACCAGATTGGCGTCCCAGCCGCGGGTGATCTCGCGCAGTGCCTCCAGGTCGTCGGCCTTGTAGGAGAGCTTGCCGGTGGTCGTCAGCTTGAAGCCGTTGCCCAGGTCGACGGTCTGGCTGCCTTCTTCCTTGGCCGGCGCGAGAGCGAGGATGCGTTCTTCCAGTTCCAGGCGGTGCTTCTTGGCCTGGTCCTCCACGCGCTTGGCGTCGATGTAGTCGGCCACCAGGGTGGCCAGCGGGTTCCCCGCTTCGGGGTGGGTGGTGATGGCAATGGCGGTCATTGCAGGTCCTCGGTAGGCGCGCCAGAAGCCGGGCGCGCGTCGGCGTGGGTCAGGGGTGGGCGGCCTGGTAGCCGTCCAGGCAGAGCCAGACGAAGCCGATCAGCGCGACCATGAGCGGGCCGAGCCAGGCGTGCCGGCGCAGGTAGGGCTCCAGCGGCAGGCCGGTCAGGTTTTCGGGCTGCTCGCAGGCCTGCGGCGCGGGGCAGTGGCCGCCGCAGCTGCCGCACAGGCCGGCCGTTTCGTCGACGGCGTGGCACTGCTCGGGCGTCAGCACGATCTGACGCTTGCGCCAGCAGGCGGCGTCGATGTCGTGCTCACCGAGCGGGCCGGCGCCCGGAAGGTCCTCGAAGGGCCAGGGGCGGATGTTCATGCGGCCTCCGGGTAGCGCTCGTCCTCGGTCATCTGCAGCGCGATGTGCAGGGCCCGCTCGGCGATGCCGTCGGCGACAGCCTGCTGCGCGCAGTAGCGCTCGGCCAGCGCATCGCGCACGGCCACCGTGGTGGCGGCGGGCTGGCCAGCGTCGAACAGCAGCGCCAGCAGGGCCGGGACGGTGAAGCTAGTGAAGTCCGCCGCCGTCTTGTCGCGCAGCACCGGCTGCCAGGCCGCCGGCTTGGCCAGGTAGCACGCGCCGGTCAGAAATTCGGCCAGCTCGTCGCTGTTGCGTAGGGCCTCGGCCCGGGCTTCTTCGTGGGCCGCTGCGTCGTAGCGGCTGGTGTCGGTTTGCATGCGCCTCTCCTGTTGGGATGAAGCGCATTACACCAACTGGTGTTTGATCTGTCAACACCATTTGGTGTCAAAAAACTAGGGGAGCATAGAAAAGCCCGCTCACGGCGGGGTACTGGCTGCCATTGCAGGACGTCGAGGCCGTCGGCACAGGCCGGCTTCGGTCTTCGTCTTGGCCTTGTGCTGCTCGACCGTGAGCCACTGCATGTTGTCGGGCGTGTCCGTGCCGCCGCACTTCAGCGGTGTGACGTGATCGACCTCCCAGCCACGGCACGCACCGCTGACGCGGCCGGTGGCCGGGCAGGGATTCGCCCTTCGAAATTCCGCCCGAGCCTCGGCATCGCGACCTGGCCATGCCTCGGCTGGCATAGCAGCCACCGCCATGACGATGACGGCTAGCCGCCTCATCGCATGCTGTTGGTGCCCAGGCGCTGCAGGAGGGCGTTTCGGCGTTGCGCTGCTTGGTCGTTGACGGCCTCTTTCTTCTTCGCCGCCTCCGCGTCAACCTCTGCGAGCATGCACCTCTGCCAGTCGTCGACTTCCCGGATGTCGTGCTGCAACATCAGCGCGCACTGGGTGCGGTCAGCCTGAGTTCGCGCGTCCCTCAAGCACTTCGCATAGTCAGGCTCGGGCGGCCGAGAGCATGGGAAGCTGTACAGCTGATGCTGGGCCCAGGCGCTATGACTGAACAGCACTGCGAACAGGATGGCGGCTCGATTCATGACCATCTGCCCTCCACTGCGGTGAGCACTGCGAGAATCTGCAGGCCGTCGCGGTCGCTGACCAGCGGCTCAAAATTGCTGTTCGCCGCGTGGGCTTCCCAGGTGCCCGGCTTCCCGGCCTTGTAGACCCTGAAGTGCATTTCGCCAGTGGCGTCTTTCACGAGCACACCGTCGCCGGGCATCGCGTCGTCAGCCAAGTGACTCGCGAACTGGACCCATGCGCCGCGTCGCACGCGCGGCTCCATCTCTACCGTCTCAACAGGCAGACGGAACACTCTTGGCAACCCCCCGGTCTTCAGCATCTTGATGTGCTCCCATGTGGATGAGGGCACAGTTTGGATTTCATCCAGGCTCATTGTGTGAGCCACCGCCGATTTGAGGGGAGGTCGCGTGCGTTCGTTTACGTCGTCGAGCGAGCCAGGCAGCCAGCCAAACGCTTCTTCAACCTTGCGAGCCGCCTTCTCTCCAAAGCTCTTAGTCTCGTCGCGCATCAGGTCGCGGGCATAGCTGGGGCGCCCGCCGATCTTCTCGGTTAGCTTGGCCGGGGAGTCGACCCAGCGGCACAAGTTGGCGCGTCGGATAGGTGCGAGATCACTCATGTCCGCGCTTATCGCACCAACGTTACACCGCACGGTGTTGCCCAAGATGACACTAAATGGTGTAATCGGCGGCATGAGCACGACCTTGACCCAATACCTGCGTGAGCTGCCGGACGACGACGCGCGCGAGGCGTTTGCCAAGCGCGTCGACTCGTCTGTCGGCCACCTCCGAAACGTTGGCTATGGCTACAAGCCTTGCGCCCACAAGCTGGCGGCCGCGATCTGGCGGGAAAGCGGATTTGCGGTGACACGCGAGTCGCTGTGCCCCAACGACTACTGGCTGGTTTGGCCCGACCTTCCGATGCCACGCCGGGCAGCTCGCGTCGCCTGACCCATGTCTCCCTCCCGCGCCTGTTGTCCCTCCTCGATCAAGGCGGGCGCGTTCGCCTCGGGCTTCGGCCCGGGGCTTTTCTCTTCGTGCGGTGTTCGTCGGCATGGCGGCATCGTCTTTTTTTTCTCTCGCGAGGCCTATCCGAAGGCTTCCGAACCTTTCGGAGTGAGCCGCAATGCAGGCTGACCTTCCCTTCTACGACGGCCCCGAAGAAGCGTTGAAAGCTGCCGTTCAGCACCTGGGCGGCCCCAAGGTCGTCGGCGCCCTGCTGTGGCCCGACAAGAGCCCCGACAGCGCCCGCACGAGGCTGCTGGACTGCCTCAACACCAGCCGGGCCGAGCGCTTGGACATGACCGAGGCCATGTTCATCTTGCGCAAGGCCAAGGAGAAGGGGTTTCACACGGCGTTTGCCTGGCTTGCTGGCGAAGTGGGCTACGAGGCCCCCCGGCCGCTGACTAGCGATGCCGAAGTGGACCGCCTGACCACGGTCATCGACAACGCCACGCGCGCTCTTTCTGCGGCGCTGCCGCAGCTGGCGAAGCTGCAGCAAGCCCGAGGCGCATGACTGCCGCCGTGCACGATCTCAACGAAGCGCGCAGCGCGTTGAACTACGCCCTGCGCTACGCGCTGCTGGGCTGGCATGTGCTGCCGCTGGACCCGGGCACCAAGAAGCCGCTGGGACGCCTGGCGCGCAATGGCTTTCACGACGCGACCATCGACGAGCAGCAGATCCGCAGCTGGTGGGGCACTGCCCCCGAGGCCGGCGTGGGCATCGCGCTGAAGGCCAGCGGCCTGGTGGCGGTCGACATCGATCCGCGCAACGGCGGGCTGGAGACGATGGAGCGCCTGGAGGCCCAGCACGGCGCCATCGTCTCTGACGTGCTGGCCTACACCGGCGGCGGCGGCGAGCACCGGGTGTTTGCCGCGGCCCTGGTGGAGCATCTGCCGGGCAAGCTGGGCCCGGGCGTGGATCTGAAGGCCGACGGCTACATCGCCGTGGAGCCGACCATCCACCCGAGCGGCAAGCCCTACGCGTGGGAGACGAGCAGCGACCCGCTCGACGGCGTGGTGCCGTCCACGCTGCCGGCCTGGATCCGTGACATGAGCCGGCACGCGCCGGCGCCCGCCGCCCCTGAGGTGGTGGTCATTCCGATCAACCCGCAGCGTCTGCGCGATGTGCACGACGCCCTGCAGCACATCCCCGCCGACGACCGCGAGACGTGGGTGCAGGTCGGCCAAGCGATCAACAACGAGATGCCTGGGCACGAGGGCTTTGCGCTGTGGGACGCCTGGAGCCAGCAGTCGCCCAAGTACGACGCGCAGGACCTCCTGCGGGTGTGGCGCAGCTTCAAGCCCCGCGGCTTGGCCGGCGTGGGCCTCAACACGGTGTTCAAGATGGCCCAGGACAGCGGCTGGAAGAACCAGGGGCCGGCGGTGGCCACCACCACGGCCGAGCCCGCCGCTGGCCTGCCGCTGGTCTTCAGCGAAGAGATCACCCAGGCCGCCATCCGCATCGACCAGCTGGTGGAGGACGTGATCACGCTGCCCGACCTGGACCCGCAGAAGCGCGCGCAGCTGACCGACCGCGCCCAGGCCTACCGCCTGCATCTGGACCAGCAGGACGAGCTGCGCCGGGCCCGCGCACAGCGTGAAGCCGACGCCGCGCTGAAGCGCGCCGAGGCCAGCTTCACCACGTTTCAGGCGCTGGCAGATAAGGGCGGCGTGCTGGACCCGGCCTACATCGACCGCGTGACGCGCGAGACCGCCGGCACGCCGTATCAGGCCGGCGTGCTGACGCTGGCCAAGCAGGCGGTGGAGACGGGCGGCTTCGCGTCCCAGCCGCTGCCCGCCCAGCGCGCCGCGCTGCAGGCCCTGGACAGCAAGATCGCCACCGAGGGCCGCAACCCGGCGCTGGACAAGCAGCGCGAGAAGCTGGCCCGCGTGGTTGCAGCCGCGGAGAAGGACGCGGGCGACGACCCGCTGTCGGCGGCGCTGGAGCGTGGCGTGGTCACGCAGATCGAGCCGCTGAGCATGGCCGGCGGCGTGGCCGGCCTGGTGCAGAAGCTCGGCGCGCGCAGCCAGCAGGCCGCGCTGGTGGAGACGTGGGCGGGCCGCCCGGTGTCGCCGCTGCTGGCGTCCGAGGCCGACACGGTGTCGGGCATGCTGCGCTCGATGCCGCCGGACCAGAAGGCGACCGCGCTGCAGGCGCTGGCGGCCACCATGCCGCCGAAGCAGGCCCAGGCGCTGGCCCGCCAGCTCGACAAGAGCGACGGCGCGCTGGGCCTGGCCCTGGCCTACGGCTCGGCGCAGACGTCGTTCGACCGGCCGGTGTCCGAGCTGATCCTGCGCGGGCACGACGCCATCAAGTCCAAGGCCGTGAAGCTGGAGGACGCGGCCGAGACGGGCCTGACGGCCAGCTTCGACCGGGAGCTGGGCGGCGCGATCCCGAACCCGCAGCAGGCCGCCCAGGTGCGCGAGGCGGCGAAGTTCATCTGGGCCGGCAAGGCCGCCGAGGGCCAGCGCATCGACCCGGCCAATGCCGTGCGCCTGGCGGTGGGTGGCACGGTGGCCGAGCACAACGGCGCGCGGGTGATCCTGCCCGCCGGCATGGACGAGTCGGCGCTGCGCCAGCGGCTGAGCGCCTACCCGGCTGACGCGCTCGGCGCGCAGCTGCCCGACGGCAAGGTCTACGTCCGCGGCCAGGCGGTGGACGCGGCGCAGTTCCTGGCCGCCCTGCCGGGCGCGCAGCTGCGCACGCTGGCGCGTGGCCGGTTCGCGGTGGTGAGCGGCGGCGCGGTGGCGACAAACGCGCAGATGCAGCCCATCGTGCTGGAGGTGCGCTGATGCTGGACGACCTGTTCTTCGCCGACAACCTGAAGACGGCGCAGGACGCCGCCCTGCGGCCGCCGCCGGTGCCCAAGCAGGCCGCCGGCTTCAGCGCCTGGCGCACGACCACCGCGGCCCCGCGCGGCGTGGTGGCCGGCGGCTCCCAGGTGGGCGCGTTCGGCGCCGATGTGCTGGGCGCGTTCGGTGAGATGACGGTGGCCAGCGGCATGGGCGACCCGCTGCTGGCTGACCGCGGCGCCCAGGTGAAGGAAGCCGAGCGCATCCAGCGAGAAGGGCTGGACTTCAGCAGCGGCGCGGGCGACAACCTGCGGGGCTTCGCGCGCTACCTGTCGCCCGACCCCGAGACGGCACACGCCAGCGAGCGGCTGGTGTTCGACTTCTCTCGCGTGGCCACCAAGGCGGTGGGTTACTCGGTGGCAGCCGGCGGCCCGGTGGGCGGCGCGCTGCTGACCGGCGCCGACGAGGGCATGACAACGGCCGACGACCTGAAGCAGCAGGGCGTCGACCTGGGCACGCGCACGGCGGTGGGCGCGGTGGTGGGCGGCGTTACCGGCCTGGGCGTGGGTCTGCCGATGGCGGGCAGCACGCTGGCGCAGACGGCCGGCCTGGTGGCCGTGGGCGGCCCGCTGTCGTTCATGGCTCAGCAGCAGGCCGTGCGGTCCATCCTGCAGGCCCAGGACTACAGCAAGCTCGCCGAGCAGTACGACCCGCTGGACCCGGTGGGCCTCGCCGTGTCGACGCTGATCCCGGCGGGTTTCGGCGCGTGGGGCCTGCGGGCGGCCAAGCTGCGCGGCGCGGCCGAGGCGAAGGCCGCGGCAGCTGCGGAGGCTGAAGCGTTCCGCGCCGGCCCGGTGCCGAGCGAAGAGACGGCCATCGCCCGCGCCGCACGCGAGGCCACGCAGGAGCAGGTGGACGCGGCCCGCGTGCTGCTGGACGTGGAGCAGCGGCGCAGCACGAACCCGTTGGGCGCGGACGCGCGGGCGGCCGATGTGCACGAAGCCGCGTTCGCACGCGCCGTCGACCAGCTGGCGCGCGGCGAGCGCGTGACGGTGGACGACCTGATGCCGCCGCCGCGGGTGAGCCCGGAGGTAGCGGCCGCCGTGCGCGTGCTGGGGGAGCGGCTGGCCGAGCGCGTGGCGCTGCTGCCCGTGGCCGGCGACCTGGCCGAGCGCGGCGCGATCCGCACGGCGCGCGAAGAACTGCGGCTGATGGAGCAGGAGCGGCCCGACACCAGCGACGCCGGGACCAAGGCGCTGGCGAAGCAGATCCAGGAGCAGCAGGGCGTGAGCTACAAGGCCGCGCTGTCCGAGGCGCGCAAGCAGCTGCAGGGCCAGCTGGCCGACTTCGAGGCGCGCCAGAGCCGGCTGCAGCAGGTGATCGACAGCAACGCCCGCGCCCAGCAGGCGACGCAGCGCCTGAGTGAGATCGACAAGCGCGCGCAGGCCCTGGAGCAGCAGGCCGGCCCCGCCGCCGTGCTGCCCCAGTTCGCCCAGCGTATCCAGGCCGCCGGCCGCGCCATCGAGGCCGAGCTGCCCAAACCGGCCGCACCCAAGGAGCCCCAGCGTGCAGCAGAACCCGCCGCCCCGAAGCCCGAAGCCGCAGAGCCGGCGCCAGCAGCGCCAGCAGGCGCTGCGCGAGCAGCACAGCCCGCCGGAGCCGAGGCCCCGGGAGCTGCCGGCGCCGGCGCCAAGGCCGGACTGGTAGACGACGCGGCCTCGGCACGCGTCGAGCAGGTGAGGGCGCAGAGCCCCGACCTGATGGTGCAGCTGGACGGCATGGACGCGCCGATGCGCGTGGACGAGCTGCTGGCCGCAGTCAAGGCCGAGGCCGACGAACTGCTGGCCGACGGTGAGTTGATGCAGGTGGCGGCCGAGTGCGCGCTGTCGGTCGGGGCCTAGCCGATGAACTCCATCGCCGTCACCACCAGCGCGAGCCCGCCCACCAGCAGGGCGGCGCCGCCCATGATCAGCCAGTACCAGCGCAGCGCGTGCAGCGCACGCCGCCAGCTGCCGCTGCCACCCCAGACCATGAGCGGCACGATCAGCGACAACACGAAGATGGCGGCCAGGGTCTTGGCCGCGGTCACGAGGTAATCCATGCACCCGAATTGCAAGCAGCAGATCAACGCCGCCCGGGCAGCGCAGGGGCGTAATAGTCTCACGCCGGCCCAGGAAGCGGCAATCGACGCCCGCATGTCCGCCAAGCTGCGCCAGCTGGCGCGCACCGACCCCGCCTGGCAGAGCCTCAGCCGGGACCAGCGCTACGTGGCCGCCGCGCAGGCAGCCCAGGCCGACATCGCCGCCGAGGCGGCGCGCAAGGTGGCGAACGCGCAGCGCCAGGTGCTGCGCACGGCCGAGGTCGAGCAGCGCCTGCAGGACGTGCAGGGCTGGACGAAGGGCGGCCGCTCGGACGCGCTGGCGCACGACATGGAGCGCACGCACAACTACATCGACGGCATCAAGCGCGACGCGACGCGCGGGCTGGTCGACCTGATCGAGGCCGCGGGCTCGCGCCAGGGTGCCGGGGCCGGCCGCCAGGCGCTGATGGTGCTGTTCGACGCGCAGAACCCGCAGATGACGCGCGACCTGGCGCTGGAGGTGTTCGCCCAGGGCAGGGCCGGCACGGGCAACGCGCTGGCGAAGGCCGGCGCCGAGGCGTGGCTGAAGACCACCGAGGCGCTGCGCGAGCGGTTCAACAACGCGGGCGGGGACGTGGGCCGGCTGGACTATGGCTATCTGCCGCAGGCGCACGATCAGGTGCTGGTGCTGCAGGCCGGCCGCGACGCCTGGGCGCAGAAGGTGCTGCCCATGCTGGACCGCTCCCGCTACGTGCTGGAGGACGGCGCCCGCATGTCCGACGCCGAGGTGCTGGACGTGCTGCGCGGGGCGTGGGAGACGATCAGCAGCGACGGCAGCAACAAGACGGCGCCGGGCGCGTTCAAGGGCAGCGGCGCGCGGGCGACCCGACCTACCGCATCTTGCACCAGGGCGACCAGGACAAGACGGCGCTGAAGACGAGCCGCGACACGCGGCGCGTGCTGTTGAAGCATCCGCTGACGCGCGAGAGCTTCCAGGCGCTGCGCGGCGAGGCCTCGTTCTGGTGGGCGCCGGGCTCGAACGACGAGCGCAACCCGTCGATGCAGGCCGCGGGCATCACCAGCAACATCACGTCCAGCCGCTGCGACGAGGCGCAGAACGATGACGTCGAGGTGCCGCGCAACATCACGAACCCGGAGAACCGGGAAAAGATGCGCTACCGCCTGGGCGAGCAGGTGCATTGCATGGTGCCGGGCGCGCGCCGGCTGTTCGTGGGCACGCCCCACACCCACGATTCGCTCTATGACGAAATGGAAGCCATGGGCGCCGACTGCCTGACAATCAAGATGTTCGCCCAGGAGTTCCGCGTCGACGAGGCGACGAAGGCGCGCTACCACCTGCCATTCGTGCCGGAGATCGTGCTGTCGGGCATTGGCAAGTCGGCGCGCGCGTTGAAGCCCGGCAAGGACTACACGCTGGCCGGCAAAGTGCTGACGTTCAAGAAGCCGCCCGGCGGGCTGGTGGACTTCTATGCCGGCAGTGCCTGGCCCGAGCGGTTCACCCTGACCGAGATGGAGCAGCGCCGCCAGCAGACGCGCACGATCAACGAGTGGGACAGCCAGTACCAGCTGCACTCCAAGCCGACGCGCGACCTGCGCCTGGACCCCGACCGCATGGCAGCCTACGACTGCGAGCCGCACTGGAAGCGCAGCAACGGGCAGCTGACGATGTGGCTTGGCCGGGCTCGCATCGTCGGCGCGGCGTGCCGGTGGGACCCGTCGAGCGGCAAGCTCAAGTCCGACGTGTCGGCCGTGGCCGTGGTGCTGCAGGACGACACCGGCCGGCGCTACCTGCACCGGGTGGTGGGCCTGACGGGCGACGTGGTGGAGTTCGCGGACGACGGCAAGACGGTGATCGGCGGCCAGGTGCACCAGCTCTGCGACCTGATCGAGCAGCTGAAGCTTCCGCGGGTGAGCATCGAGACGAACGGCATCGGCGGGTTCTCGCCGGCCACGCTGAAGGGTGCGCTGAAGCAGCGTGGGCTGATCTGCGGCGTGGCCGAGGTGCACAGCACGGTCAAGAAGAACAAGCGCATTCTGGAGAGCCTTGAGCCGCTGTTGCTGACGGCCGATCAGCTGTGGGCCCATATCTCGGTGGTGGACGGCCCGCTGTACGAGCAGATGCGCGACTGGAACCCGGCCGTCGACGAGCAGCCGGACGACTACCTGGACGCGTCGGCTGGGGCCTGCGCCGAGCAGCCGGAGCGGGTCATGCGCGCGATCAGCCCGCCTGATCAGGTCGGGATTCCGACCATGCCGGCCGCCGACAGTTGGCGCCCATCGAGTGGCGTGCACACGCTGGAGCTGGAGACGGGCATCGTCGACTGACCAGCGGCGCGCCTCAACACAGAGGCGCCCATGGCAGTTTCCGAGCAGACCCCCCTCAACTCCCACACGGCCAGCGGTGCGTCTGGCGTGTTCGCCTATGAGTTCTACATCGCCGCGGCCACCGACCTGACGGTGACAAAGGACGGGCTGGAGCTGACGCTGAACGTCGATTTCACCGTGGACGGCGCAGGGAACCCCAGCGGCGGCTCTATTACCGTCACCCCGACGCCGGCGGCCGGCGTGAACATCACGGTCTATCGGGACACTGTGCTGGCCCGCCCCGACGACTACCAGACGGCCGGCGACCTGCCAGCGGCCGTGCTGGATCGCGACTTCGACCGGCTGTGGATGGCGCTGCAGGAAATCTTCGGCGGCGGCAAGGGCGCACCGACGGCGCTGCGGGTTCCCCAGGGCGAGACGGTGCCAGCGCTTCCGGCCGCCGCCAGTCGCGCGCTGAAGATGCTGGTGTTCGACAGCATCGGAAACCCCGTCGTTTCCGTGCCTCCGACAGGGACGGCGGCCGATGTGCTGGTGCAACTGCTGAACACCTCCGACGCCACCAAGGGCCTCGGCCTGAGCGGCTATGGACAGGGCCTCTCATATGCGGCATTCACCGCCGGCCGCGCTCTGCAGCGCACGATCAGCCTGCGTGCGCAAGGGGCGACGTTGGACGGGGTGGCTGACGACACGGCCTATGTCACTGCCGCCTTCGCACTGGCCAACGGCACCGGCAGGCGCGTGGTGTTCGACGGCCCGGCGTGCAAGATCACCTCATCGATCAGCCAGTCCAACCACTCCCATTACGACGTGGATTGGGGCGGCTGCCAGGTGACCTACACCGGGGGCGCCGGCACCTACCTGCTGGACATGACGCAGGCCGGCCGCATCAAGCACACCGGTGGCGTGTTCACCGGCTCGGGCAGCAACCACCTCATCAAGACGGCCGGCAGCGCTGCAGCGCAGGCAACGACCTACCCGACCATCCCGGCCGAGTCGCAATGGGCTCGGCAACTGGAAATCCACCCCAAGCTGGTGACCGGCTTCAGCACCGCGCTGGACTTCGGGAACTTCACGCGAGAGGTGCGCTACAGCGGCACGTTCACCGGCAATGCCGTCTCGGTAAAGATCACCGGCAAGGTGGTCAACACCGACATGCTTCACGGCGAGCTCTACTCTTCCGGCGCATCGAGCCAGGCCGTGTTGGCGCGTGGCGACGCGACGGATGCAACGTTCCGCTACTCCGAGGGCTGCAGCTTCTCGTCGGCGTGCGTCATGGACACCCATGGCACGACGGTGGATGTGCGCGACGCCTACGACTGGCTTATCCTGTCCAAGCAGATCAAGACCGCCTCGACGGGCATCGCTTTCGACCTGACGAAAGGCGTGTGCCCCATCACCCGCAATGTCACGGTCAGCACGCCGCTGATGCAGGGCCGCGTCCGCATCGGCAACGGTCTGGCCAGCGCGTTCCTGTTCGCGTTCAAGGGCATCGGCCTGGGCTTCAGCGACACCGACGGCACGGCGCTGGACATCCAAGGCTATTCCACGGGCGTGATGATCAACGGGGCGAGCTTCAACAGCCCGACCGGTACGGCGCGCATGTTCGCGGTCGGCGCTAACTGCTCGCAGATCAAGCTCGACGGCCTTACAGCTGACCCCAGCACCTACACCAACCCGCCCACTGTTGACCCGTCCAGCTATGCCGGGGTGGAGGCCGAGTTCTCCGGCTCGTTCGTGCCCGCCATCGCCTTCGGCGGCGCCTCGGCAGGGGTGACGTACAGCAACCAAACGGGGCGCTACTACTGGCGCGGGGGCGTGGTCACCGGGTTCTTCGAACTGACGATCACGAACAAGGGCGCCAGCGTCGGCGCGATGACCATCACCGGTTTGCCCTTCCAGTGCAAGTTGGTCAACGGCGTGGCCACCGTGGGCAAGTTCGCCACGCTCTCATCCAACTTCACGCCGGTGCTCGACATCACCAAGAACACCAGCGTCATCAACGTGAAGACCGGCGCGTCCGGCTCCGAGACCGCCTTCTCAAACGCCGATCTCCCCGCCGGCGCAACGAACGTGGTCCTCAACGGCTCGTTCTACTTCCCGATCAGCTGAGGGCCCTATGACTCACAACGTGCATGTCTACCCCGACCGGAGCTTCACAGCGAAATTGCGGTCTCAGCCGGCGGCGACCTACGTGGCCGCCTGCCAGCTCGCCAACGCCGAGGCGGCGGCCGGCCGCTACGTGCGCATCACCGATTCCACGACTGGCGAGCTGATCGCAGACACACACCCGCCGGTCAACCTCGTTGACCAGCCAACGACACGCGCTCCCGCTGCGGGCTAGGACCGAAGTGAACGACGCCATCAAGCACCCCAGACCTGGGGCCGAAAGGTCCCAGGCATGAAAGGCATCCCCATGACCGAACCCGCATCCAGCGCAGCCGCTGGCATCGCAGGCTGGAAGCTACTTGGGGGTGCGGCCGGTGCGCTGGGCATCGGCGCGGCGCTGGCCCGGCCGCTCGGGAGATCACCGAGGCCCAGGCCCTGGGCGAGCCGCTGCCCGCCGCCGCTGTGGCCCGGCCTGTCTCTTATACACATCTGACGCTGCCGACGA
>CAXDTK010000037.1:0-25705 GCA_963992225.1 uncultured Comamonadaceae bacterium | reverse complement strand
GGCCGCGACCGTCTGACTTAAACCAACGGGCCTCCGCGATACCCGGGGCGATTCACCCCAGAGTGCGTCCCTTACGCGGGCGCAAACTCAAGATGACGAGACTAACGATAGCCACGTGGCTTACGACATCATGCTCGGTGCCACGGGAGCAACACCGCAGTACGGCCTGATTGGCGAGGTGTCTGGGCGCAAGGTGGCACTCGACCTCAATCAGACCCACACCATCAGCCTGTTCGGCGTTCAGGGTGGCGGCAAGAGCTACACCTTGGGCAGCGTGGCAGAGATGGCTTCCCTGCAGATCCCTGGTATCAACTGCCTTCCCGAGCCGCTGTCCACGGTGATCTTCCACTACAGCCCGACGATGGACTACAAGCCCGAGTTCACGTCGATGGTGGGGGCGAACTCGGTGGAAGATCAGGTTCGTGCGCTGAAGGAGGTGTATGGCGCGGAGCCGAAGGCGCTCGCGGATGTCTTGCTTCTCGTACCCGCCGACAAGATCGAAGAGCGTCAGGCCGAGTACCCCGACATCGAAGTGCGGCCTTTGCAGTTCTCGGCTTCAGAGCTGAAGGCCTCGCACTGGAAGTTCTTGATGGGCGCCGTAGGCAATCAAGCCACGTACATCCGTCAGATCATGCGCATCATGAAGGCGATGCGCGACGACATCACCCTTGAGGGCTTGCGTGCAGGCATCGATGCATCGTCGGTCCCCGATCACCTCAAGGAGCTGGCTCGGATGCGCCTCGACCTGGCCGCCGAGTACATCAACGACGGAACCTCGCTCACTGAGGTGGTGAGGCCAGGCCGTCTGATCATCGTGGACCTGCGGGACGAATTCATCGAGAAGGACGAAGCCCTCGGACTGTTCGTCGTGCTCTTGCAGTTGTTCGCTGATGCGCGCATTGATGGGCGCAGCTTCAACAAGCTGGTGGTGTTCGATGAGGCCCACAAATACATCGAGAGTCCCGACCTGGTTGCCGGGCTCATCGAAGTGGTACGAGAGATGCGGCACAAAGGGGTCAGCATCATGGTCGCAAGCCAAGACCCGCCATCTGTGCCTGTCAGCCTGATCGAGCTGTCCAGCCAGATCATCATGCACAAGTTCAACTCGCCTGCTTGGTTGAAGCACATCCAGAAAGCCAATGCCGCACTCGGCAACCTGACGCCAGAGCGCATGGCCCTGCTGAAAGCCGGAGAGGCCTACGTGTGGTCAAGCAAGGCGACGGATGAGTCGTTTTCCAAGGGGGCCGTCAAGCTTCGGTGCAGGCCGAGGGTTACCCAGCACGGTGGGGCAACTCGGGTCGCCGTGAAGGACTAAGAATCCTCGCAATTGGTCCTAGGGCGGGAAGTCCAGCAAAACGCCTCTGGTGGACGCCCTCTTTTCGAACTCTTTTTCTTTCGGGATGCGACGGTGAGAGCAAAGTTTTTGAACTCTATTTTCGATTTGTGAACTCTATTCACTCGTACCAGAACCGGCCCGCGGCCTGCATGCTCGACCTGGACGGCACGCTGGTGGACACGCTGGGCGACTTCGTCGCCGTGCTGCACCTGATGCTGGCGGACCTGGGCCTGCCCCCGGTCAGCCGCGAATTCGTCGAGCACACCATCGGCCGCGGCGGCGAGCACCTGGTGCGCCAGACGCTGGCCCACGCGGGCAGCGAACCCGCGCAGTTCGACCGCGCCTGGGCGCTCTACCAGCGGCACTACGCGGCCGTGAACGGCGAGCACGCGGCCGTGTACCCCGGCGTCGTCGAAGGGCTGGAGGCGCTGCGCGCGCGCGGCCTGCCGCTGGCCGTGCTGACCAACAAGCCGGCGGCGCCGGCGCGCGAGCTGCTGCGAAAGAAGGGGCTGGCGGGCTATTTCACGCAGGTCTTCGGCGGCGACGATTTTCCGAAGAAGAAGCCCGACCCGCTGCCGCTGCTCAAGACCTGCGAGGCGCTGGGCGCGCCGCCTTCAGCGACCTGGATGATCGGCGACTCGCGCAACGACGCCGAGGCCGCGCGTGCGGCCGGCTGCCCGCTGGTGCTGGTGACCTATGGCTACAACCACGGCGAGGACATCCGCGCCGTGCCGGCCCTGCAGCATGTGGGCCGGCTCGACGAAATCAGCCTGCCCGGCGCGTCTTCTTGATGCCCAGCAGCGCATCCTTGAGCGCGTCGTCGGCGGGCTTGTCGCCCAGCCAGATGCGCAGCAGCGCCGAGAAGAACTCGGGCTCCTTGATGGGCTCGCCCATCACCGTCTTGCCGTTGAGCAGCAGCGTGGAGCCCACGCCAGGCACATAGTCCACCGAGAAGCTGTCGCCGCTGTTGAGCTGCTTGCGGCTGGCGAACACCTCGCTGAGCTTGAGCACGCCGTTGATGGACTTGACGAACTCGTCGCGCGGCGCGTTGGCCTCCATGCCCTTCGTGAAGAGCTTGCCCAGCTCGTTGCCGTCGATGTCGCGCAACATCGTGATGTGGATGCGCTTGGGGCCGGGCGCGGCCAGCACCTCCTGCGTGGTGCCGGCCTTGGTGGTGAGGTACAGGCCCGCCGTGTAGACCTTGACGACGAACTTGTAGCGGATGCCGGCGCCGTTGAGCTGCAGCTTCTGGCCCGCGAGGTCCAGCGTCGGCTCGTACTTCACATTGGCCACCTCGACGGCCTGGGCCCAGGCCGTGCCCCCGCTCATGCTGCCGGCGGCCAGGCATGCCGCCACGATGAATGCTCGCATCTGTCGTCTCCGTTTTCTTAGCGCGATAACAGCGCCTTCGCGGCCCGAAGTATGACGCGGCTTGAAATACACTCGCCCGCATCATGTTCATCACGCGCAAGCACATCACGGGGTCGAGCGACCGGGGAGCCTGGCCCTGGCGTCGCTGGTCCACCGCCGACTGATGCCGCTTGGCGCGCCC
Organism: uncultured Comamonadaceae bacterium; assembly: GCA_963992225.1. Lineage (GTDB taxonomy): Bacteria > Pseudomonadota > Gammaproteobacteria > Burkholderiales > Burkholderiaceae_C > Pelomonas. The sequence continues at coordinate 22,817 of CAXDTK010000037.1, read as the reverse complement.
TGACGCGCTCCTCTCCCGCGTTGCCCGTTCCTGCCGGGCTGCACGCCAAGCCCTGAAGCTGTCTTTTCAAGGTTTGAGCCGTGATCACTGAACTCGAATTCCAGAGCCTGGCCGCTGAAGGCTACAACCGCATCCCGCTGATCAGCGAGGCCTTTGCGGACCTCGAAACCCCGCTGTCCCTGTACCTCAAGCTCTGCGGTGGCGGCGGCCAGGGGCGCAACAGCTTCCTGCTGGAATCCGTTGTCGGCGGCGAGCGTTTCGGGCGCTACTCCTTCATCGGCCTGCCGGCGCGCACGCTGATCCGCGCGACCGGGCAGCGCAGCGAGGTGGTGACCGACGGCGCCGTCGTCGAGACGCACGAGGGCAACCCGCTGGACTTCATCGCGGCCTTCCAGGACCGCATCAAGCCCAGGATCCCCACCGGCCTGCCGCGCTTTTGCGGCGGGCTGGCGGGCTACTTCGGCTACGAGGCCGTGCGGGCCATCGAGAAGCGGCTGGCCAGCGCGCACAAGGAAGGCGGCCTGGGCACGCCCGACATCCTGCTGCTGCTGTGCGAGGAAGTGGCCGTCATCGACAACCTGTCGGGCCGGCTCTACCTCATCGTCTGGGCGGACCCGCGCCAGCCCGAGGCCTATTTCCGCGCCACCAAGAAGCTGACCCTGCTGCGCGACAAGCTGAACTACAGCGTCAGCATGCCGCGCGTCCCGCGCAGCGAGGCGCACCCGGTCACGCGCGGCTTCGCCAAGGCCGACTACCTGGCCGCGGTGCAGAAGGCCAAGGACTACATCGCCGCCGGCGACCTGATGCAGGTGCAGGTGGGCCAGCGCATCTCCAAGCCCTACAAGGCCGAGCCCATCGCGCTGTACCGGGCGCTGCGGGCGCTCAACCCCAGCCCCTACATGTACTTCTACGACCTGGGCGAGTTCCAGATCGTCGGCGCCAGCCCCGAGATCCTGGTGCGCGAGGAGCATGCCTTGGATGGTGAGGGAAAGGGCAGCCGCAAGGTCACCATCCGCCCGCTGGCCGGCACCCGCCCGCGCGGCGCCACGCCCGAGCGCGACCTGGCGCTGGAGGCCGAGCTGCAGGCCGACCCCAAGGAGCGCGCCGAGCACCTGATGCTGATCGACCTGGCCCGCAACGACATCGGCCGCATCGCGCGCACCGGCAGCGTCAAGGTGACGCAGGCCTTCACCATCGAGCGCTACTCGCATGTGATGCACATCGTCAGCAATGTCGAGGGCGTGCTGCGGCCCGAGGTGGGGCAGCTGGACGTGCTGAAGGCCACCTTCCCCGCCGGCACGCTGACCGGCGCGCCCAAGGTGCGCGCCATGGAGCTGATCGACGAGCTGGAGCCGGTGCAACGCGGCATCTACGGCGGCGCCTGCGGCTACCTCAGCTTTGCCGGCGACATGGACCTGGCCATCGCCATCCGCACCGGCATCATCAAGGACGGCATGCTGCACGTGCAGGCCGCCGCCGGCGTGGTGGCCGACTCGGTGCCCGAGCTGGAATGGCAGGAGACGGAAGCGAAGGCGCGCGCCCTGCTGCGCGCCGCCGAACTCGTCGAGGAGGGGTTCTGATGACCCCCACGCCCACTTCGTTCACTGCCCCCCGAGGGGGCGCGGCCTCCCTTGGGGCGGCCCGGCGGGAGTCCAAATGCTGCTGATGATCGACAACTACGACAGCTTCACGTTCAACATCGTCCAGTACTTCGGTGAACTGGGCGCCGACGTGAAGGTGGTGCGCAACGACGAGATCAGCGTCGCCGAGATGGCCGCGCTGGACCCTGACCACATCGTCTTCTCGCCCGGCCCCTGCACGCCCAACGAGGCGGGCGTCTGTGTGGAGGCCATCCAGCATTTCATCGGCAGGAAACCGCTGCTGGGCGTGTGCCTGGGCCACCAGGCCATGGGCCAGGCGCTGGGCGGCCGGATCATCCGCGCCAAGCGCCAGATGCACGGCAAGGCCAGCACCATCACGACGGACCAGCGCGGCGTCTACACCGGCCTGCCGCGCGAGTTCAGCGTGATCCGCTACCACTCGCTGGTCATCGAGGAGGCGACCTGCCCCGCGGTGCTGGAGATCACGTCGCGCAGCGACGACGGCGAGATCATGGGCGTGCGCCACCGCGAACTGGCCGGCACCGCCACGCCTTGCGAGGGCGTGCAGTTCCACCCCGAGTCCATCCTCAGCGAGCATGGCCACGCGATGCTGCGCAACTTCCTGGAGCTGAAGCCGTGACCGCCTACGCCCCGTCCTCTGGCGGTGGCGGTGGCGGAACAGCCATCGTCGATCTGCGCAGTGACACCGTCACGAAGCCGACGGCCGCCATGCGCGCGGCCATCGCGGCAGCCGAGGTGGGCGACGACGTCTTCGGCGACGACCCCACCGTCAACGCGCTGCAGGAACGCGTCGCCGCGCTGCTGGGCAAGGAGGCCGCCCTCTTCATGGCCAGCGGCACGCAGAGCAACCTGTGCGGCCTGCTGGCCCACTGCGGCCGCGGCGACGAGTACATCGTCGGCCAGCTGGCCCACACCTACCGCTACGAAGGCGGCGGCGCGGCGGTGCTGGGCGGCATCCAGCCCCAGCCACTGAACAACCAGCCCGACGGCACGCTCAAGCTCGACGACATCGCCGCGGCCATCAAGCCCGACGACCCGCACTTCGCGCGCACCCGGCTGCTGGCGCTGGAGAACACCTGGGGCGGCCAGGTGCTGTCCACCCAGTACACCAACGCCGCCTGCGAGCTGGCGCACGCGCGCGGCCTGGCCACGCACCTGGACGGCGCCCGCCTGTTCAACGCCGCCATCGCCGCCGGCCGCACGGTGGCCGACCTGGCACGGCCGTTCGACTCGGTGTCCATCTGCTTCAGCAAGGGCCTGGGCGCGCCGGTGGGCTCCATGCTGGTGGGCTCGCGCGAGCTGATCGCGCGCGCCCACCGCATCCGCAAGATGGTGGGCGGCGGCCTGCGCCAGGTGGGCCTGCTCGCGGCCGCGGCCGACCATGCGCTGACCCACCATGTCGAGCGCCTGGCCGACGACCATGCGCTGGCGCGACGGCTGGCGGAGGGCCTGGCCGCGCTGCCGGGTGTCACGGTCACGCCACCGCAGACGAATATCGTCTTCGCCCAGGTGAGCGACGGCCGCACGCCGGCGCTGCTGGCGCATCTGCAGTCGCGCGGCGTGCTGGCCACCGGCCTGATCGGGCTGCGCTTCGTCACGCACCTGGACGTGGACGCCGCCGGCATCGACCGCGCCATCGCCGCCACCCGCGAATTCCTGGAGGCCTGACCATGTCCCTGCCCACGCTGCTGACCTCGCTGTTCGAGCACAAGGCCTGGATAGACGCGCAGTTCTTCGACCAGCTCGACAAGGTGGATGCCGCGGCCCACGCCGACGCGCACCACCAGGCGCTGCGCATCCTGAACCACATCCACACCGTGGACCGCATCTGGGCCGGCCACCTGCGCGGCGAGCCGCACGGCCTGACCGGCACCAACACCGCGGACACGCCCACGCCGGCCGACCTGCGCGCCGCCTTCGCGCGCCTGGACGCCTGGTACCTCGGCCATGTGCGCACGCTGACGGCCGAACAGCTGGACGAGCCCCTGACGTTCCGCTTCACCGACGGCGACGCGGGCCGCATGACGCGCGCCGAGATGCTGGCCCATGTCGCCACGCATGGCAGCAACCACCGCGGCGCCGTGGGCGTGTGGCTGCGCCAGGCCGACGTGCCGCCGCCGCGCGACCTGCTGACCCGCCACCTGCACCAGAGCGACCCCTCGCGGCGCGAGGCCTGAAAGAGCTGCCATGCCCATCACCGACACCGAAGCCCTGACCCGCGTCATCGAGCACCGCGAGATCTTCCACGACGAGATGCTGACGCTGATGCGCCGCATCATGGCCGGCGAGATGTCGCCCGTGATGGCCGCCGCGCTGCTGACCGGCCTGCGCGTGAAGAAGGAAACCATCGGCGAGATCACCGCCGCGGCCCAGGTCATGCGCGAGCTGAGCAACAAGGTGCCGCTGGGGCCCCTGCCCCACCTCGTCGACGTCGTGGGCACCGGCGGCGACGGCGCACACAGCTTCAACATCTCGACCTGCTCGATGTTCGTCGCGGCGGCCGCCGGCGCGCAGGTGGCCAAGCATGGCAACCGGAGTGTCAGCAGCAAGACCGGCAGCGCCGACGTGCTGGAGGCGCTGGGCGCCAACATCCAGCTGACGCCGCGCGCCGTGGCCGCGTCGGTCGCCGAATGCGGCATCGGCTTCATGTTCGCGCCCAACCACCACCCGGCGATGAAGAACATCGCGCCGGTGCGCCGCGAGCTGGGCGTGCGCACCATCTTCAACATCCTGGGCCCGCTGACCAACCCGGCCGGCGCGCCCAACATCCTGATGGGCGTGTTCCACCCCGACCTGGTCGGCATCCAGGTGCGCGTGCTGCAGCGCCTGGGCGCCGAACATGCGCTGGTGGTCTACGGCAAGGACGGCATGGACGAGATCTCGCTGGGCGCGACCACGCTGGTGGGCGAGCTCAAGGACGGCGCCGTGCGCGAGTACGAGATCCACCCCGAGGACTTCGGCTTCGCGATGGCCAGCAACCGCAGCCTGAAGGTGGAAGGCCCGGAGCAGTCGCGCCAGATGCTGACCGCCGTGCTGGACGGCCAGAGCGGCCCGGCGCGCGACATCGTGCTGCTGAACGCCGGCGCCACGCTGTACGCCGCCAATGTGGCCCCCACGCTGGCCGACGGCATCGCCCGCGCCCGCGCGGCGCTGGACAGCGGCGCCGCGCGCGGCAAGCTGGACGCCTTCGTCAAGACCACGCAGGGCCTGGGGGGCATGGCATGAGCGTGAGGCATCCCAGCACGAAGCGGGCCGAGCGCCGGGCCGCTCCCAAGCCGGCCCGCATCCTCGCGGGGGATCGTGGGGCCTACCCAACCGAGGGGCATCATGTCTGACATCCTGAACCGCATCGTCGAGGTCAAGTGGGAGGAGGTCGCCGCGGCCAAGCTGAAGCGGTCGCTGGCCTCGCAGCGTGAGGAGGCCGAGGCCCGCAAGGACGAGCGCCTGGGCTTCGAGCGCTCGCTGCGCGCCAGCATCGCCGCCGGCCATGCGGCCGTGATCGCCGAGATCAAGAAGGCCAGCCCCAGCAAGGGCGTGCTGCGCGAGGACTTCAAGCCCGGGCTCATCGCCGAGACCTATGCGCGCAACGGTGCGGCCTGCCTGTCCGTGCTGACCGACGAGCGCTTCTTCCAGGGCTCGGCCGCCTACCTCCGCGAGGCGCGCGCCGCCTGCGAGCTGCCGGTGCTGCGCAAGGACTTCATGGTCGACGAGTACCAGGTCATGGAGGCCGGTGCGATGGGCGCCGACTGCATCCTGCTGATCGCCGCCTGCCTGGCCGACTCGCAGATGGCCGACCTGGAAGCCGCCGCCCATGCCGTGGGCCTGGACGTGCTGGTGGAGGTGCACGACGGCGCCGAGCTGGACCGCGCGCTGAAGCTGAAGACGCCGCTGGTGGGCATCAACAACCGAAACCTGCGCACCTTCGACGTGACGCTGGACACCACGCTGGGCCTGCTGCCGCGCGTGCCGGCCGACCGGCTGCTGGTGACCGAGAGCGGCATCCTGAACGCCGCCGACGTGCAGCGCATGCGCGCCGCCAACGTGCATGCCTTCCTCGTTGGCGAGGCCTTCATGCGCGCGCCGGACCCGGGACAAGCCCTCGCGAACCTGTTCGGATGAAACTGCCGCTGGAGCTCCCCGACACCGACTGGCGCCCCGTCGTCGAGGCCTGGGCGGCGTCGCCCGCCGGCCAGAAGCTGCAGGCCTTCCTGGCGGAGCGCGTGGCGGCCGGCGCCACCGTCTACCCGCCCGAGCCGCTGCGCGCGCTGACCCTCACGCCGCTGGCGCAGACCCGCGTCGTCATCCTGGGCCAGGACCCGTACCACGGCGCCGGCCAGGCCGAGGGCCTCTCTTTCAGCGTGCCGCCCGGCGTGCCGCTGCCGCCCAGCCTGCGCAACATCTTCAAGGAGATCCAGCGCGACCTCGGCAAGCCCTTTCCGCCCGACGGCAGCCTGGTGCGCTGGGCCGAGGGCGGCACGCTGCTGCTGAACGCCGTGCTGACCGTGGAGGACGGCCAGCCCGCCAGCCACGCCAACCGCGGCTGGGAGGCGCTGACCGATGCGCTCATCAAGACCGCGGCCGAGGACGCTGCGCCCAAGGTCTTCATGCTGTGGGGCGCCTACGCCCAGGCCAAGGCGCCGCTGATCGAGGCGGCCGGCCAGGGCCACCTGGTGCTGAAGGCCAATCACCCGTCGCCGCTGTCGGCACTGAAGCCGCCGCGGCCCTTCATCGGCTGCGGGCATTTCTCGACGGCCAGGGCGTGGCTGGAAGCGCGCGGGCGGGGCGCGCCGCGCAAGGCCTGAGCAGCGGGGGTCGGGCGGATTGTTCCGCCAGCAGCAACTCGCCGTTCTATTCCACCCGCTTTTTCCCGGGCGGTGGAATGCCTACAGTGACTTCTGTCGGCGCACCGTGGGTGTGTGCCGCGACAAGGAAGTCACCATGAACACCCGATCCTTCTTCACGCTGGTCACCGCCGCAACGGCTGTTGCGGCGCTGGCGGCGGGCATGTTGCTGGCGATCAGCGCCCCGGCGCCGGCGCCCGGCGATTTCGGCCCGGCCTTGATGGCCGCCGCCGAGCCCGAGCAGGGCTGAGGCGCAAACGCCGGCGCTCAGCCGCTGCAGCGCATCTTCACGCCGCCCATCGCCTCGCGGCCCAGCAGGTCGACGACCCAGTCGACGAACACGCGCAGCTTGCTGCTGAGATGGCGGTTCGGCGGGTAGACCACATAGACCGGCACCGGCTCCGCCTCCCAGTCCTCCAGGATGCGCACCAGCTCGCCCGTCTTGAGCAGCGGCCCGGCCATGAAGCAGGTCACCTGCACCACGCCCAGGTGGGCCAGGCCCGCGTTCAGGTAGGCATTCGCGTCGTTGACCGCGAGCACGTGGTTGCCCACCACCTCGACGGCCTCGTCGCCGCGGTGGAAGGTGTCGGGCAGGACCTTGCCGGTGCGCGCCGAGAAGTAGCCCACCATGCGGTGCGGCGGCTGCCCCAGCTCCAGCGGGTGCGCCGGCGTGCCGTGGCGACGCAGGTATTCCGGCGTCGCGCAGGTGATGAAGCGGAACTCCGAGATGCGCCGCGCCACTAGGCTCTGGTCGGTCAGGTCGCCACCGCGGATGACGCAGTCGATGTTGTCGCTGATCAGGTCCACCGTGCGGTCGCTGACGCCCAGTTCGATCTGGATGTCCGGGTACTTCGCATAGAAGTCCGGCAGGTGCGGAATGATCATTTCCCGCCCCACCACGCCGGGCACGTCGATGCGGATGCGCCCGCGCGGCGTGACGCGCGCCTGGCTCATGCTGCCTTCCAGCTCCTCGAGGTCGCCCAGCAGCCGCATCGCGCGCTCGTAGTAGGCGGCACCGTCGGGCGTCACCGTCACGCGGCGCGTCGTGCGGTTCAGCAGCTTGGTGCGCAGATGGGTCTCCAGCGTCTGGATCAGGCGCGTGACGGTGGCCTTGGGCAGGTCCAGCGAGTCGGCGGCCTTCGTGAAGGTGCCGGCCTCGACGACCCGGACATAGGCTTGCATGGCGGTGAGTCGGTCCATGCCCGGATTGTTTCAGGTCGGGGAAAAGTGAGTCGCTTTGAAGGCCGTTTATCTAAGGGACACGGGTCTCTATCTTTCGGTCCATGGACAAGATCGCCATTCCCACCCCCTTGCGCCTGGGCCCCACGCCCGGCTGCAAGGCCCACCTCTACAGCGCACGCCGGCCGCTGGACGGCGGCGGGCGGGCGCTGTTGCTGTACCTGCACGACGGCAGCTTCACGGGCGGCTCGCTGGAAGCGGCGCGCTCACGCAGCGAGATGCTGGCCGAGGCCGGTGCCGACGTCGTCGCGCTGGACTACCCGCTGGCCCCCGAGCACCCCTTCCCCGCCGCGCTGAGTGCCGCCTTCGAGGCCCTGCAGGCCTTGGACGCCCAGCGCACCAAGCTGACCGGCAGCGCGCAGACGGTGCTGTTCGTGGCCGGCGAGGAAGCCGGCGGCAACCTGACCGCGGCGCTGGCGCTGATGGCACGCGACCAGCGCGCACCCGAGCTGGCCGGCCAGCTGCTGATCTTGCCCATGCTGGACCCGGTGCTGGGCAGCGCCTCCATGCGCGACGGCGAGTGCGGCGGCTGCGAATGCATCTATGCCAAGGGCTGGCAGGCCTACCTGGGCACCAGCACGCGCGCCGACCACCCCTATGCCGCGCCGCTGAACGCGCTGCGCCTGTCGGGCCTCGCGCCGGCGCTGGTGCTGGGCGTGGCCGGCCACCCGCTCAACGACGAGGCGCGCCGCTATGCCGCCGCCTTGCGCGAGCACGGCGGCGCGGCCCGCGACCTGACGCTGCCCGCCATCGCGCCCGGCCATGTGCTGGCCCCCATCCACGAGTTCCTGAGCCAGGCCACCCGCCAGGCCCTGGCACCGCCTTCTGCTTGAACCCCCTGGGAGAACACGAAATGCCGTCCAACACCCCCCGCTTCAATCGCCGCCTGGGCCTCATCGCGGGCGCCGTCGCCCTCGTGGCCCTCGGCGCCTTGGCCCTCGGCCAGTTCAACCAGCCGGCGCTGGCCAACCCGGCGCCTGCCGCGCCGCCGGCCACGACCGTTTCCGTCGCGCAGGTGGTCAGCCAGGATGTGGCGGTCTGGAACGAGTTCTCCGGCCGCCTCGAGGCCGTGGAGCGCGTGGACGTGCGGGCCCGCGTATCCGGCGCCGTGCAGCAGGTGCACTTCCGTGAAGGCAGCCTGGTGAAGGCCGGCGACCTGCTGGTCAGCATCGACCCCGCGCCCTACCAGGCCGAGGTGTCGCGCCTGGAAGCCCAGGTGGCCGCGGCCCAGGCCCGCGTGACCTACTCGCAGAGCGAAGCCACCCGGGCCAAGGCACTGCTGGAGGACCGCGCCGTGGCCCGCCGCGAGTTCGACGAGAAGGACAACGCCGCCCGCGAGGCCGCCGCCAACCTGCGCGCCGCGCAGGCCGCGCTGCAGTCGGCGCAGCTCAACCTGGGCTACACGCAGGTGCGCGCCCCGGTAGCCGGCCGCGTCGGCAAGATCGAGGTGACGCAGGGCAACCTGGTGGCCGCGGGTGCTGGTGCGCCGGTGCTGACGACGCTGGTGTCGGTCAGCCCCATCTACGCCAGCTTCGACGCCGACGAGAAGATCGTCCGTGAGGTGCTGGCCTCGCTCCCCGGCGGTGGGGCCGAACGGCGCGGCATGGACAAGGTGCCGGTCGAGATGCTGAACGGCGCTGACAAGGCCACCACAGGCCGCCTGCAGCTGGTGGACAACCAAGTCGACGCCAAGAGCGGCACGCTGCGCGTGCGCGCCGTGTTCGACAACAAGGACGGCGGCCTGCTGCCGGGCCAGTTCGCCAAGCTGCGCATGGGCCAGGCCAGGAACGAGGCGGCGCTGCTGGTCAACGAGCGCGCCGTGGGCACCGACCAGGACAAGCGTTTCGTCATCGTCGTGGGCCCCGGCAACCAGGCCGAATGGCGGCCGGTGAGCCTGGGCGCCAGCGTCAACGGCCTGCGTGTCGTGACCAGCGGCCTCAAGAGCGGCGAGCGCGTCGTCGTCGGCGGCGTGCAGCGCGTGCGGCCGGGGTCGGTCCTCGCACCCAAGGACGTGGCCATGGACGCCAAGCCCGAGCTGCAAGCCAAGCAGACCGCCGCCACCGCCTCCTGATCTAAGCCCCCCTCCAAGAGCCCCTCACGGGCCGGTATCCCCGGCCCGCTGGGGGCGGCTTTGCCTCTCTCCTCAGCATCCCTGAAGGAAGACCCCATGAATCTCTCCAAATTCTTCATCGACCGCCCGATCTTTGCGGGCGTGCTGTCGCTGCTGATCTTCCTCGGCGGCCTGCTGTCGATCGGCGCTCTGCCCATCTCCGAATACCCGGACGTGGTGCCGCCCTCGGTCGTCGTGCGCGCCCAGTACCCCGGCGCCAACCCCAAGGTCATCGCCGAGACGGTGGCGACGCCGCTGGAAGAGGCCATCAACGGCGTCGAGGACATGCTCTACATGAGCAGCCAGGCGACCACCGACGGCCTGATGACGCTGACCGTCACGTTCAAGCTGGGCACCGACCCCGACAAGGCGCAGCAGCTGGTGCAGAACCGCGTCAGCCAGGCGGAGGCGCGGTTGCCCGAGGAGGTCAAGCGCCTGGGCGTGACGACGGTCAAGAGCAGCCCCGACCTGACCATGGTCGTGCACCTGACCTCGCCCAACGACCGCTACGACATGACCTACCTGCGCAACTACGCGGTGCTCAACGTCAAGGACCGCCTCGCGCGCCTCCCCGGCGTGGGCCAGGTGCAGTTGTTCGGTTCGGGCGACTACGCCATGCGCGTCTGGCTGGACCCGCAGAAGGTGGCCGAGCACGGCCTGTCGGCCAGCGACGTGGTGCGCGCCATCCGCGAGCAAAACGTGCAGGCCGCCGCCGGCGTGGTCGGCGCGTCGCCGGGCCTGCAAGGCATCGACCTGCAGCTGTCCATCAACGCGCAAGGCCGCCTGCAGACGGCCGAGGAGTTCGGCGACATCATCGTCAAGAGCGGCTCAGGAGGCCAGGTCACGCGGCTGCGCGACCTGGGCCGGCTGGAGTTGGGCGCGAGCGAATACGCGCTGCGTTCGCTGCTGGACAACAAGTCCGCCGTCGCCGTGCCCATCTTCCAGGCCCCGGGCGGCAACGCGCTGGACATCTCCAAGAACGTGCGCGCGACGATGGCCGAGCTGAAGCAGGTCATGCCCGAGGGCGTGGACTACACCATCGTCTACGACCCGACGCAGTTCGTGCGCGCGTCCATCGAGTCCGTCATCCACACGCTGCTGGAAGCGGTGGCGCTGGTGGTGCTGGTCGTCATCCTGTTCCTGCAGACCTGGCGCGCCTCCATCATCCCGCTGCTGGCCGTGCCCATCAGCATCATCGGCACGTTCGCGGTGATGCACCTTTTCGGCTTCTCGATCAACGCGCTGAGCCTGTTCGGCCTGGTGCTGGCCATCGGCATCGTCGTGGACGACGCCATCGTCGTGGTGGAGAACGTGGAGCGCAACATCGCCTCGGGCCTGAGCCCACGCGAGGCGACCTACCAGGCCATGCGCGAGGTGTCCGGCCCCATCATCGCCATCGCGCTGGTGCTGATCGCCGTGTTCGTGCCGCTGGCCTTCATCAGCGGCCTGACGGGCCAGTTCTACAAGCAGTTCGCACTGACCATCGCCATCTCGACGGTGATCTCCGCGGTCAACTCGCTGACGCTCTCGCCGGCCCTGTCCGCGCTGCTGCTGAAAGGCCATGACGCCCCCAAGGACGCGCTGACGCGCGGCATGGACAAGGTGTTTGGCCGCTTCTTCGCCGGCTTCAACAAGCTGTTCGCCCGCGGCTCCACGGCCTATGGCGGCGGTGTCAAGCGCGTGCTGTCGCGCAAGGCCATCATGCTGGGCATCTACCTGGCCCTGGTCGGTGCCACGTTCGGCCTGTTCAAGCTGGTGCCCGGCGGCTTCGTGCCCGGCCAGGACAAGCAGTACCTGATCGGCTTCGCGCAACTGCCCGACGGCGCGACGCTGGACCGCACCGAAGACGTCATCCGCCGCATGACCGAGATCACGTTGAAGACGCCCGGCGTCGAGCACGCGGTGGCCTTCCCCGGCCTGTCCATCAACGGCTTCACCAACAGCTCCAACTCGGGCATCGTCTTCGCGACGCTGAAGCCCTTTGCCGAGCGCAAGAGCAAGGACCTGTCGGCCGGCGCGATTGCCGGCTCGCTGAACGCGCAGTACGGGGCCATCGAGGACGCCTTCATCGCCATGTTCCCGCCCCCGCCGGTGCAGGGCCTGGGCACGACCGGCGGCTTCAAGCTGGAGCTGCAGGACCGCGGCAACCTGGGCTACGCGGCCATGGACGCGGCCACCAAGGCCTTCCTGGCCAAGGCCTACCAGACGCCGGAGCTGGCCGGGCTGTACAGCAGCTTCCAGGTCAACGTGCCGCAGCTGTATGCCGACCTCGACCGCACCAAGGCCCGCCAGCTGGGCGTGGCCGTGACGGACGTGTTCGACACGATGCAGATCTACCTCGGCAGCCTGTACGTGAACGACTTCAACCAGTTCGGCCGCACCTACTCGGTCCGCGTGCAGGCGGACGCCGCCTTCCGCGCCCGCTCGGAGGACATCGGCCAGCTGAAGGTCCGTTCGGGCTCGGGCGAGATGGTGCCGCTGTCCGCGCTGATGACGGTCAAGCCCAGCTTCGGGCCGGAACGCGCGATGCGCTACAACGGCTTCCTGGCCGCCGACATCAATGGGGGTGCGGCGCCGGGCTTCTCGTCGGGCCAGGCCCAGGCCGCGGTCGAGCGCATCGCTGCCGAGACGCTGCCCCCGGGCGTCGGCTTCGAGTGGACCGACCTGACCTACCAGGAGAAGATCGCCGGCAACTCCGCGCTGTGGGTGTTCCCGCTGGCCATCCTGCTGGTCTTCCTGGTGCTGGCCGCGCAGTACGAGAGCCTGGCGCTGCCGCTGGCCATCATCCTGATCGTGCCCATGGGCCTGCTGGCCGCGATGACCGGCGTGTACCTGAGCCACGGCGACAACAACGTGTTCACGCAGATCGGCCTCATCGTGCTGGTGGGCCTGTCGGCGAAGAACGCGATCCTGATCGTCGAGTTCGCGCGCGAGCTGGAGTTCGCCGGCCGCACGCCGGTGCAGGCGGCGATGGAAGCGGCACGGCTGCGGCTGCGCCCCATCCTGATGACGTCGATGGCCTTCGTGATGGGTGTGCTGCCGCTGGTGCTGTCCACCGGCGCCGGCGCCGAGATGCGCCAGGCCATGGGCGTCGCGGTGTTCGCCGGAATGATCGGCGTGACCGTGTTCGGCCTGTTCCTGACGCCGCTGTTCTACGTCGGCATGCGCCGCCTGACCGGCAACGCGCCGCTGCGCCACCACGGTGGCCAGGCCGCCGTGGTGGCGGCCACGCCTGCCGCCCTGCCCCAAGGAGAGTGCCCATGAAAACAACTTTGACCGCCCTGTTCGCTGCGCTGCTGCTGGCAGGCTGCGCGTCGGTGCCGCCCCTCGATGCGTCGCAACTGCCGCAGGTGCCCGCGGCCTACAAGGCTGCCGGCCCCGAAGCGCCCGCCATCCAGGCCGCCTGGTGGCAGCCGTTTGCGGACCCGACGCTGGACGACCTCGTCGCCCGCGCACTGGCCGCCAACACCAGCGTGCAGGCGGCGGCCAACCGGCTGGTGCAGGCCCGCGCGGCGCTGGGCGGCGCCGAGGCCAACCGCCTGCCGCAGGTCGGCGTCGCGGCGGGTGCAGGCCGCGCGGCCGACCCGGGCGCGCAGGGCGTCACGCAGTACAGCGCCGGCCTGAACCTGGCCTACGAGCTGGACCTGGGCGGCCGCCTGCTGCACGAGCGTGACGCCAGCAAGCTGGATGTGCGCGCCCGCGAGCAGCTGCTGGCCGACGCGCGCCTGCTGGTGCAGGCCAACGTGGCCCGCGGCTACCTGGCGCTGCGCGCGCTGGACGCCGAGCGCGACATCGTGCGCGGCACGGTCGCGGCCTATGCCGAGACGCTGTCGCTGACCGAGAAGCGCGCTCGCGCCGGCGACGTGGCCGACCTGGACCTGGCGCGCGTGCGCGCCGAGCTGGCCGCCAACGAGGCCGAGGCCTTTGCGCTGGACCGCCGCCGCGTCGAGCTGGAAACGGCGCTGGCCGTGCTGCTGGGCGAACCGGCGTCCAACTTCCGCCTACCCGCGACCGCGTGGACTACCGCGCTGCCGGCGGTGCCGGCGGGCCTGCCGTCCGAGCTGCTGCAGCGCCGCCCCGACCTGGCCGCCGCGCGCAGCCAGCTGCTGGCCGCGCAGGCGCGCGTGGGCGTGGCGCAGGCCGCCTGGTGGCCCAGCCTGACGCTGACGGCGCAGGGCGGCGGCGCGTCCAGCGAGCTGTCCAATCTGCTCAAGAGCGGCGCCAGCACCTGGGGCGTGGGCCTGCTGGCCGCGCTGCCCCTCTTCGACGGCGGCCGCCGCGAGGCCGGCGTCAACACGGCCAAGGCACAGCTGGAAGGCAGTTCCATCGCCTTCCGCGAGCAGTTCCTGCTGGCGCTGAAGGACGTGGAGGACCAGCTCGGCGCCCTGGCGCTGCTGCAGCAGCAGGGTGAAGCCAACGCCCGCGCGGTGGCCGCGGCCGGCCAGGCACTGAAGCTGTCGGACACCCGCTACCGCAACGGCCTGGTCAGCCAGCTGGAGCTGCTGGACGCGCGCCGCAGCGAGCTGGCCAACAAGCGCGCCGCGCTGCAGGTGCGCTCGGCGCAGTACCAGGCCACGGTCGGGCTGATCCGCGCCCTGGGCGGCGGCTGGTCCAACCCGGGCGCCTGAGCCCCCTCCACAGAGCCGGGGGAGCGCATGCGCTCACCCGCCATCGCCGCCAGCCGGCCGTCGATGCGCAGGCCGACGAAGCGGCCCATGGCGGTCGGGCGCGGCAGCAAGGGCGCCGGCTCGGTCAGCGCCGCCAGCTGCGCAACGACGGCGGGGCCGCGCTCAGGTGCCCAGCAGCGCCTTCGCGCGCAGCAGCAGCCGGCGGCGGTCGTCGATGCCGTTGAGGCCGCCGTTGACGCGGCGCGTCAGCGTCGTCAGGTCATCGGCGTCCGCCAGCCCGTTGAGGTTGCGCTTGGCCCAGAACCAGCCCGCCACGTCCACGCACAGCTCAGCGTCGGTCTCAACCAGCTCGGGGTTCTCCAGCAGCTCCGCCTCGCGCCCGATGGCGCGGCCGTAGTCGCCGTAGTTGGCGCGCCCGGTCAGCTGGATCAAGCCGCGGCCCTTGAACTTGCGGCCATCGCCCGGCTGCAGGTTGCCGAGGTCGACACGGCCCTGGTAGGCCTCGCCGTTGGCGATCTCGGCCCGGAAGCGGAACTCGCCGGACTCATGCCCGATCTGGGCCAGGAAATGCGCCTGGCGCAGCGGGGTGTCGATGTGGCGGCTGGCCATGACCCGCTTCAGTCGGGCCGCGAACTCCGTCACGTCGCTGTCCTTGGCGCGCAGGTACAGCAGGCTCAGCCAGGGCGGCTCCAGCGCCTCGGGCAGCGATTCGCACAGGCTCAGCAAGGTGGTGCCGTTCGGGTCGACGCGGCCGTCCGGCTCGCTGCGGCCCATGGCGCTGCGCTGGAAGGCCATGATGGCGTCCAGCGTCTTCTGGCCGAAGGCGCCATCGGTCTTGAGCGGCTCCGCGAGCTGCACGCGGCCACCGCTGCCGCACAGGTTGAGCAGCTGCTGCACGGTCTCGACGTCGTCGCGCGCATTGCTGCACTGGGCGCCGACGGCCCCGGTCGTCAGCCCGCGGCCCCGCGCTCCGGCCGCCGTGGGCACGCCGGCGGGGGCTGCCGCCGGTGCTGCGGGCGCCGCACCGGGCGCAGCGCCGGAAGCCCCCTCCCGGCGCTCGAAATGGGGCGTGTCCTTGAACGTGGTCCAGTGCCCGCCCCAGCGGTTGGCGCTGTCCAGGCTTTCCCAGTACTGGCCCAGCGGGCGCAATATGTCGACGTCGTAGACCAGCCGCGGCCGGCCATCGGCGCCGTCGCGGAAGAAGTTCAGGTCGATGGCCAGCCGCTTCAGGTGCTGGCTGGACATCGTCGTGCTGCGGCCGTTCTTGACATGCAGCGCCTGCTGTTCGGGCGTGCGGAACAGCTCGCCGCCGGACGCGATGAAGCCCAGCTCGCCGGCCTTGCGGACCAGTTCGCAGACATGCAGCAGGAAGACCGATTGCTCGCGCACCAGATCGCTCATGGCCGGCCTCCGCGGGCAATGTCTTCGTCGGCATCGGCTTGCATCGCCACGCTCTGCGCGCGGATGGCGTCGCCGAGCTGGCCGATCTTCTCGTCCTTGGCCTTGCTGCCGGCGCTGGAGCCGAAGAAGTACTGGATGATGGCCGACAGCGACACGCCGAGCAGAAAGCCCAGCACCGTGTCGATGACGCGCGAGGCCTCCTTGTTCTCCTCGGTGTACTGGTGCACGAAGGCGGCCCAGAAGATGAAGATGAAGGTCAGCAGCGTCAGCACGCTGGCATAGATGTAGATGAAGCGCCGCACCCAGGGGTCGTTGTTGCCCATAGCCGTTTCCTGCATGTGGCGCGCGCTGGCGCGGTCGGCGGCCGCGATGCGCTCGTACTCCAGCAGGTTGGCGTCGCTTTTCTGGCGGTATTCCAGCAGCTTGGCCTGGTAGTCGAACTCGAACTGCTTGAGCTGGGCCCACTGCGTCTCGGTGAGCTTGTTGTCCGCGGCATCGTTGATGTCGATGCCGGTCTTCTCGTGGATGAGCTCGGCGATCTCGGACGTGCCCTTGTTGACCGCGCCGCGGAACACGCCGCTGAGCAGGTCCAGGCCTTTTTGCGCCAGCTGCGGCGCAATCGCCGACAGCGCCGCAGCGATCAGTGGAATCGGCATCTGCTGCTCCCGGTCACATATGACGGGCGCAGCTTAGGCAGCGCCTCCCGGCGCCGCATCCATTCGAATGACTACGGCAGCGTCTTGCAGTCGGGCTTGCAGACCACCTCGTTGCGACCCAGCAGCCGGATGGACTGCAGGCTGGCCGGCGAACGGTGCTTGCCGCACTTGAAGCAGGAGCGGGTGTGGCCGCTGCCCAGGAAGGGCGAGCCGCCCACCTTCGACTGATAGCGCAAGCCATCCTGGCGGACGGCGGTCACGGTGTCTTTGCTCATTCTTCAGACGGATCGAGACGAAGCATGCATTGAGACATGCCGAAGATGACAGCGCCATCTCGCAAGCCCGCGGTTTGGGCGCGAACGGCCAGAAACCACGGGCTTCCCCTACCTTCAAGCGAGGGGTCGGACGCCAGGGACAATGCGCCGCTGCAATCGACCACCCCATGGCCAAGCTCTTTTTCCGTTACGCCGCGATGAACGCCGGCAAGTCCACCGCGCTGCTGCAGGTGGCGCACAACTACGAGGAGCGCGGCCACCGCGTGCGCATCTTCACCGCGCGGCTGGACGACCGCTACGGGCGCGGCTTCGTGACCTCACGCCTGGGGCCGCAGCGCGAGGTCGAGCAGTTCGATGCCGCGACCGACTTCCTGGCGCTGGCCGACGAGGCGCCCGGCATCGCCTGCATCCTGGTCGACGAGGCGCAGTTCCTGACCAAGCGCCAGGTGCAGGAGCTGCACGAGCTGGCTCATCTGCGCAACCTGCCGGCGATCTGCTACGGCCTGCGCACCGACTTCCAGGGCGAACTCTTCCCCGGCTCGGCCACGCTGCTGGCGCTGGCCGACGAGATGGACGAGATGAAGACCATCTGCGACTGCGGCCGCAAGGCGACGATGAACATGCGCGTGGATGCCGGAAACCGCAAGGTCACCGAAGGCGCGCAGGTCGAGATCGGCGGCAACGCCCGCTACCGCTCGGTGTGCGGGCGCTGCTTCCGCCAGGGCTGACGCAGCGGCCGGAAACGGCATGCGGAAACGACACCGCCCCGGGAGGGGCGGTGCATGATTCAGGCCCTCCCGCCAGGGAGGGTTGGCCAAGGCTTACTTGGCTGCGATCTGGGCGTCCAGCTCTTTACAAGAGGGCGAACAGACCGGCTGGGACTTGCCCAGGAGCTTCTTGGACTTGAGCATGGCTCGCGGCCTGTGCTTGCCGCAGAGGAAGCATGACATCGTTGCAGCACCGAACGAGGAGGTCGCCGCGAAGGGCGAGCCCGGGGCTTTGGAGCGGTAGCGCAGACCATCCGCTTCGATGGTGGTCTTGGTGGTTTCTTTGGCCACACTGGTCCTGTCGAAGAGTTGCAAAGGGGAGCGCCGGGCAGGGGCGCAGCCCCCGTATTTTCCACCATGTGGCGAAAGCCCTGGACTAGGGCTTTCAACCCCCCTTGAATTTGGCCGGTCTCTTGCCCGCCCAGGCGGCCTGGCCCTCGGCCAGATCGGCCGAATCGCGCGCCTTCAGGATGTCCGCGGCCAGCTGCGCGGAGTCCAGCCGCCCGGCCGCCAGCGCATTCAGGTGCTGCTTCATCGGCAGCAGCGCGAGCGGCGCCATGGCCAGCAGTTCGGCGGTCAGCGCCGCGAGCGCATCGTCCAGCGTCGCCACGTCGGGCAGCAGCTGGTCCAGGTAGCCGCAGCCCAGCAGCGCCGCGGCATCCAGCGTGCGGCCGGCAAGCAGCACCTGCTTGGCGGTCGCCAGGCCCAGCCGGTTGACGAAGCGCTGCAGGCCGCCGGCATAGAAGTGCAGCCCGATGCGCGCCGCCGGCACGAACATCTCGACGGCAGGGCCGCCGAGACGGAAGTCGCAGGCCAGCGCCAGGTCCGCCGCGCCGCCATAGGCGCCGCCATGCAGCCGCGCGATGGTGATGGGCCGCGCCGCCTCCAGCGCATCGGCCAGTTCGCCGAAGCGCGCGCCGGCGTCCACGGCGCCCAGCGCGCCGAGGTCGAAGCCGCTGCAGAAGTGCCGGCCCTCGCCGCCCAGCACCAGCACACGCACGGTGGCGTTCGCATTCACGCTGTCGATGAAGCCGCGCAGCACGCCGAGGTCCTCCACCGCCAGCCGGTTGGCCTGCCGCGGCCGACGCAGCGTGATGCGGGCGACCCCGTCGCCGATCTCCAGCAAAGGCGCCTGCCCGCCGCTCATGCAGCCCGCCTCGCGACGCGGCCCCGGCCGGCATAGGCGTCGTTGACGCGCACGAAGCCGCGGGTGCGTTCGCCCTCCACCAGCTCGCGCAACGCCTGGGCCTGGTCGGGCCGCAGGCCGGCATCGTGGTGCAGCACCAGCTCGGCCAGCAACGCCCAGTCGGCCTCCAGCTCGGCCGACCAAAGCGGGGCCCCGGGCGGCAGCTCGGGCAGCAGCTGATGCAGGGCGCCGAAGGCCGTCTCCGCGGCCACCAGCGCGGCCAGCTCGGGCCAGCGCCCCAGCAGCGGGGCGTCCAGCCGCTGCGGCGGCCACAGCGCGCACAGCCACTGCGGCGCATGGTTTTCGACCAGCGGTCCCTGCGGCGTCTGCACCACCTCGGCGCTGGCGCCGCGCACGCGCCGGGCCAGCGCCGTCCAGGCCTGCGGCTGCCATTGCGACAGCAGCCGCGGGTCGGCGGCCGGGCGCGGCGGCCGCAGGTCCAGCACGGGGACGGTGGCCGGGCCGGGCGCCGCCGGCAGCACCTCGCGCAGCTCGATGTCCTCGACGTCGTCGATGGCGTAGCCGCGCGCCTTCATGCGCGCCTTCTTGGCCTCGTCCAGGCCGGCTGAGCCGGCTTTCAGCAGGGCATGCAGTTCCAGGTCCAGCAGCGGTGCCGGCGCCGGCGCGCGCCAGCCATCGAGCGCGCGGGTGGGGTCCTGGATGTCGGTGGCGGGGCCGGGCATGACGTGATTGTGACGACGTAAGCTCGCGCTTTCGCCGCACCGGATACGCCATGACACACACCCGCCGTCGCCTGCTCGGCCTGGCCGTCGCCAGCGCCGCCCTGACCGCACTGAGCGCCTGCACCACGCCGCCCGCCGCCGTCGCGCCGCAGCGCCCCAAGCTCATCGTGCTGGTGGCCGTCGATGGCCTGCCCATGCGCCAGGTCACCGCCTACCGCGACCAGCTGGCGCCGGACGGCTTCGCGCGCTTCCTGGACCGCGGCCGCTGGTTCTCGCAGGCCCATTACGCGCATGGCCACACCGTCACCGCGGCCGGCCACGCGGTGATGCTCAGCGGCGCCCATCCGCAGCGCAGCGGCATCATCAGCAACGAGTGGCGCGACCCCGCAACCGGCGCGCCGGTCTACAACACCGGCGACACGGCCTACCAGTACATCGACAGCCCGACCGCGCCGCTGGCCGGCACCAGCCCGCGCAACCTGAAGGTCGAGACGCTGGGGGACGTGCTGCGCACGCGCACGCCGGAGGCCAAGGTCATCGGCATCTCGGGCAAGGACCGCGGCGCCATCCTGCCGGCCGGTCACAAGGGCACGGCCTACATGTACATGACCGAGACCGGCCGCTTCGCGTCCAGCAGCTACTACATGCCCAGCCACCCGCAGTGGGTGACCGATTTCAACGCCGCCCGGCCGGCCGACGCCTTCTTCCGCAAGACCTGGGCGCCGCTGCTGCCGGGCTACGACTGCCCCGTGGCCGCGGTGTCGTCCTGCGCCTATGCCCGTTCCGCGCTCGACGGCCAGCCCTGGCAGGTGGCCAGCGGCAACGGCAACAAGCTGCCGGCCGTCGTCGGCGACAGGATGGACGCGCCCGGCCCGCGCTTCTACGGCAACCTGCTGGCCTCGCCGTTCGGCGACGAGCTGACGCTGGCCTTCGCCCGCGAGGCGGTGCGCCACGAGCGCCTGGGCCAGCGCGGCGTGCTGGACATCCTGGCGGTCAGCCTCTCCAGCCACGACTACATCAACCACGCCTTCGGCCCGGAGTCGCGGCTGTCGCACGACCATGTGCTGCATCTGGACCGGCACCTGCAGGCCTTCTTCCAGTTCCTGGACAAGGCGGTGGGCGCCGACAACTACGTGATGGCACTAACGTCCGACCACGGCTTCACCGACACGCCGGAATGGGCCGCCACCCAGGGCCGCGACGCCGGCCGCTTTGCGGCGGGGCCGTCGCTGGCGGTGGTCAACGGGGCGCTGTCGGCCCGCTTCGGCGTGGACAGGCTGGCGCGCGACTTCTCCGCCGCCGGGCTGCTGCTGAACGAGCCGCTGGCCGCCGAGCGCGGGTTGAAGTTCGCCGACGTGCAGGCCGCGGCCCGCGACGAGTTGCTGAAGTTGCCTGGCGTCGCCGCCGTCTTCACGCGCGAGCAGCTGCTGGGCGACGACCGCACGACGCCCTACCTGGAGGCGATGCGCAAGTCCTTCGACCCGGCCCGCGCCGCGCAGTTGCAGATCGTCCTCAAGCGCCACTGGATCGCCAGCTACCGGCCGGGCGGCAGCACCCACGGCAGCCCGCAGGACTACGACACCCACGTGCCCCTGCTGTTCTGGGGGCCGGGCCATGTTGCCCGGGGCGAGGTCAGCACGCCGGTCGAGGTGGCGGACCTGGCGCCCACGCTGGCGGCGGTTGCCGGGCTGCCGGCGCCGGCGCAATCGCAGGGCCGCGCGCTGGCGCTCAGGCCCTGAGCAGCAGTTCGGGGGCCGATTCGCCCCACTGCGCCTCGGTCAGCGCCAGCGCGCCGAGGCGCTCGACCAGCGCCGCGGCCTGGGCCGGGCCGGTGGCGGGCAGCATCAGCAACAGCCGCCCGTCGTCCAGCCGCGCGCAGCCGTCCTCGCCACGGATGCGCGCCAGCAAGGCCTGCTCGTCGGCGCCCGGTGCCGTCGTGGCCACGCACAGCGGCCAGGCGCCCGGGTCGGCCAGCAGCGACTGCAGCAGTGCCAGCCCCGCGTCGGCCGACAGCAGCCGGCCCGCCGGCGGTCGCGGCCGGGCCAACGCACTGATGTCCACCCCGGTGCAGGCGCAGCCGCCGTCGGGCGTGGGCTGCTCCACCCACCACAGGCGACGGCCGTCCCGCCAGGCCTGCTCCAGGCCCGCCGGCGCGGGGCGGCGGCGCCGGCCGCCGACCTCTCCGGGCTCGACCGGCCCCAGGCCGGCGGCACGCGCGGTGGCGGCAAGCTCGGCGCGCGTGGGCCGATCGCCCTCGGCCAGCCCCCAGGCGGCCCGGTAGGCCGCGTTGGCCAGCCTCAGCCGCCCCTGGGCGTCGAACAGGGCCAGCAGCAGCGGCCCCTCGGCCAGCGCCTCCCACCAGACATCGCTTGCATTCACCGGGTCATTGGAACCCAGCGCGTCTAGCGCCGATGGATTTCGCCCGAGCCGCTGACGCTTTGGCGCAACTGCGGCCGGCCCGCGTAGCGGAGGTCGCCGGAGCCGCTGATCTGCACATCCAGCTGCTCGGTCACGCCCAGCGCCATGTCGCCCGAGCCGCTGAGCGAGACCTTGGCCGAACGCCCGGCCAGCGCCCGCGCGTCCACATCGCCGGAGCCGCTGACGGTCCAAGCCTGCTGCTCGGCGCGGCCGGCCAGGCGCAGGTCACCCGAGCCGCTCAGCGTCACGGCCAGGTCCCTCACGTCCAGCAGGCCGACCTGCACGTCGCCCGAGCCGACGATGCCCAGGCTGAGCGCGTCGGCCTTGAAGCGCTCGACGATGAGGTCGCCGGAGCCGTTCACCACGATGGCCTGCAGCGCACGCGCATCCACCCGGACGCTGGGCGCGTTGCGGGTGGTGAAGCCGGCGTCGCGCTTCAGGCGCACCACCAGGGTGTCGCCCTCCACGACGGTCTCGATCAGCGCCTCGATGTTGTCGTCCGCCACCACGGTGGCCTGGTCGCTGCCCGCCTGGTTCAGCCGCACGTCGAACGAGCCCTCTATGCGCAGCCTGCTGAAGCTGCCCAGCGCCCGCTGCTTCTCGACCACGACGCCCGAGCCACGCACGCGGTGCTTGCCGCTGCCGTAGTCGATGGGACCGTTGAAGCTGGCCGTCCAGCCGTCGGCCTCCTTCTTGATGCGCAGCCGCCACTCGTTGTCACCGGCCAGGGCGGTGCCGCTCAACAGGGCGGCGAGGACCAGCAGCGCGATGCGTTTCATTTCGGAACTCCCGTTTCGGCAATGCCGGCTAGTGTGGCGAGGCCGGCGGCGCGGCGCCCCTGGGCGGCGACGGACTGCACGACCGGGACCCTGGGCCGTAGGATGGCCCGACCAGCAGGAGAAGCGGCATGAAATGGGAAGGCCAGCGCGAGAGCGAGAACGTCGAGCTGTCTCTTATACACATCTGACGCTGCCGACGAAGGCTTAGGTGT
>CAXDTK010000036.1:0-26483 GCA_963992225.1 uncultured Comamonadaceae bacterium | reverse complement strand
GCCCCAGCGCGCCGGCCCCCACCCCGCCGTGCTGCTGCTGCACGACCATGGCGCCCGCTTCGACATCGGCAAGGAAAAGCTCATCCGCCCGCTGGCCGGCGCGCCGGCGGCCGTGCACGAGTCCGCCCGGGCCTGGTCGCAGCGCTACTTCGGCGGCCGGTTCGTCGGCGCCATGCTGGCGGATGCCGGCTTCGCCGTGCTGGCCATCGACGCCCTGGCCTGGGGCGAACGCAGCCGGCCTGGCCTGATGCGCGACGACCAGCAGGCCCTGGCCAATCACCTGCTGCAGCTGGGCCACAGCTGGGCCGGCGTCATCGCCAGCGACGACCTGCGCAGCCACCGCTGGCTGCGCGAGCGGCCCGAGGTGGACGCCCGCCGCGTGGCCGTGCTGGGCTTCTCCATGGGCGCCTTCCGCGCCTGGCAGTTGGCCGCTGTCTGCGACGAGGTCTCGGCCTGCGTCGCCGCGCACTGGATGTGCACCCGCGCGGGCCTGCTGCGGCCCGGCGAACACACGCTGGTGGGCCAGTCGGCCTTCAGCATGGCCCACCCCGACCTCGCGGCCCAGCTGGACCACCCCGACGTGGCCGCCCTCATCGCGCCCAGGCCCTTGCTGCTGATGGGCTCGCCGCAGGACGGGCTGTTCCCGTGGGATGCGGTGCAGGCGAGCTGGGCGCGGCTGGCGCGGGCGTGGGCTCGCCACGACGCTACCGCGCCGCTGCTGACACTGGCCACGCCGGGCGGCCATGTCTTCGACGCCGAGCCGCAGCGCAGTGCTGTGGCCTGGCTGCGCCGCCACGCCTGAACCTGGGGCGCTGGCCCGGGGCGCGATGTCGCTTCCGTTCAAGACCCGCGCCGGGCGCCGGCCTAGAGTGACCGCAACCCCTCACTCCAGGACCGCCCCGCCATGCAGGCCGTCACGCTAAGCCAAGTCAGCCGCACCTACCGCCTCGACGATGTGGAGGTGCCCGCCCTCGTCGACGTCAGCCTCGACATCCGCCCCGGCCGCTTCACGGTGCTGTGCGGCGCCTCGGGCAGCGGCAAGACCACGTTGCTCAACCTCATCGGCGCCATCGACCGCCCGGACGCCGGCGAGATCACTGTCGCCGGCGTGGCACTGAACGCGCTGTCCGACAAAGCGCTGAGCGACTTCCGCGCCCGCCACATCGGCTTCGTGTTCCAGCACTTCAACCTGCTGCCGGTGCTCAGCGCCGAAGAGAACGTGGCCTACCCGCTGCTGCTGGCCGGCATGCCGGCCGCGCCGCGGCGCGAGCGCGTGCGCATGCTGCTGGACGCCGTGGGCCTGGCCGCGCGCGCCGGCAGCCGCCCCGGCCAGCTCTCGGGCGGCCAGCGCCAGCGCGTGGCCATCGCCCGCGCGCTGGCCACGGCGCCCCGGCTGGTCCTGGCCGACGAGCCGACCGCCAACCTCGACAGCCAGACCGGCGCCAGCATCCTTGCGTTGATGCGCCGGCTGCAGCGGGAGCACGACGCCGCCTTCGTGTTCTCGTCGCACGACCCAGCGGTGCGGGCCGCCGCCGACGACGTGGTGCTGATCCGCGATGGCCGCGTCGTGACCGGTGAAGCCGTGGCCGCCCCTGCCCAGGGAGCCGCCGCATGAACACGCTCGCCCTCGCGCTGCGCAACCTGTTGCGCAACCGCCGCCGCTCGCTCGCCACGCTGCTGGCCATGGTGCTGGGCCTGGTGGCCCTGCTGCTGTTCGGCGGCTACCGCGCCAACATCCTGTACGGCATGCAGACCGGCTTCGTGCAGTACAGCGGCCACCTGCAGGTGCAGCACCGCGGCTGGTTCGAGGAAGGCGGCGACAACCCCGCGGCCTACGCCATTGCCCAACCGCAGCGCCTGATCGACGCCATCCGCCACGACGCGGTGTTGGCGCCGATGCTGAGCGTCGTCACGCCGACGCTGCAGCTCGGCGGCATCGCCGGGCAGTTCGAGGCCGGGCTGTCGCGCTCGGTGCTGGCCACCGGCCTGGTGGCAACCGAGCAGGAGCAGCTGCGCCAGTGGAACGACCACGGCATGCTGAGCTACGCGCAGCCGCTGGGCCTGGTCGGCACCGGGCCCGATGCGGCGGTGGTCGGCACGGGCGTGTCACGCCGGCTGCTGCTGTGCGGCCTGCCCGGCGCGCCGGCCTGCCGCGCCGACGCCGGCGGCCCTGCCGCCACGGGCGGCGAGCTGCCCGCCGACATCGCCGCGCTGGCCGCGCTGCAGGCACCGGCGGCGACCGGGCCGCGCGGGCGCATCGAGCTGCTGGCGTCCAGCGAATCGGGCGCACCGAACGTCGCCAGCCTGCAGGTGCTGCGCGCCAACAACCTGGGCGTGAAGGCCATCGACGACGTCTACCTCGCCATGCACCTGCCGCTGGCGCAGCGCCTGGTCTACGGCGGCGGACCGGCCGGCGTGACGGCCATCGTCGTGCAGCTGCGCCACACCGCGCAGATGCCGGTGGCGCGTGCGCGGCTGCAGGTCCTGCTGGCCGATCTGGCCGGCGACCAGCCGCTGCAGGTGCTGGGCTTCGACACGCTGAACCCCATCTACGGCCAGACCGACGAGTTCATGGCCTCGATGTTCGGCTTCATCGCGCTGCTGATCGGGGCCATCGTGCTGTTCACCATCGGCAACACCATGAGCGCGGCTGTGCTGGAGCGCACCGCCGAGATCGGCACGCTGCGTGCGATGGGCCTGCGCCGCTCGGGCATCCGCCGGCTGTTCCTCTGCGAGGCGCTGCTGCTGGGCCTGGCCGGCGGGGCGCTCGGCCTGGCGCTGGCGCTGGCGGCCGCCGCGGCCATCAACCACAGCGGCTGGTCATGGACGCCGCCGGGCTATTCCTACGCCTACCTGGTGCAGGTGCGCGTGGCAGAGGACGGCGCGCTGCTGGCCGGTTGCCTGGCCGGTCTGCTGCTGGTGACAACCGCCTCGGCCTGGTGGCCCGCGCGCCGCGCCGCGCGCATGCAGATCGTCGACGCGCTGCGCCACAGCTGAGGCCCACACCATGACCACGACCCGTCGAACCCTCTTGCTGGCGCTGGCCTTCAGCATGCTCGTCGCACCTGCGTCTGCCGCCCTGGCCGAAACGCGCAGCCCGCAGCAGCTGCTGGCCGCCAGCGACGCCATCCGCAACCCCGACCATGCCTTCGGCATGACCAACACTCTGACCGAGTACCGCCACGGCCAGCGCGTGGACGGCAGCACGCTGGCCATCTACGCCAAGGCCGACCCGCAGGGCGGCCAGTTCCGCAGCCTGCTGCGCTATCTGGCGCCGGCGCGCGACGCCGGCAAGCTGGTGCTCTACAACGGCCGCGACCTCTGGCTGCACGACCCGGCCGCGCAAGCCAGCATCCGGCTGTCGCCGCAGCAGCGCCTGCTGGGCCAGGCGGCCAATGGGGACGTCGTGACGGTGAACTTCGCGCGCGACTACGAGGCGCGCTCGGCCACCGAGGAAGACATCACCGACGGCGACCGCCAGCCGCGCCGCTGCCAGCGCCTCACGCTCGCCGCACGCAGCGCCGACGCGGCCTACCACCGCATCGAGATGTGGATAGACGCGGCCGACCAGCGGCCCGTGAAGGCACAGTTCCTGGCCGACAGCGGGCGCCTGCTGAAGACCGCCTACTACCGCCGCTACCAGCCGGTGTTTGGCGTGCCACGGCCCACCGAGACCGTCATCATCGACGGCCTTGAGCCGGGCTGGGTGACGGTGATGCGCTACTCGGACTGGGTGCGACGCGAGGTGCCCGAGGCCTGGCTACAGCGGGACTACCTGCCCCGCTTCCGCCCGGAATGAGAAGCCGCCACCTGCGGGCCGCGCTGGCCGGGCTGGCCTGGGGCCTCGCGGCCGCCGCCCAGGGCAGCGAAGACGGCGCCCTGCAGCTGGCCGACCAGACTGCCGACACGGCCACCCCGCCGCGTGCCTGGCGTGCCCACGTCGAATGGAGCGCCGGTCGCCAGCGGCTGCGCGGCCCGCTCGCCGCCGACGGGCAGGGCGTGCAGCGGCTGTCGCTGGACCTGCGCGCGGAATGGGCGCTGCCGGAGGGCTGGCAGGCCGGCCTGGCGCCGCGGTTGGACCTGGACCGGCCGGCCCAGGCGCCTGGCGCCGACACCGCGGTACTGACGCTGCGGGAGGCCAGCCTCGGCCGGCGCCTGCCCGGCGGGCTGCTGCTGGACGCCGGCCGCCTGCGCGCCCGCCAGGGCGTGGCGCGGGGCTACAACCCGACCGACCTGTTCCGCGAGGGCAGCACGCGCGCGCTGGCCTCCATCGACCCGGCCAGCGTCAAGGCCAACGGCCAGGGCAGCGTGATGTTGCGCGCGCAGCAGCTGTGGGCGGGTGGCTCCGCGCTGCTGATGCTGTCCCCGCGGCTGGGCAGCGGCCCGAGCACGCGCGGCCTGAGCCTGGACGTCGGCGCCACCAACCCGCGCCGGCGCATGCTGGCCAGCTACAGCCCGGCACTGTCGGAGCGCGCCAGCGCCCAGCTGCTGGCCGCCTGGCAGGCCGGCCGCGCGCCGCGCTGGGGGCTGAACGCCACCTGGCTGGCCGGCGGCGCCACGGTGGCCTATCTGGAATGGTCGGGCGGGCACACGCCGGCGCAGCTCGACCTGGCGCTGCAGCGCGACGCGCCCACGCGCTGGCGCCACCAGCTGGCGCTCGGCGCCACCACCACGACCGCCGGCCGGCTGTCGCTGAGCGCGGAGCTGCAAGCCGACGGCGCGGCGCTGGATGCGGCAGGCTGGCGCGCGCTGCGTGACGGCGCGCCGCGCGACTGGCTGCGCTACATGGCCCTGGTGCAGCGGCTGCAGGAGCTGCCGACTCGGCGCGCGGCGCTGCTGCATGCGAGCTGGGCCGACGCCTTCATCCCGCGGCTGCAGCTGGGTGCGCTCGTTGCAGCCGACACGGCCGGCGCCACACGCCGCGGCTGGCTGGAGGCGCGCTACCACGCCGACGGCGCCGACCTGGCGCTGCAGTGGCAGCGCGAGCAGGTCGCCGCGCCGCCCGCCACTGGCCTGCCGACCGCGCGCAGGCGCTGGCTGCTGTCGCTGCGGCACTTCCTGTGAGCGGCCTTCGCGCCCCCAGCACAGACGGGCGCCAGCCCCTAACCTCGGGTCTGGCCGGCGCCATGCACGGGCGCATACTTGCCGCATGGCCATTTCCCACGCTACCCCCGGTCAAGCCATCGACATCCGGCCCACGGCGGCCGACCCCGATGGCGAGCGCACCGTCGCGCTGTTCAAGTCACGCGACCTGGAGGTGATGCGCCTGGTGCTGGCGGCCGGCAAGGGCCTGCCGCCGCACAAGGTGGCGGGCGAGATCACCATCCAGTGCGTCAGCGGCCAGCTGGCGGTCGCCACGGTGGCCGGCCGCCATGAGCTGCAGGCCGGCCAGTTGCTCTACCTGGAGCGCGAGGTGGTGCACGACGTGCGCGCGCTGCAGGACAGCATCGCGCTGGTGACGGTGGCGCTGCGGGCCTGAGCCCGCGTGCCCCGCTCAGGGCGGCAGCGTCTTGGCGGTGGCCAGCTCGGGCCGCAGCTGCAGCAGCCCTTCCATGACCTGCCCCGAGAACAGCGCCGCACCCTTGGGGCCCAGGTGGGTGCGGTCGAAGCGCGGTGGCGCCTCGGCCAGCGTGTCGGCGCCGGCCTGGCCCATCGCCGCGACGCTGGCATGGCTGACGGCGTTCAGGTCCAGCACCGGCACGCCCTGCTCGGCGCCGACCTTGAGGATGGCCTCGGCCCAGGGGCGCAGGTCGTTGGGCAGCTGGCCGTCCTTGAACGTGCGGCGGGTCAGCGGGGTGATGAGCAGCACCTCGCCACCCGCCGCCTTCACGTCGGCCACATAGCCGGCCATGTTGGGGCCGAACTCGGTGGCCAGGTCGGTGGAGCGACCGGGCTTGCCGGGCTGGTCGTTGTGGCCGAACTGGATCAGCACCAGGGTCCTCTGCGGCTGGCCGTTCTCGCCGCGCTCGTTGAGCAGGGCCAGCACCGTGCGCCACAGGCCCTCGGCCCGGAAGCTCTTGCTGGAGCGGCCGCCGCGCGCGAGGTTGAGGCAGGCCACCTGCTGCAGGCGCGCGCACAACGCGTTGCCGTAGCCGCTGCGCGGCGCCATGGTGGAGTCGCCCACCAGGATGAGGCGCGGCCCGGGCGCGGGCGCCGGTGGCGCGGCGGCCGCCGGGGCGGGCTGCGCCGGCACCAGGCCCGGCAGCGCCAGCAGCAGCGCTGCGGCGACGCGCCTCATCGCCCGGCCCGGCTCAGAACTTGTACCGGCCACCGATGATGAACTCGCGGCCGGTGTAGTTGTTGACCACCACGTTGTCCATCGCGCGGGAGATGAACTGGTCGTTGGGCTGGTTGGTCAGGTTGGCGGCCTCGAAGGTCAGCTCCAGCTGCTTGTTGACCTTGTAGCCCATCGACAGGTCGACGTTGAAGGTCTTGTTCTTGCCGGCCACGTCCTGGTTGTTGCCCGCCGGGATGGTGGTCAGGAAGGCCGAGCGCGCCGAGGTGGACACGCGGCCGCTGAAGGTGCCGTCGTCGTAGTAGAACGACAGGTTCCAGGAGCGCGGCGACAGGTTGACCAGGTCTTCGGTGACGGTGGCGGCGCCGACGGCGGTGGCCGACAGCACGTACTCCATCTTGGACTTGACCTGCGTGTAGTTGGCCAGCAGGCCGAAGTTCTTGCCCCAGCCGGGCAGGAAGGTGAAGGGCTGCTGCAGGTTGATCTCGAAGCCGGTCAGGTTGCCGCCCGGGGTGTTGACGGGGGCGCTGACGCGGAAGATCTCGTCGCCGGTGAAGTTGCCGGGCAGCAGCGACATCGGCAGGCCGGTCTGGTTGTAGGGCACGTCGCGGCCCTGCGTCAGCACATAGCTCTTGATCTTCTTCTGGAACACCCCCAGGCCGATGAAGGCGTTCTTGGCGTGGTACCACTCCAGGCTGGCATCCAGCGTGGTCGCGCGGAAGGGGTCCAGCGCGGGGTTGCCGCCGGTGTAGGTCAGCGTGCCGGTGGTGCTGAGCGTGCCGCCGGGGTTGAGGTTCTGCAGCGGCGGGCGCGACATCACCTTGGCCGCCGCCGCGCGGGCGATCAGGTTGCGCGTCAGGTTGACCGAGACGTTGGCCGAGGGCAGCCAGTCCTTGTAGATGCGGTCGGCCGTCACCAGGCTGCCGCCGCCGGTGGCGAGGTAGCCGCTGGCCGAGATGTCGGTCTTGACGTAGCGGGTGCCGACGTTGCCGCGCACCTCCATGCCGCCCAGGCGGGTCTCGAAGTCGGCCATCAGCCAGCTGCCGGTATCGGTCTCGGTGATGGCGCGGTTGCCGCCGCGGGCGTTGCCGTTGGTGATGGAGGTCAGGCGGTAGTCGCCGGGGCCGCCGGCCGGGCCGCTCTTCAGGCAGTTGCAGTAGATGTCGTAGGCGCTGGCGATGGCGTCAAGGTTGGGGATGACCCAGGACGTCACCGAGCCGGCCGGCAGGTTCTGGCCCTTGCCGAAACCGCTCAGCGTGGTCACCAGGCTGTTGGGCAGCACGTTGGCCGGCAGCGCGTTCATCGTCTCCACGCTGCGGCGCTGGTCGTAGCTGGTGAACTTGAACTGCTTGTAGCTGAAGCCGCCGCGCAGCGTCAGGTGGTCGGGGATGACCTCCCAGGCCAGGTCGGCGGTGGCCACGTCCTGGCGGTTGGTCACGCCGTTGGGGCGGATGCGGATCTCGCTGGGCGTGAAGTTGGCGATGCTGGTGGCACCCACCGGCACGCCGTAGATCTGCAGCCCGCCGCTGGCGGTGGTCGGGTTGAGGTTGCCGTAGCCCAGCAGCGGCGCGCGGTCATCGCCGCGGGCGTCGAACACATAGCCGTTGACGTTGGGCGCGTCCAGCGTGGTGGTGGTCTGGATGGGGTTGTTGAAGCGCGACGTGGCGCGGCCACCGCGCACGGTCAGCTTGAGGGTGTCGCTGATGTCCTGCTCGATGGTCAGCGTGGGCTGCGTGAACTCGGTGCTGAGCTTGTCGAAGCGCGATTCGGAGCGGATGTCCACGCCGTTGAACTTGCCGTAGACCAGCTGGCCGCTGGGCGCGAACTGGGCCTCGACGACGCTGGTCTGCTGCTTGCCGCCGGCGGACAGTGCGCGGCTGAAGGAGATGGCTTCCAGGAAGTCTTCCTGCCGCGTCGCGTCGAGCTTGCTGTAGAGCATGTCGAAGGTCAGCAGCATGCTGTCGGCCGGGCGCACCTGGATGGAGCCGGTCAGGCCCAGGCGCTCCTGGTCATGGGTCAGGCGGCCGTAGCGCGGCAGGCGCGGGTGGAAGTTGGTGGCCTTGCTGGCCTCGGTGTAGGCGGCCAGGTTCTCCGGCGTGTTGGGCAGGCGCGCCACGCCTTGCGCGGCCGGGCCGCAGGTGGTGGCGGTGGAGCCGGTGGGCAGGTTGGTGGTGACGCCCTGCGGCGGGCACCAGCCGCTGAAGCTGTTGCCGCTGGACGGGCCGTTGTCCCAGCGCACGGTGCTGAAGCCCTCCTCGTAGACCTTGCGCTGGGAATAGGCGCCCGACAGCAGCACGCCGATCTTCTTGTCGGCGAAGGTGTTGGAGATCAGGAACGAGGCCTTGGGCGTGGTCTTGCCGGACAGCTGGTTGTAGGTGCCCTTGACGGACACGGCGGCCTGGAAGCCCTTCATGTCGAAGGGGCGGGCCGTCTGCAGGTCGATGGTGGCGCCCAGCGAGCCCTCGTCCACGTCGGCCGAGCTGCTCTTGCGCACGGTCAGCGAGCTGAACAGGTCGGCCGCGAAGACGTTGAAGTCGAAGGCGCGGGTGCGGTTGGCGCCGCCGGAGCTGTCGGTGCCGCCGGTGGTGGCCAGCGCCTCGACGCCGTTGATGCGGGTGCGGGTGAAGTCGCCACCCAGGCCGCGCACGGTGATGTTGCGGCCCTCGCCGGCATCCCGGTCGATCACCACGCCGGGGATGCGCTGCAGCGACTCGGCCAGGTTGGTGTCCGGGAACTTGCCCATGTCCTCAGCCTTGATGACATCGACGATGCCCTTGTCCTTGCGCTTGGCGTTCAGCGCGCTTTCCAGCGAGGCGCGGATGCCGGTGACGGTGACGGTCTCCAGCTGGTTGGCGGCCGGCGCGGGGGCGGCGTCCTGCGCCCAGGCGGGCGCGGCGACGAAGGCGACGGCCAGCGCCACGGGGCGCAGGGCCAGGCGGCCGGAGGGACGGGGGACGGGACGAAGGACGGGCATGGAGGTCTCCTGGTGCAAGGCCGCCTGGCGCTCTGGCCGGCAGCTCTCGGGTTTTGGGTGGGGCGGTAACCCGGGCGCACGCAGGGCACCCGTCGATCTTGGCAACGGCGGCGCTGCAGTGCGCACGCCGGGCTGGCGCAACGGCTACAGGTAGTCGTCGCGACGGGGTGAAAACTGGTCCAGCAGCGTGGCGCCGTCGTCCAGCGCGACGACGCCGTGCATCGTCAGCCGCGGCGCCACGAAGGCGTCGCCCGGCTTGAGCACGCAGGTCTGGCCGCCGATGTCGCACCGGAAGCGGCCGGCCAGCACATAGGCGATCTGGTCGTGCGCGTCATGGGCGTGCGGCGTGCCGACGGCGCCCTTGTCGAACTGCACCAGCACCGACATCAGCTCGGGCGTGTGGCCCACGATCTTGCGGCGGATGCCATCGCCCAGCTCGGTCCAGGGCGTGTCGTCGTTGAGGAAGAAAGTGCTCATGAAGGTGCTTGATTGGGCTGGCTTGTGGACGATGATAGGGGGAACGAAGCAAAATCGGAACAGTGGTTCACTAAATAGAAACCATGATTCCGCAGTGTTTGACGCCCGCCTAAGCTTCGGTCAACCGAATTTTGGAACCGCGTTTCAACAGCAGCGGTCCTCCCGCCGGCCGGCAGTTCAGGCCGGCTCCACGCGAACGCAAACCGGTGCCCGGCGCACCTTGGACAACAGACATGGTTCTTCAGAACTTCAACCTGGCCGGCAAGACGGCCATCGTGACCGGCTGCAACACGGGCCTGGGCCAGGGCATGGCCCTGGCACTGGCGCAGGCGGGCGCCGACATCGTGGGCGTCAACGTCTCCGAGCCCGACGAAACCCGCGTGGCCGTCGAGGCGCTGGGCCGCAAGTTCCTGGACCTGCGCGCCAACCTGGGCGACGTCGGCTGCATCCCCGACCTGGTGGCCCAGGCCAAGGCGCTGAACGGCGAGGTGCACATCCTCGTCAACAACGCCGGCATCATCCGCCGCGAGGACGCCATCAAGTTCTCCGAGGCCGACTGGGACGACGTGATGGACCTGAACCTGAAGTCGGTGTTCTTCCTGTCGCAGGCGGTGGCCAAGGTCTTCATGGCGCAGGGCAAGGGCGGCAAGATCGTCAACATCGCGTCCATGCTGAGCTTCCAGGGCGGCATCCGCGTGCCCTCCTACACCGCCAGCAAGAGCGGCGTGATGGGCATCACCCGGCTGATGGCCAACGAATGGGCCTCGCACGGCATCAACGTCAACGCGATCGCGCCGGGCTACATGGCCACCAACAACACGGCCCAGCTGCGCGCCGACGAGCAGCGCAACAGCGCCATCCTGGACCGCATCCCCGCCGGCCGCTGGGGCAAGCCCGAGGACCTGGCGGGCCCGGTGGTGTTCCTGGCTTCCCAGGCATCCGACTACGTCAACGGCTACACCATTGCCGTGGACGGCGGCTGGCTCGCTAGATAAGCCCCGCCATCGCATCACGGGCTGATCAACAACGACTCTTCGAACGACTCAGCGACTGCCATGGATCTGGCTTTGCCAGGCCATTGGCAGTGCCCCGTTGAGGGGGCGCGCGAAGCGCGTAGGGGGTGGGCTAGATGTACGAAAACAAAAGATTAGGTTTCCTGTTCGTCCTGCCCTTCGTGCTGGGCGTGCTGCTGTTCAAGCTGTTCCCCTTCGTGATGAGCTTTGCGCTCAGCTTCACGCAGTACGACCTGATCGACCCGCCGGAATGGATCGGTCTGCGCAACTACCAGGAGATGCTGACCGGCGACCCGCTGTTCACCAAGTCGCTGGGCGTGACGCTGACCTTCGCGCTGCTGGCGGTGCCGCTGCGCGTGGGTTTCGCGCTGGTGGTGGCCCAGGTGCTGAACTTCCGGCTGCGCGGCATCAACGCCTTCCGCGCCGCCTTCTACATCCCGTCCATCCTGGGCGGCAGCATCGCGGTGGCGGTGCTGTGGCGCTTCCTGTTCGCCAAGAACGGCCTGGTCAACATCCTGCTGGCCAAACTGGGCATCGACCCCATTCCCTGGCTGGCCGACGAGCACTATTCGATGTGGACCATCGTGCTGCTGTTCACCTGGCAGTTCGGCTCGGCCTGCGTCATCTTCCTGGCCGCGCTGCAGAACGTACCCAAGTCCCTGTACGAGGCCGCCGAGATCGACGGCGCCAGCGTCAACCAGCAGTTCTGGAAGATCACCGTGCCGCTGATCACGCCGGTCATCTTCTTCAACCTGATCATGCAGATGGTGCATGCCTTCCAGGAGTTCAACGGGCCTTATCTCATCACCGAAGGCGGGCCGCTGCATTCCACCTATGTGCTGGCGCTGTACATCTACGACCAGAGCTTCCGCTTCTTCAACCTCGGCTATGGCGCGGCGCTCTCCTGGGTGCTGTTCGCCCTGGTGGCAGGTCTTGCGGCCATCTCCTTCTGGAGCAGCAAGTACTGGGTCTTCTACGCCGGTGAGAAAGACAAGCAATGAGCGCCGCTGCTGACGTCCAAGAACGCGCCGTCGGCGACGACGGCAAGACGCCCTGGCTGCGCTACCTGCTGCTGGGTGCCACCGCCATCGTCATGCTGTACCCGCTGCTGTGGCTGGTGGGCGCCTCCTTCAAGAGCAACAGCGAGATCTTCACGTCGGCCGGCTTCTGGCCGTCCAAGTTCTCGCTGGACGCCTACGCCAAGGGCTGGAAGACCAGCACCGAGTACACCTTCGCGACCTACTTCCTGAACAGCTTCCTGATCACCATCCCGCGCATCATCGTGACGGTGATCTCCTGCGTGCTGGTGGCCTATGCCTTCGCGCGCTTCGAGTTCTGGGGCAAGAAGACGCTGTTCAGCATCATGGTGGGCACCATGATGCTGCCGCTGATCGTGCTGCGCCTGCCGCAGTACCTGGTGTTCCGCGAGCTGGGCTGGCTGGACAGCTACCTGCCGCTGATCGTGCCCTCGGCCTTCGCCACCGACACCTTCTTCGTCTTCATGCTGGTGCAGTTCCTGCGCGGCATCCCGCGCGACATGGAGGAGGCGGCGCAGATCGACGGCTGCAACGCGCTGCAGCTGCTCTGGCACATCATCGTGCCGCTGCTCAAGCCGGCCATCATCAGTGTCGTCGTGTTCCAGTTCATCTGGACGATGAACGACTTCATGGGCCCGCTGATCTACCTGGCCTCGGTCGAGAAATACCCCGTGAGCCTGGCGCTCAAGATGAGCATCGGCGCCACCGAAGAGGTCGAGTGGGCCAACGTCATCGCGATCTCCGTCGTCGCGCTGATCCCGTCCGTCGCGGTGTTCTTCGCGGCACAGAAACACTTCATCGAAGGCG
The DNA here is from genome assembly GCA_963992225.1 of uncultured Comamonadaceae bacterium. Taxonomy (GTDB): domain Bacteria; phylum Pseudomonadota; class Gammaproteobacteria; order Burkholderiales; family Burkholderiaceae_C; genus Pelomonas. The sequence goes on along the minus strand of CAXDTK010000036.1, from coordinate 13,940 downwards.
CCACCTCCAGTGGCGTCAAAGGCTGATCCCCATGGCTGCGGTATCCCTGCGCAAGGTCGAGAAGACCTACCCCAATGGTTTCAAGGCCGTGCACGGCGTCGACCTCGACGTGCGTGACGGCGAGTTCATGGTGTTCGTGGGCCCCTCCGGCTGCGCCAAGTCCACGCTGCTGCGCATGGTGGCGGGGCTGGAGTCCATCAGCGGCGGCGAGCTCAACATCGGCGGCCGCACCGTCAACGACCTGCCGCCCAAGCAGCGCGGCATCGCGATGGTGTTCCAGAACTACGCGCTCTACCCGCACATGACGGTGTACGACAACCTCGCGTTCGGCCTGAAGCTGGCCAAGACGCCCAAGGCCGAGCTGGACCAGCGCGTGCGCCACGCCGCCCAGTTGCTGGAGATGGAGCACCTGCTGGCCCGCTACCCCAAGCAGCTGTCCGGCGGCCAGGCGCAGCGCGTGGCGGTGGGCCGGGCCATCGTCAAGAAGCCCGAGGTCTTCCTGTTCGACGAGCCGCTGTCCAACCTGGACGCCAAGCTGCGCGCCGCCATGCGGGTGCGCCTGACCGAGCTGCACCGCAGCCTGCGCGACGCCGGCCAGCCGGCCACCACCATCTACGTCACGCACGACCAGACCGAGGCCATGACCATGGGCGAGCGCATCTGCGTGCTCAAGGCCGGCGTCATCCAGCAGGTCGACACGCCCACGGCGCTGTACGACCGGCCGGCCAATGCGTTCGTCGCCAGCTTCATCGGCTCGCCCGAGATGAACATCGTCAAGGCCCAGTTGCAGGACGGCGCCGTGGCGCTGGGCGGCGTGCGGCTGCGGCTGCCCACCGGCCGCTTCAAGCCCACCGCCGACGGCCCGCTGCAGTTCGGCCTGCGGCCTGAGCACATCAGCCTGCAGGCCAAGCCCGGCAGCGTGGCGGTGCAGGCGACGATGAAGTTCTGCGAGAACATGGGCGCCGAGGTCTTCACCTACTTCGACGTGGGTGGTCTGGCCTTCAGCGCCCGCATCCCCGCCGAAGAGGCAGCGGGCCTGCGCCTGCTGGCCCGCGGCACGGTGCAGACCTTCCACTTCCAGATGGCCCATGCGCATCTGTTCGCGGCCGACGACGACGGCGCGAGTCTGCTGGCATGACGATCAGCCGACGCCTCGTCATCGCCAGCAGCGCCGCGCTGGCCGCCCCTTTCGTGCATGCCCAGGAGCGGCCGGTGCTGCGCTTTGCCTGGTGGGGCGGCGCCGCCCGCCACCAGGCCACCCTGGCCGCGCTCAAGGTGTTCGAGCAGCGCTACGGCGTGCGCGTGAAGGCCGAGTACATGGGCTTCAACGGCTACCTGGAGCGGCTCACCACCCAAATCGCCGGCCGCTCCGAGCCTGACGTGATGCAGATCAACTGGGCCTGGCTGGCCATGTTCAGCAAGCGCGGCAACGGCTTCACCGACCTGAACGGCCTGGCCAACCATCTGGCGCTGGACCAGTTCACCGAAGACGACCTCGCCTACGGCCGCGTGCAAGGCAAGCTCAACGCCCTGCCCTCGTCCTTCAGCGCCCGCGTCTTCCTGTGGAACGAGACCGCCTTCGGCCGTGCCGGCGTCAAGCTGCCGCAGACCTGGGACGACCTCTTCGCCACCGGCCCTGTGTTCCGCAGCAAGCTGGGCGAGGCCCACTACCCGCTGGACGGCGAGCTCTACGACATGATCCTGCTGTCGCAGAGCTACATCCAGCAAAAGCACGGCACGCCCTTCGTCGACCCCACCCGGCCCCGCGTGGCCATGAGCCCCACCGCGGCGCTGGACTGGGTGCGGACGTACAGGCAGTTGATCAGCCAGCATGTGGCCACGCCGCTGCCCCTGCGCGCCAGCCTGGGCGGCGCCGAGAAGCCCACCGAGCAGCAGCCCGACTGGGTCACCGGCCGTTGGGCCGGCAACTACACCTGGGACTCGGTCATCGCGCTGCGCGGCTCCACGCTGGCGCCGGGCGAGAAGCTGGCGCTGGGCGCCTTCCCCGCGCTGCCGGGCGCCAGGGACAGCGGCCTGTTCGGCCGGCCCACGGTCATGTACACCATCGGCCGCAACTGCAGGCAGCCCGAGCTGGCCGCCAAGCTGATGAACTTCCTGCTGACCGACCCCGAGGCCGCCCGCCTCCTGGGCCGCACCCGCGGCCTGCCCAGCGCCAAGGGTGCGCTCGCCGTGCTGCAGAAGGCCGGCGGCCTGCCGCCGCTGGAACTGGCCGCGCACGACCAGATCCAGGCCCAGCGCGACGCCGGCCGGCTGATCCGCCCCGCGCCGCTGTTTGAGCACGCGCGCTTCCAGAAGTTCATGCGCGAGGTGTTCGAGACCATCGCCTACGACAAGACCTCCGACACCGCGGCCGCGCGCCGGCTGGTGGAGGAAGGGAATGCGTTGTTGTCGAGGATTCAATGACGCCAAGACCTGACGGGCGCAGGAGCGCGAGTGGACCTGATGCTTCGTGTCCCCCGGCCCGCTGCGCGGACCTCCTCCTTTACCTTCGCATCAGGCCCACCCGCACTCCTGCGCTTGGCTGCCTGGTGTTGACGCGAAACGCCGCTGTCGCGCACGCAGGGGTGAGGCCGAGCGCAATTACGCAGGTAAAGGAGGAGGGCCGCGCAGCGGCCCGGGGGACACGAAGTAATTGCGCTCGGCCTCGGCCCTGCGCCATCCGATCTCCGCACCAGGTCCTTCAGCCCATCAGCCCGCCATGAAATCCACCGAACGCAAGTTTGAATTCCTCACCCGCGAGGACCCCGACACCGGCGCCCGCGTCACCCGCCTGACGCCGCCGGACGTCACCTGCCACCGCAACTACTTCTATCAGAAGTGCTTCACCAACGACGGCTCCAAGCTGATGTTCGGTGGGGAGTTCGGCCCTGAGCCCAGCCCCAACTGGAACCTGCACCTGCTGGACCTGCCGTCGCAGACCGCCATCCAGCTGACCGAGGGCGCGCGCGAGAACACCTTTGGCGCCTTCATGAGCCCGGACGACCGCTTCGTCTACTTCGTGCGCGGCGACCGCCAACTCATCCGCCTGGAGCTGGCCACGCTGAAGGAAGAAGTCGCCTACGTCGTGCCCGACGGCTGGGTGGGCTACGGCACCTGGGTCAGCAACAGCGCCTGCACCAAGATGGTCGGCATCGAGATCGCCGCCAGCGACTGGTTCCCGCTGAACACCTGGCAGAAGTTCAACGAGATGTTCCACAGGAAGCCGCTGTGCCGGCTCTTCAGCGTGGACCTTCGCACCGGCCAGCGCACGGTGATCCTGGAGCAACGCGGCTGGCTGGGCCACCCGCAGTACCGCCCCTTCGACGACCACACCGTGGCCTATTGCCACGAAGGCCCGCACGACCTCATCGACGCGCGCATGTGGTTCATCAACGAGGACGGCACCAACCGCCGCTGCGGCAAGGCCCACGAGAACGGCGAGAGCTGCACGCACGAGTTCTGGGTGCCGGACGGCAGCGCGATGATCTACGTCAGCTACAACCACAGCTCGCCCGAGCGCTGGATCTGCAGCCTGGACCCGGTCACGCTTCAGAACAAGGTGCTCACCGCCATGCCGCAATGCTCGCACCTGATGAGCAACCATGACGGCACGCTCATCGTCGGCGATGGCTGCGGCAAGGTCAGCAACGACAGCAGCGCCAGCAACGAGATGCTGGTGGGCGACCCCTACCTGCATCTGTTCGACCTGAAGAGCGGCACCACGCGACCGATCGCGCGCCACGACAGCGGCTGGGACGTCTACAAGGACAGCCGCCAGGTCACGCACCCCCACCCCAGCTTCACGCCCGACAACAAGCAGGTGCTGTTCAGCTGCGACAAGGAGCGCGCGAACGGCGTCGAGCCGGCCCTCTACCTGGCCGACCTGTGAAGCCCCTGCCCACGCTTGTCGCGCTGGCGCTGGCCCTGGCGACCGTTGCGAGCCAGGCCCAGCCCCGCCCCCAGCTCACGCCGGAGCAGGCCGCCGCCCACACGACGGCCGCCTACCTCGGCGACTGGCAGCCCGCGCCGCTGGCCGACCTGGCCGCGGCGGCACCTGACTTCATCGTGAAACCCGGTGAGTCCGTCCAGGCTGCGATTGACAAGGTGCCCGCCGACGGCACGAAGCGCTGGGTCATCCACCTCCAGCCCGGCACCTACCGCGGCCCGGTCTGCATCAAGGACAAGGCGCCGCTGGCGCTGGTGGGCTCGGCGCTGGACGCCAGCGCCGTGGTGCTGGTGGACAGCCGCTTCACCGGCCAACACAAGGGTGCCGACGAGCCCGCCCACCCCTGCATCCCCGAGCGGGGCAAGACCACCCTCGGCACCAGCGGCAGCACCACCGTGCTGGTGCAGAGCGCCGATGTGCAGCTGCTGCACCTGACCATCGCCAACGACGCCATGGATGGCGTGCGCCGCGGCGAAGCCTACCCGCCCGGCGCGGGTGAAAGCGGCGGCGCCCAGGCCGTGGCCCTGACGCTGGCTGGCGATCGCATCCAGCTGGAGAACATGCGCCTGCTGGGCCACCAGGACACGCTGTATGCCAAGGGCGGCGCGCCGGACCGGCCCGCCCGGCAGCTGATCCGCCACAGCCTGATCGCCGGTGACGTGGACTTCATCTTCGGCAATGCGGTGCTGGTCATCGAGCACAGCACCGTGCTCAGCCGCGCCCACCGCCGCACGCCCGGCCAGGGCGGCATCGTGCTGGCGCCCAGCACGGCGCCCGATGTGGCGCAGGGTTTTCTCGTCACGCACAGCCGCTTCATCGGCGAGCCGGGCCTGGCCCCGGGGAGCGCCGCCATCGGCAGGGCCTGGGATGCCGGCGTCAAGCACGGCACCTGGCAGGCGGGCAGCAGCCCCAACGGCCTGGCCATCGTGCGCGACAGCGACATCGGCGCCCACATCGGCCCCTGGGTGGCCAGCACCTCGCGCCGGCCGTTCGACGCCGCCGGCAACCGCCTGTTCGAGTTCAACAACCGCCGCCCATGAGCCTGCACCGCCGTGACCTGCTGGCCCTGGCCACCCTGCCCGCCCTGACCGGCTGCGCCACCCCGCCCGCCACCTCGCCCGCCACGCCCGAAGGCCCGCTGGGCTGGGCCGGCGTGGGGCGCACCACCGGCGGTGCCGGCGCCCGGGCCGGGCATGTCGTCGACGTGCACGACCGCGCCGGCCTGGATGCCGCGCTGCAGCTGGGCGACGTGCCGAAGATCATCCGCATCCACCGGCTCATCGACCTGGGCCCCGGCGATGCCGAGCGCTGGCGCGACCCGGCCTTCGATGCGGACGCCTTCGACCGCGCCTTCGACCCGGCCAGCTGGGGCCGCGACGACCCCCGGGGCCCGCTGGAAGACGCGCGCCGCCGCTCGGCCCGGCGCCAGGCCGAGGCCATCACGGTGCGCGTGCCGTCCAACACCACGCTGCTGGGCGCCGCGCCGGGCGCCGGCTTCCGGCACGGCACGCTGGTGCTGGACAAGGTCGCCAACATCGTCATCCGCGACCTGCACTTCCACGACGCCTACGACCACTTTCCTGCCTGGGAGCCGCGCGACAACGGCCACGGCGAGTGGAATTCGGCCTACGACCCGCTGAGCCTCACGGGCGCCGAGCGGGTCTGGGTGGACCATTGCCATTTCGACGACGGCGACCGGCCCGACCACCTCGAACCCCTGCGCCTGGGACGGCGCGTGCAGCACCACGACGGCCTGCTGGACATCACCAACGGCAGCGACCTCGTCACCCTGTCCTGGTGCCGCTTCCAGGGCCACGACAAGACCATGCTGATCGGCAGCAGCGACGGCCGCACCAGCGACGAGGGCCGGCTGCGCGTGACGCTGCACCACAACCATTTCGACGCCTGCAAGGAGCGCACGCCGCGGGTGCGCTACGGCCAGGTGCATGTCGTCAGCAACCTGTTCAGCGCGGCACGGGCGCAGGACTACGGCTACTCGCTGGGCGTGGGCCTGCGCTCACGCATCTTTGCCGAGCACAACCGCTGGGAGCTGCCGGCCGGCATCACGCCCGACCGCCTGATCCGGCGCCTCAAGGGCAGCGCCTTCAGCGACCGCGACAGCCGCCTCAACGGCCGGCCGGTGGACCTGCTGGCCGCCTGGCAGGCCGCGCATCCCGGCGAGACGCTCGCGGCCGACATCGGCTGGCGGCCCGACGCGTCCTATGACGCCGCGCCGTTGCGGCCGGCCCGCCCCGATCATCTTGCTGAGCAAATCCGGGCCGGTGCCGGGCCTCGGCGGGGCTGAGTGAAAATCAGCGTTCTGGAACAGGCGCCCGAAAGAAGCGAAACGATGGACGACGACATTGGTGATTCGAAGCAGCCGGAATCGGTTGCCGCGGTGCTCAAGGTGTTCGCCATCCTGAACGCGCTGGGCGAACGAAGCGACATCGGCATCACCGAGCTGTCGGTGCGGCTGGCCATGCCCAAGGCCACCGTCTACCGTTTCCTGCAGACCATGAAGAGCCTGGGCTATGTGCGCCAGGAGGCCGACAGCGAGCGCTACGGCCTGTCCATGCGCATGTTCGAGCTGGGCGCCAAGGCCCTGCCCTCGCCCGAGCTGGTGGACCTGGCCAAGCACCACATGCAGATGCTGGCCGACGCCACCGGCGAGACCGTCCACCTGGGCAGCCTGATCGACAGCGAGATCATCTACATCCACAAGGTGGACTCGCGCCACATGCTGGGCATGTACTCCCGCATCGGCCGCCGCGCACCGCTGCACTGCACCGCCATCGGCAAGGTGCTGATGGCCTGGGAACACCCGGCGCGCCGCGACCGCATCCTGGACGGCGCCACCTTCACGCGCTTTCGCGACAAGACCATCACCGAGCGCCCGGCCTTCCTGGCGGAGCTGGAACAGGTCAAGAAGCAAGGCTTCGGCGAGGACCGCGAGGAGTTCGACGACCACATCCGCTGCCTGGGCGTGCCCATCTTCGACCGCCTGGGCCAGCCCATCGCCGGCATGAGCGTGTCCTTCCCCACCTTCCGCTTCAGCGAGGAGAAGGCGCCCGAGGTCGTCAGCATGCTGCAGGCGGCCAGCCGCGACATCTCCGAGAAGCTGGGCTGCACCCAGTACCCCATCCCCAAGGCGGCGTGAAGGCCTGAGGGTCCAAGGCCTGTCACGCCTGGGACGCGGCGCGCCCCGGCCGGGGTGTTTCAATGGCAGCTGTTGTGTCAACAGACAGCCCGCCATGAGCACCCTGAACCACCAGATCGTCCTCGCCTCGCGCCCCCAGGGCGAGGTCACGCCCGACAACTTCCGCCTCGTCGAGGTGGCGCTGCCCCCGCTGGCCGACGGCCAGGTGCGCGTGCGCAACCATTTCCTCAGCCTGGACCCGTACATGCGCGGCCGCATGAACGACAGCAAGAGCTACGCGGCCTCGCAGCCGCTGGACGAGGTGATGATCGGCGGCACCGTGGGCGAGGTGGTCGAGTCCAAGAACCCCCATTTCGCCGTGGGCGACAAGGTCGTGGGCATGGGCGGCTGGCAGGAATACGTCACCGTCGACGCCAGCCAGCGCGGCGTGCTGCAGAAGGTGGACACCACCCACATCCCGCTGTCGGCCTACCTCGGCGCGGTCGGCATGCCAGGCGTCACGGCCTGGTACGGCCTCGTGAAGATCATCAACCCCAAGGCGGGTGAAACCGTCGTCGTCAGCGCCGCCAGCGGTGCGGTCGGCTCGGCCGTGGGCCAGCTGGCCAAGGCGCGCGGCGCCCGGGCCGTGGGCATTGCCGGTGGCGCCGACAAGTGCCGTTATGTCACCGAGGAACTGGGCTTCGACGCCTGCATCGACTACAAGCAGCATGGCGACGTCAGGTCGCTGTCGGCCGCGCTGAAGGCCGCCTGCCCCAACGGCATCGACGGCTACTTCGAGAACGTGGGCGGCTACATCCTCGACGCCGTGCTGCTGCGCGCCAACGCCTTCAGCCGCGTGGCCATGTGCGGCATGATTTCCGGCTACGACGGCCAGCCCATTCCCATGGCGGCACCCCAGCTCATCCTGGTCAACCGCATGAAGATCGAAGGCTTCATCGTCTCCGAGCACATGGAGGTCTGGCCCGAGGCGCTGAAGGAGCTGGGCACGCTGGTGGCCACCGGCAAGCTCAAGTACCGCGAGTCCGTCGCGCAAGGCCTGGCCGCCGCGCCCGAGGCCTTCATGGGCCTGCTCAAGGGCAGGAACTTCGGCAAGCAGCTCGTCAAGCTGGTTTGATGGAGTGGCGCTGCCTGCCCTTTGAGGCGCTGGGCGTGCAGCGGCTCTACGAGCTGCTGGCCCTGCGCAGCGAGGTGTTCGTCGTGGAGCAGCACTGCGTGTTCCAGGACATCGACGGACTGGACCCGCAGACCCTGCACCTGCTGGGCGAGCGCGAGGGCCGGCTGCTGGCCTACGCGCGCCTGATCCCGCCGGGGCTCAAGGGCCCCGACGCGCTCATCGGCCGCGTCGTCACGGCCCCGCAGGCACGGGGCGGCGGTACCGGCCGGGCGCTGATGGCCCAGGCGCTGGCCCAATGCGAGCGCCTCTGGCCGGCGCAGTCCCTCACGCTACATGCGCAGGCCCACCTGCAACCCTTCTACGCCGGCTTCGGCTTCATGCCGGTGGGCGAGACCTACATGGAAGACGGCATCGCGCACATCGAGATGCGCCTGCCCAAGGAGACCCTGCAATGACCCAACCCCAGACCGCCGTCATCACCGGCGCCGGGTCCGGCTTCGGCCTGGAGACCGCCCGCCTGGCCGCGCAGCGCGGCATGAACCTCGTGCTGGTGGACGTGCAGGCCGACGCGCTCGAGAAGGCCGCGGCCGAGTTCACCGGCGTCGAGGTGCTGTCCCGCGTGGTGGACGTGGCCAAGGCCGACCCGATGCAGGCCCTGGCCGACGCCGTGCAGCAGCGCTTCGGCGCACCGCACTTCGTCTTCAACAACGCCGGCGTCGGCTCGGGCGGCCTGATCTGGGAGAACAGCCTGGCCGACTGGGAATGGGTGCTGGGCGTCAACCTGATGGGCGTGGTGCACGGCGTGCGCCTGTTCACGCCCATGATGCTGGCCGCCGCCAAGGCCGATCCGGCCTACCGCGGCCACATCGTCAACACTGCCTCCATGGCCGGCATGCTGAACCCGCCCAACATGGGCGTCTACAACGTCAGCAAGCATGCGGTGGTGTCGCTGTCCGAGACGCTGTACCAGGACCTGTCGCTGGTGACCGACCAGGTCCACGCCTCGGTGCTGTGCCCCTTCTTCGTGCCCACCGGCATCAGCCAGAGCCACCGCAACCGGCCCGGCGAGTTCGCCATGAGCAAACCCACCAAGAGCCAGCTCATCTCCCAGGCCCAGACCGACAAGGCGGTGTCCTCCGGCAAGCTGACCGCCGCCGACGTCGCCGCCCTGGTGTTCGACGCCATCGACCACGGCAAGTTCTACATCTTCAGCCACCCCCAGGCGCTGGCCGGCGTGCAGACGCGGCTGGAAGACGTGATGCAGCTGCGCAACCCGACCGATCCCTTCGCCGACAAGCCCGAGATCGGCGCGGCGCTGCGCGCCAAGCTGCGCGCGGACTGAGCGCGGGGACAATCGGGGGAATGAGTTCCCCCGATTCCATCGCCGTCATCGGCGGCGGCCCCGCCGGCCTGATGGCGGCCGAGGTGCTGGCCGCCGCGGGCCACGCCGTCACCGTCTTCGATGCCAAGCCCAGCGTGGGCCGCAAGTTCCTGCTGGCCGGCAAGGGCGGCCTCAACTTGACGCATGCCGAGCCCTACGGGCCTTTCCTCGGCCGCTACGGCGACCGGGGCGCGCAGATCGACCCGCTGCTGCGCGGCTTCGACGCCGACGCGCTGCGCGCCTGGGCCGCCGCGCTGGGCATCGAGACCTTCGTCGGCACCTCCGGCCGCGTCTTCCCCACCGACCTGAAGGCCGCGCCGCTGCTGCGTGCCTGGCTGCACCGGCTGCGCGCCGCGGGCGTGAAGTTCGCGATGCGCCACCGCTGGACGGGCTGGGCCGCCGAGCCGGGCACGCTGCGCTTCGACACGCCCGACGGCGAGCGCCTCGTCACGCCGCGCGCCACGCTGCTGGCGCTGGGCGGTGCCTCCTGGCCGCAGCTGGGCTCCGACGGCGCCTGGGCGCCCTGGCTGGCGGCGCGCGGCGTGGCCGTGGCGCCGCTGCAGCCGGCCAACTGCGGCTTCGACGTGGGGGCCACGGCAGCCCACCCGGACGCGCCCGGCTGGAGTGCGCGCTTCGCGGCCGAGTTCGCCGGCCAGCCGGTCAAGCCGGTGGCGCTGGCCACGGCCGGCTTTGCCGGCCGCCCGGGCGAATTCGTCGTCACGGCCACGGGCATCGAAGGCTCGCTGGTCTATGCCGCCAGCGCGGCCTTGCGCGACCAGATCGCCCGCGACGGCCGCGCCACGCTGACGCTGGACCTGCTGCCCCAGCTGACGCCCGAGCGGGTGCTGGCCGAGGTCAGCCACCCGCGCGGCAGCCGCTCGCTGTCCTCGCACCTGAAGAGCCGGCTGCGCCTGAGCCCGTTGAAGCTGGGCCTGCTGCACGAGCTGCTGACGCGCGGGCAGATGCTGGACGCCGCGGCGCTGGCCGCCGCGCTGAAGGCCCTGCCGTTGACGCTGCACGCCGCCCGCCCGGTGGCCGAGGCCATCAGCACCGCCGGTGGCGTACGCTTCGAGGCCCTGACCGACGGGCTGATGCTGCGCGCGCTGCCGGGCGTGTTCTGTGCCGGCGAGATGCTGGACTGGGAGGCTCCCACCGGCGGCTACCTGCTGACGGCCAGCATGGCCAGCGGCCGCGCGGCGGCGCAGGGCCTGCACGACTGGCTCAGGGCTTGCCCAGCTGGGACTCCAGCGTCGTGACGTCCTTGCCCAGCTCGGCCAGGTAGCGCTCCCGCTCCTCGCTGGTCCATTCCGCGTCCGAGAAGCCTTTGAGCGCGTAGCTGGCGCTGCGGTGCACCACGCCCTCGCGCCGCGGCAGCATGGCGCGGTCGGGGAAGCGGTCCTGCAGCAGCAGAAAGCCCTGCAGGTCGCGCAGCCGCAGCGGCATGGCCGGCGCGGCGTCGCGCAGCAGCTTGCCGAACACCCGCAGCCGCGCGACCTGGGCGCCGCTGCCCAGCTCCTCGTTGAAGCTGACCAGCGCGAACGGCTCGCCGCGGGCGTCGTCCACGCGGCCGCTGACGACGTAGCGGCCGGGCTGCCTCACGTCCAGGCCCACCAGGAAGTCCAGCGAGCCGTCCGCCACGCGTTCGGTGATGGCGCCCCAGTCGGCCGGTACGCCCGGCTGGTAGACCACGTCGAAATTGACCACGCCCTGGCGGCCGTCCTGGCTCAGCGTGACCTGCAGGCGCAGCGTGCCGGCGAAGTCGGCGAAGGCGGTGCGCGAGGGCTGGAACTGCGCGCTGTAGACGCCGTCGCTGGCGCGGAAGTCCAGCGCCAGCTGCGGCCGGCCGGCGGCCTGGCGCGGGTCCGGCAGATCGAAGGCGACGGCCCGCGTGACCAGCAGCGGCAGCGTGCGGCCACTGTCGTCCTGCGCGCTGACGCTGACGCGCACCGTCTCGTCACCGCTCATGAACACGCGGTCCTGGCTGGTCAGGATGCGCACGCCCGGCACCGCCGCCTGGGTGCCGGGAAAGCGCAGCGGCAGGCTCTCCTGCACCGGCGCGAAGGGCTGCACTTGGTCGGGGTGCTCCGCGATAGGCCGCGACTCGTGCGGGTAGCGCGTCTGCTCGCGGTAGCTGGCCAGCGTGGTGCGCGCCCGCTCCAGGCGCTGCAGCAGCAGCTCGCGCTGGCCCAGTCGCTCACGCAGCGCAGCGTCCGTGAAGGGCGACCCCGGTGGGCGGGAGGCCGCAGCCGAGGCCGGCCCCGCCGGCAGCGCCAGGTGTCCGGCTTGCAGCGCGGCCTGGGCCGGTGGCACCGCCGCCTCGCGCGGCCAGGCCCACCAGCCGATCAGGCCGGCCAGCGCGGCGCCGGCCAGCCAGGCGGCGGGCTTCACTTGGCGTAGTTCACCATGTCGGTCCGCACCAGGCCGACGGTGCCCTGCCAGTTGCCGCGGGTGTAGTGGTCATAGGCCTCGCCGGTGTCGCGGAACACCACCGTGTGGTTGCTCCACTTGGCCCGGCCGCCCTCCGCCGGCGCGGTGCCCAGCGTCAGGTCGTTGCACAGCCAGTCGCTGGGGTTGCAGTAGCTGCCGCCGCCGCTGCCGGAGATGGCGCCGGCCGAGTGGTAGGCGATGGCCTCGTCGTCCTGGCCGGGCAGCACGAAGGAATACAGCGTGCCCTTGGCGCCGGCCCACATGTAGAACATCTTGGCGCGGGTGTTGTTGTGGTCGTACATGGCGCGGGCGGTGGCGGTCTTGAGGTCGGCCACCAGCGGCTCGGACAGCGCCCAGTCGCCCGCGTTGGCCAGCTCGCTGCCGCCCGCGGCGCCGGCGGCCACGTCCACCCACTTGATGTTCCAGCCGGTCTGCGTGCCGCCGTCGCTGTTGCCGCAGGCGCCGTCGGGCCCGGGGGTGGCGTTCTTCTTGTAGCGGCTGCTGCCGCCGTACATGGACAGCGTGTAGCCGATCATCAGGTCGCCCGCGCTGTGGGCGGCGACATAGCACCAGTTGGGGCCCGTGCAGTAGCAGTCCAGCGCATTGCGGACCAGGTGGTTCTGGTCGGAGATGCGGTTGTAGCCGTCCCAGTTGACGGCCTTCTTGTTGACGCCGGCCGCGGTGCTGGCCGGTCCCCAGTAGGTGAAGTCGGCGTAGTTGCCGGCCACGCCGCCGCCGGTGCGGCCGTTGACCCAGAGCGAGTAGTTGGTCGCGAGCGCCGCACCGGCCGCCAGCGCGGCCGCAAGCACCGTCAGAACCCGGCGAGAAATCCTCTTCCGCATGCCTGTCTCCTGTCGTTGTGGCTGTTGCGCGGGCGACTGTAGTGAGCGCCCTCCCAAGGCAAACCCTCGGTAACCCGAGGAAACGCCGCGCCGCCCCACCGACAGCGGCGACAGGAAAACCCCTGTGGGAAACTTGAAGGCTTTTCGCCTGACTGCCGAGCCGTGTTGGACAACAAGCTGATCGTTTCCCAGATTGCCGCCGAGCTGAAGGTGCGGCCCGCCCAGGTGCAGGCCGCCGTCGAGCTGCTGGACGGCGGGGCCACCGTGCCCTTCATCGCCCGCTACCGCAAGGAGGCCACCGACGGCCTCGACGACATCCAGTTGCGCGAGCTGGACGCCCGGCTGGCCTACCTGCGCGAGCTGGCCGAGCGCCGCGAGGCGGTGCTCAAGAGCATTGCCGAGCAGGGCAAGCTGACGCCCGAGCTGGAGGCCGCCATCCGGGCGGCGCCCACCAAGCAGGAGCTGGAAGACCTCTACCTGCCCTACAAGGTCAAGCGCCGCACCAAGGGCCTGATTGCCCGCGAGGCCGGGCTGGAGCCGCTGGCCGACAAGCTGTTCGCCGACCCCACGCTGGAGCCGCTGACGGAAGCCGCCGCCTTCGTCAACGCCGAGGCTGGCTTTTCAGACGCCCACGCGGTGCTGGACGGCGTGCGCGACCTGCTGGCCGAGCGCTGGGCCGAGGACGCCGTGCTGGTGGGCAAGCTGCGCGAATGGCTGTGGGCCGAAGGCCTGTTCCAGTCCAAGCTGATGGACGGCAAGAACGGCGAACTGCCCGACCACGCCAAGTTCCGCGACTACTTCGACTACGCCGAGCCCATCCGCACTGTGCCCTCGCACCGCGCGCTGGCGGTGTTCCGGGGCCGCACGCTGGAACTGCTGGACGCCAAGCTGGTGCTGGACGAGGAACCGGTCGCCGGCCCGACCCCCCGGGGCCCGGGGCCGCGAAACACGCCCCCACGGCGGCGCCCCCCCCCCATCCACACCCCTCCCCGGCCCCCCGCCCCACCCCCGCCCCCCCCGCCCCCTCACCCCCCCCCCGTTCGGCCCGCCCTGGGCCCGGCCCCACCCGGCCC
>CAXDTK010000035.1:0-26734 GCA_963992225.1 uncultured Comamonadaceae bacterium | reverse complement strand
GCTTGACGCTTCGCTTTGCTTCTTGCCGTCTTCCTGCTCCTGCTTGAACTCGGTGCGGTGGTGCCGGGGTCAAGCAGGCGCGGGCAAACAGACAGACAACAACGGCAAACAAGCCAGCGACTCAAGCCGCCGCCTGCAGCCCCGGCAGCACCAGCTCCGCATCCGCCCGCGCGATCGCCCCTTCGAGCACGGCCTCGAAGCGCGCCGTGATGTCGCCCCAGTCCAGCCGCCGCGCCGTCGCCCGCGCCGCCGCAGCCACCGCGCGCCGGGCCGCCGCATCGCCCGCCGCCACGCGCACCGTGGCAACGAAATCGGCCTCGCGCCCCAGGCCCGCCAGCCAGCCGTTCACGCCGCTGCGGATCAGCTCGCCCGCCGCCGCGCTCTCGAAGGCGACGACCGCGCAGCCGCTGGCCATGGCCTCGGTCGTCACGTTGCCGAAGGTCTCGGTCAGGCTGGGGAACAGGAACAGGTCCAGCCCGGCGTAATGCGCCGCCAGGTCGTCGCCGCTGCGCTGGCCGGCGAACACCGCGTCGGGCATGCGTGCGGCCAGCTCGGCACGCATGGGGCCGTCGCCGACGAACACCAGGCGGGCGCGCGGCTGCGTGGCCTTGATGGCCTCGTAGGCCGCCAGCACGACGCCCAGGTTCTTCTCCGGCGCCAGCCGGCCGACATAGCCCATCACCAGGTCGTCCGGGCCCGCGCCCCAGCCCTGGCGCATCGCGGCGCTGCGCCGCGCCGGGTCGAAGCGCTGCGCGTCCACGCCGCGCCCGACCACGGCCAGCCGCTCGAAGCCGCGCTCGGCCAGCTGCACGCGCATCGCCTCGGTGGGCACCATGGTGGCGTCGCAGCGGTTATGGAACTTGCGCAGATAGCCCATGATGGGCTTGCTGAACAGGCCCAGCCGGTAGTGCTTGCCGTAGGCGTGGAAGTTGGTGCGGTAGTCCGACGTGACCGGCAGCACCAGGTGGCGCGCCGCCTGCAGCGCCGACCAGCCCAGCGGCCCCTCGGTGGCGATGTGCACCACGTCCGGCCGGTGCAGCGACCACAGCTTGACCAGGCTGCGCTTGCTGGGCACGCCCATGCGCAGGTTGGGGTACAGCGGCACCGGCAGGCCCTTGGTCAGCACCTCGTCGACGGCCGGCTTGCCGCCGGGCGGCGGCGCCGTACCGGCCGACTGGCGCGGCCGGATCAGCTGCACGTCGTGGTTGCGACGGTGCAGCCCGTCGACGACGCGCGCCATCGACATCGCCACGCCGTTGACCTCGGGCGGATAGGTCTCGGTGACCACCGCCAAGCGGCGCGAGTGGCGCGGCGCGGGCAGCTCGTCGACCAGGATGTCGTCGGCTTCGGGTGCGATGTTCATGCGCGAATCGTCACGACCGCATGCAACAGCACTGTGACAGCCAGACCGTCACGGCGATTTCACGCAAGCGTCCGACCATGCGCCCGCCTTCACCCAAACGACGAGGACGGGACGTGAACGATTTCTTCCAGACCCTGAAGACCCAGCGTTGGGACGACCACCGCTACTACCACCACAGCCGCATCAACCAGAGCCTGCACCTGATCAGCGCGCTGAGCTTCCTGGTGGCCTACGGCCTGGTGTTCGTCAACCCGGCCTGGGCCGCGCTGCTGGCCTGGTGCGTGTCAATGACGACCCGCCAGGCGGGTCACTTCTTCTTCGAACCGCGCGGCTACGACGAGGTCAACCAGGCCACCGACGCCTACAAGGAAGAGATCAAGGTGGGCTACAACATCCGCCGCAAGATCGTGCTGATGGCCGTGTGGGTGGCGCTGCCGGCGGTGCTGTGGCTGGCGCCGTCGCTGGGCGGCCTGATCGAGCCCGCCGTGGGCTTGCAGGGTTATGTCGAGGACGTGGGCATGGCCTGGTTCTGCCTGGGCGTGACGGGGCTGCTGTTCCGCGTCGGCCAGCTGTGGGCCACGCAGGGCCTGGTGCAGGGCCTGGCCTGGGGCTTCAAGATCCTCACCGACCCCTTCCACGACGTGCTGCTGTACTGGAAGTCGCCCTTCTACCTGCTGCGCGGCCAGCTGATCGACCCGATGGAGCACGTGGGCCAGCAGGCGCACTGAGTCCATGGACGAAGCCTTCACCCTGTCGGCACTGGCCCTCGGCCTGCTCGCGCTGCTGCCGGCCGCCAAGCGGCGCATCGAGCTGTCGCGCGCCAAGCACCGGTCCCTCGCCGGCCACTCGCGCATGGCCAAGCGGCTGGCCCGGTGGGTGCCGGGCTATGCCTATGACGAGGCGCAGTTCTTCGCCGCCGACGGCGCGCCCGACGACGTCGCCGCGCAGCGCCGCGCCGCCCTGCGCCGGCTGGGCGCCGAGTTCGACGCCCGCTTCGCGAAGACGCTGGCTGCCACCGAGCAGGCGCGCGAGACCATCTCCGACCTGCGCTTCACCGGCCGCTACCGCGTGCCCTTCCAGTTCAGCCCGGTGCTGCGCGAGCACGTCAGGGTCGGCGCCTTCCTGCAGCACAGCGAAGGCGTGCAGGTGGAGGACCTGGACGGCAACCGCTTCTACGACCTGACCGGCTCCTACGGCGTCAACCTGCTGGGCTACGACGCCTACAAGGAATGCATCGCCGAGGGCGTGGCCACGGCGCGCGACCTGGGCCCCGTGCTGGGCGCCTACCACCCCTGCGTGCTGGACGTGCTCTCCCGGCTGAAGGCCGTCTCGGGGCAGGAGGAGGTGAGCTTCCACATGTCCGGCACCGAGGCGGTCATGCAGGCCGTGCGGCTGGCGCGTTATCACACGAGGAAGAAGCGCCTGGTGCGCTTCGCCGGCGCCTACCACGGCTGGTGGGAGGACGTGCAGCCCGGCCCCGGCAACCCGCTGCCGCCGCGAGAGACCTTCACGCTGCAGGACATGGCCGAGCGCTCGCTGAAGGTGCTGGCGACGCGGCGCGACATCGCCTGCGTGCTGGTGAACCCGCTGCAGGCCCTGCACCCCAACGCCAGCGCGCCGGGCGACTCCGCCCTCATCGACGGCAGCCGCCGCGCGGCGTACGACCGCGAGGCCTACACCGCCTGGCTGAAGAAGCTCCGCGACGTGTGCACCGCGCGCGGCATCGTGCTGATCTTCGACGAGGTGTTCGTCGGCTTCCGCCTCGCACCGGGCGGCGCGCAGCAGTACTTCGGCGTCAAGGCCGACCTCGTCACCTACGGCAAGACGCTGGGCGGCGGCCTGCCGGTGGGCGTGGTCTGCGGCAGCCGCGCGCTGATGACGCGCTACCGCGAGGACCGGCCGGCGGACATCTGCTTTGCGCGCGGCACCTTCAACGCCCACCCCTACGTGGTGGCCGCGATGGCCGCCTTCCTGAAGCGGCTGGACCGGCCCGACACGCAGGCGCTGTACGACGGCCTGGACGCGCGCTGGAACGCGCGTTGCGCGCAGTTCAACGCCCGGCTGCAGGCGGCCGGTGCGCCGGTGCGCATGGCCAACCTGTCGACGATCTGGACGGTGATGTACGAGCAGCCCGGCCGCTACCACTGGATGCTGCAGTTCTACCTGCGCAAGCACGGCCTGGCGCTGAGCTGGGTGGGCACCGGCCGGCTGATCTTCAGCCTGAACTACGGCGATGCGGAGTTCGCCGCGGTCATGGACCGCTTCGTCGCCGCCTGCGACGAGATGCGCGCCGACGGCTGGTGGTGGACGGCGCCCGCGCTGACGGCCAAGGCCATCCGCCGCGGCGTGTTCCGCGAGATGCTGGCGCAGAAGTTTTGAGCCGCTCGCCCGGTCTTGCCGCGCTGAACGCGGTCAAGCCCAGTCGGTCCCCCCGGGGGGACGGCGATGCTCACGGCCTTGAGCCGCGAGCACATCGCCCGCGGGCCGGCTGGGGACGGCCCGGCGCCCGCCCCGCGTTTCATTCGCCGCAGGCGATGCGCAGCACCATGGAAACTGACATGAACACACCCGACGCATCCCCCGCGCTCGACGCCGGCGCCAAGGACAACCGCGGTTGGCTGGCCCGGCTGGGCGCGCAGGAAGACCTGAACTTCCTGCTGACCAACCGCATCCCGCGCATCGCCGCCACCAGGCTGATGGGGCGCATCGCCAACATCGAGAGCCCGGCCTTCACACGGCTGGCCATCGCCCTGTGGCGGCGGTTCACGCCGCTGGACCTGCGCGAAGCGAAGCAGCAGCGCTTCACGTCCATCAAGGACTGCTTCACGCGCGAGCTGAAGGAAGGCGCACGCCCGTTCGACCCGCGGCCGGAGATCTTCGCCAGCCCCAGCGACGCCATCGTGGGCGCCACCGGCTTGGTGCAGCAGGGCCAGGTCTACCAGGCCAAGGGCTTTCCGTACTCGACCGCCGAGCTGTTCGGCCCCACGCAGGACGCCAGCGTCTTCGAGGGCGGGCGCTTCGTCACGCTGCGGCTGACCTCGGCGATGTACCACCGCTTCCACGCGCCGGCCGATGGCACCGTGGAGCATGTGACCTACCTCAGCGGCGACACCTGGAACGTCAACCCGGTGGCGCTGAAGCGCGTGGAGCGCCTGTTCTGCCTGAACGAGCGCGCCGTCGTGCGCATGCGGCTGGCCAGCGGCCACCCGGTCGCGCTGGTGCCGGTGGCGGCCATCCTGGTGGCCAGCATCCGGCTGCATTTCCTGGACGTGCTGCTGCACCTGGGCCGCCGCGGCGCGAACGAGATGCCCTGCGTGGCGCCGCACCTGAAGGGCCAGGAGATGGGCTGGTTCGAGCATGGCTCGACCATCATCGTGTTCGTGCCGCAGGGCTTCGAGCTGGCCGAGGGCATCGCGCCCGGCGTGCAGATCCGCGCCGGGCAGGCGCTGCTCAGGCAGGTCTGACGGTCTCGGTGGCGGCCACCGCCGCCCCCACCGGCTGCGGCCGGGGCGCCGGCATGGCCACCGGGGCCGGCGCCGGCCGCGCCGCCGCCGCGGGCAGCATGCCCGGCAGCGCGGCGAACTCGCCGCGGTCGATGATCTCCAGGCGGCCGTCGTGGTGTTCCACCAGCGCCGTCAGGCTTTCCACCCAGTCGCCGTCGTTGCAGTACAGGATGCCGTCGATCTCGCGGATCTCGGCATGGTGGATGTGGCCGCAGACCACGCCATGGGCGCCGCGCTTCTTGGCCTCGCGGGCGACGGCGTTCTCGAACTCGTTGATGTAGCTGACCGCGCGCTTGACCTTGTGCTTGAGGTAGCGCGACAGGCTCCAGTACGGCAGGCCGCACTTGGCGCGGATGCGGTTGAACCAGCGGTTGACCTTGAGCGTGAACTCGTAGGCCAGGTCGCCGGCGATGGCCAGCCAGCGCGCGCACTGGATCACGCCGTCGTACAGGTCGCCATGCGTGATCCACAGCCGGCGGCCGTCGGCGGTCACGTGCATGGCCTCGTCCATCACGTCCACGCCGCCGAAGTTGTGGGTGATGTACTTGCGGGCGAACTCGTCGTGGTTGCCCGGGATGAAGATGACCCGCGTGCCCTTGCGCGCCTTGCGCAGCAGCTTCTGCACCACGTCGTTGTGCGACTGCGGCCAGTACCAGGAGCGACGCAGCTGCCAGCCGTCGATGATGTCGCCGACCAGGTACAGCGTGTCGCACTCGACGTCACGCAGGAAGTCCAGCAGCGCCGCGGCCTGGCAGCCGGGGGTGCCCAGGTGCAGGTCGGAGATCCAGACGGTGCGCACGGACAGCCCGGGTGCATCGGCGGTGGCGGCGGCGGTGTCGTGCGTCGGCGTCATGCCGGCATGCTGCCCACCGGCCGTGACGGCCCCGTGACCGTGCCGGCCGCGCCACGCTGCGCGGCTCGGGCCAACGGGGGTCAGGCCAGCCGGGCGGCGTGGTGGCGCAGGTGGTCGTCGACGACGCTGGCGATGAAGAAGTAGCCGTGGTCGTAGCCGGCATGCCGGCGCAGGTCCAGCGGCTGGCCCACGGCGGCGCAGGCCGCCTCGAACTGCTCGGGGTGCAACTGCTCGGCCAGGAACTTGTCAGCCAGGCCCTGGTCGACCAGGATGCCGCCCGGGTACGGCGCGCTGCGCTGCAGCTTCATCAGCTCGCTGGCATCGTGGGCGGCCCAGGCGGCGCGGTCCTCGCCCAGGTAGCCGGAGAAGGCCTTGCGGCCCCAGGGGCAGCGCATCGGCGCCGCGATGGGGGCCAGCGCCGACAGCGACGCGAAGCGGCCCGGGTGGCGCAGCGCCAGCGTCAGCGCGCCATGGCCGCCCATGGAGTGGCCGAACAGGCCGGTCTGGGTCAGGCCCGTCTCGCGCTGCACCTGGGGCAGCAGCTCGTTCAGCAGCCAGCTCTCCATGCGCCAGTGCGTTGCCCAGGGCTCGCGCGTGGCGTCCAGGTAGAAGCCGGCGCCGACGCCGAAGTCCCAGGCCTCGCTCTCGCCGGCCACGCCGGCGCCGCGCGGGCTGGTGTCGGGCGCCAGCAGGGCCAGGCCCAGTTCCGCCGCCAGCCGCTGGGCACCGGCCTTGGCGGGGAAGGTCTCCTCCGTGCAGGTCAGCCCGGCCAGGAAGACCAGCAGCGCCCGCGGCGCGGGCGGCACGAACAACGCGAAGCGCATCGGCAGCCCGATTTCCGCCGAGTCGTGGCGGTAGAAGCGCTGCGTGCCGCCGAAGCAGCGGTGTTCGGAGAGGAGTTCCATCGGTGTCTCAGGTCGCCATGTGTTGGTCGACTTTATCCAGCACCGCCTCCGGCGCCTCGGCCTCGGCCGGCGTCTCGTGGTCCAGCACCGCCTGCATGCGGGCCATGTCCAGGTCGCCGGTCCACTTGCCCACCACCACGGTGGCCACGCCGTTGCCGATCAGGTTGGTCAGCGCGCGCGCCTCGGACATGAAGCGGTCGATGCCCAGGATCAGCGCCAGCCCCGCCACCGGCACGCCGCCCACCGCCGACAGCGTGGCCGCCAGCACGATGAAGCCGCTGCCGGTCACGCCGGCCGCGCCCTTGCTGGTCAGCAGCAGCACGCCCAGCAGCGTGAGCTGCTGCGTCAGCGTCATGGGCGTGTCGGTGGCCTGCGCGATGAACACGGCGGCCATGGTCAGGTAGATGGAGGTGCCGTCGAGGTTGAAGGAATAACCGGTCGGGATCACCAGGCCCACGGTGGACTTGCGCACGCCCAGGTTCTCCAGCTTGGCCATCATGCGCGGCAGCACCGACTCGCTGGACGAGGTGCCCAGCACGATGAACAGCTCTTCCTTGATGTACTTGATGAACTTCCAGATCGAGAAGCCGTGCGCCCTGGCGATGCTGCCCAGCACCACGAAGATGAAGATCAGGCAGGTGGCGTAGAACGAGCCCATCAGCTTGGCCAGCGACACCAGCGAGCCCAGGCCGTACTTGCCGATGGTGAAGGCCATCGCGCCGAAGGCGCCGATGGGGGCCACCTTCATGATCATGCCGACGATGGCGAACAGCACGTGCGACGTCTTCTCGATGCCGTCGAACACCAGCGTGCCGCGGCCGCCGAAGCGGTGCAACGCGAAGCCGAACAGCAGCGAGAACAGCAGCACCTGCAGCATCTCGCCCTTGGCGAAGGCGTCCACCACCGTGGTGGGGATGATGGCCAGCAGGAAGTCCACCGTGCCCTGCATCTTGCCGGGCGCGGTGTAGGCGGCGATGCCCTTGGTGTCCAGCGTGGCGGGGTCCACATGCATGCCGGCGCCCGGCTGCAGCAGGTTGACGACGACGAGGCCGACGACGAGGGCCACGGTCGAGACGATCTCGAAGTACAGCAGCGCGTAGCCGCCGGTCCTGCCGACGCGCTTCATGTCCTCCATGCCCGCGATGCCCACCACCACCGTGCAGAAGATGATGGGCGCGATGATCATCTTGATCAGCTTGATGAAGCCGTCGCCCAGCGGCTTCAGCGCTTCGCCGGTCTGCGGCCAGAAGTGGCCCACCAGCACGCCGATGACGATGGCGGCGAGGACCTGGGCGTAGAGCGACCGGTAGAAGGGTTGTCGTGCGGCGGGGGCCTGCAGTGTGGCGGGAGCCTGCATGTGTGTCTCCAAATGCATAACGCCAGCAAGGCGCTGGCTTTGGAGTCAGCTTAGGCCGCCACGGCCGCGGGCGCGATTGTGGCTTCCCACACGAATTGCAAGGGCGGCGGTGCGCCGCCGGGGCTCAGAACTCGACGACGGAGCGGATGGACTCGCCGCGGCGCATCAGCTCGAAGCCCTCGTTGATCTGCTCCAGCTTGAGCTTGTGGGTGATCAGCTCGTCGATGTTGAGCTTGCCGTCCATGTACCAGTCGACGATCTTGGGCACGTCGGTGCGGCCGCGCGCGCCGCCGAAGGCGCTGCCCTCCCAGTGACGGCCGGTGACCAGCTGGAACGGCCGCGTGCTGATCTCCGCACCCGCCGGCGCCACGCCGATGATGATGCTGCGGCCCCAGCCCTTGTGCGTGCATTCCAGCGCCTGGCGCATCAGCTGCACGTTGCCCACGCATTCGAACGAGTAGTCGGCGCCGCCGTCGGTCAGCTGCACGAGGTGGTCCACCAGGTTGCCGACGTCCTTGGGGTTCACGAAGTCGGTCATGCCGAACTTGCGTGCCATCGCCTCGCGCGCGGGGTTGATGTCGACGCCGATGATCTTGTTGGCGCCCACCATCCTGGCGCCCTGGATCACGTTCAGGCCGATGCCGCCCAGGCCGAAGACGACGACGTTGGCGCCCGCCTCCACCTTGGCCGTGAACAGCACGGCCCCAACGCCGGTGGTCACGCCGCAGCCGATGTAGCAGACCTTGTCGAACGGTGCGTCGGGGCGGATCTTGGCCAGCGCGATGCCGGGCACCACGATGTGGTTGGCAAAGGTGCTGGTGCCCATGTAGTGGAAGATGGGCTGGCCGTTCAGCGAGAAGCGCGACGTGCCGTTGGGCATCAGGCCCTTGCCCTGCGTGGAACGGATGGCCTGGCACAGGTTGGTCTTGCGGCTCAGGCAGAACTTGCACTCGCGGCATTCCGGCGTGTAGAGCGGGATGACGTGGTCGCCGGGCTTGAGCCACGGCACCTTGCTCTCCAGCACCACGCCGGCGCCCTCATGGCCCAGCACGGCCGGGAACAGGCCCTCGGGGTCGGCGCCGGACAAGGTGAAGTCGTCGGTATGGCAGATGCCGGTGGCCTTGACCTCGACCAGCACCTCGCCGTCGCGCGGGCCCTCCAGGTCCAGGGTCTCGATGGTCAGCGGGGCGCCGGCCTTCCAGGCGACGGCGGCACGGGTCTGGATGCTCATGGGGATGCTCCTTCAGGGGTTTGCAGATGGTTCAACGCGGCGACGAACTCGCGCGCCTCGATGCGGCACAGCCGCAGCCGCCGCAACAGCCACGGGGTCAGGTCGTGCTGGCCCAGGTGCTCGGGCCAGGCACCGGCATCGCCGTCGGGGATGTCGGCGGGGTCGGTGCCCGTCACCGCCACTCCGTTCAGCGCATCGACGCAGGCGCGCTGCGCCAGCGGCAGCGCGGTCTGGGCGCGGGCGGCGTCCAGCCGCGTGGTGCGCCGCTGCACCTGGTGCTGCACGGCGCCCAGCAGCGCCATCAGCCGGTAGCCGTGGCTGAGCGCCGCCTCGATGCGGGCCTCGGGCAGGCGCACGCGCTCGGGCTCCACCCGCGTGCGCTGCGCCGCCGCGGCCAGCGCGGCCAGCGCGCCGTAGGCCTGCTGGCGGCTGAGGCGCTGCGCCGTCAGCTCCTCGGGGCCCGGCGCCCAGCGCAGCATGTTGGCGGCATGGCGGGCCAGCGCAGCGCGCAGCTGCTGGGCCAGCCGCGGCACGGCGGCGCGTTCCCACGACGGCAGCACGAAGCTGAACAGCCAGGCCAGGCCCGCGCCGATGACGGTGTCGGCCAGGCGCTCGCCGATGTAGGGGTTGCTGCCGGGGTCCAGCATCAGCGGCTGCAGCAGCGCCATCAGCGTGGCCGCCGTGGCGGCGACGCGGTAGCGCCGGTTCACGTACGCATGGGCCACGCCCACGGCGGCGATGAAGCACAGGCTCAGCAGCGGCACCGCGTCCACATGCGCCAGCAGCATCACCAGCAGGCAGCCCTGCACCGTGCCGATGATGCGTTCGTTGCGGCGCGCCAGCGTCTGCTCCAGGTTGCCGCGCAGCACCACCGCCACGCTCAGCATCAGCCAGAACGGATGCGCGGCCCAGGGCAGCGCCGCGCCCAGCGCGTAGGCCAGCGACAGCGCCAGCGCCGAGCGCAGCGCATGCCGCATGACGCCCGACTGCAGCGACAGGTGCGGCCGCAGCGCGGCCAGCGGCCAGCCCTCGGGCGACACGAACGGCGCCAGCCGCTCGGGCGTCCAGGGGCTGTCCACATCGGCCTGCGAGGCCTGGCGCGCCACCATCGCGCTGACGTCGTCCAGCATGTGGCCCAACCGCGAGGCCAGCGCCGACACCAGGTGGCCGCGCGAATCGCCGGGTGGCGCCTGCACCTCGGCCAGCCGCGCGGCCAACTGGGCCCGCCACAGGTCCACCGACACCTCGGGCAGCGGCGCGCCAAGCTGCACCGCGTCGGCCAGCGCGGCCAGCACGCCGGCCAGCTGGCGCAGCGTGTCGGCCAGCGCCGCGCGCCACTGGCGGCCCGGGAAGTCCTGGCCCAGCAGCTCGGTGTCCAGGCGGCTGGCCAGCAGCAGGTCGCGCAGCTCGATCAGGCCCAGCACCAGGTCGGTCTGCTGGCGGCTGCGGGGCGAGCGGCGCGCCGCGAACACCTGGTCGCGCGCGGCCTGCAGCGCCTCGGCCAGCAGCACGTCGTCGGCGATGGAGGCGCGGATGCGGGCCTCCTGCGGCCCCACCGCGCCGGCGATGCGCTGCGCCCGCGAGCGCAGCCGCTGCTCGGTGGCGCGCAGCGCGCCGGCCAGCGCCAGCGCCCGCAGCCGGTAGCGCAGCAGCACCGCGCTGCCCCGGGCCCAGCCCGCGTAGACGCAGCCGCCCAGGCCCACCCAGGCAGCATGCTCCACCGGCGAGGCCGCGCCGGCCGTGCGGTCCCAGGCCATCGCGAACACCATCGCCAGCACCGGCGAGAACGACAGCGGCCCGGCGCGCGGCCCCCAGGCCAGCGTCATCAGCGACAGGAAGGCCACCACCGCGATCAGCGCCACGGTCGCCACCAGCGAGCCGTCGGCCAGCCCCACGCCCAGCGTCACCAGCGCCGCGGCGGCCACGGCGGGCAGCACCCGCGGCAGCACCCGCTGCGGCGGGTTGGGCACGTCGGGCATGCTGGCGCAGACGGCGCCGCCGACGGCGGCCAGCCCGGCCGTGTCGCCGAACAGCGCGGCCACGACCGCATGGGTGGCGGCCACGCCCAGCGCGACGCTCAGGCCGTTCAGGTGCGCGGCGTCCAGGCGCTTGAACAGCCGCATCACG
Organism: uncultured Comamonadaceae bacterium; assembly: GCA_963992225.1. Lineage (GTDB taxonomy): Bacteria > Pseudomonadota > Gammaproteobacteria > Burkholderiales > Burkholderiaceae_C > Pelomonas. Next base: position 15,395 of record CAXDTK010000035.1, on the reverse strand, counting down.
GCAGCAGCTGGGCCATCACGCGGCGCTCGACGGCGGGCAGCGCCTGCACCGAGAACCAGGCCGACTTCTCCGGCCGGTAGACATACTGCGGCGGCGCACCGGCGGCCAGCCGCTGGCGCAGCGGCGCCAGCGTGGCCTCGGCCGCGGCCGCCTGGCCCTGGGCGCGCTGCGCGGCCGCCAGCACGATGGCGGCCAGGTCGCTCCAGGGGCCCAGCTTCAGCGCCTCGGCCGCCCCCTGCTGCGCGGCGGCGGCATTGCCCTCGGCCAGCGCCAGCCAGGCCTGCAGCGCCAGCGTGTCGGGGTCGCGCGGGTCCAGCATCAGCGCCTCCTTCAGCTGCGCCCGGGCGGCGTCCGGGCGGCCGGCGCGCAGCAGGTCCAGCGCGTAGTCGCGGCGCAGCGGCACGAGGCCGGTGCGCAGCCGCAGCACGGCCTCGTACTGCCTGAAGGCCTCGTCCCAGCGCCCGGCCAGCGCCAGCGCGGCGGCGCGGCCCCACATCGCCTCGGGCTGGTCGGCCTGGTAGGCCAGCACGGCCTGGTAGGCGGCCAGCGCGGCGGCGCTGTCGCCGAGGCGGCGGTGGTGGTCGGCCAGCGCCAGCTCGACGCGGAAGCGGTCCTCGCCGGCCAGCCCGCGCGCGGCCCGTTCCAGCGCCGGCACCACCTCGACCGCCAGCGCGGCGCCGCCATGCCACAACGCGTCGGCGGCGCTGACGCGCAGCGCGCCGCTGCCCGGGTGGCGGGCCAGCGCGCGCTCGGCCAGCGCCTGCGCGGCGGCGCGGTTGCCCTCCAGCGCGAAGGCGTTCAGCCGGGCGCCCAGCGCGCTCTCGTCGTCGGGCGCCAGCTGCAGCGCACGCTCGAACTGCCGCGCCGCCTCGACCAGCCGGCCGTCCTCCAGCTGCTGGTTGCCGGCGTTGACCAGCGCGACCGGCAGGCTGGCGCGGGTGTCGCGCTGCGCGAACAGCCGCCGCACCAGCGCACGCAGCACCGGGTCCATCGCGGCCAGCCGCTCGCGCACGATCTCGCGGCCGTCGAACGCGTCGCGTCTCGGGGACGCCTCGGCATTCGCGCCTTCGGCGAAGTACTCCCACACCGAGCCGCCGGCATAACGCGACAGGAAGCCCGCCCGGGCCTTGTCGGCGCTGGCCGCGTCGCGCGCCTTGGCCTGCTGGTACAGCGCCTGGATCTCGCGCGACTGCGCCGCCGTCAGCACGCCGTGCACCTGGTGGGTCAGCTCGTGCAGCACGGTGTTGTAGCGGTCGAAGATGCTGCGCTCCACGTCCTCGATGCCTGTCACGGTGAAGTGGCCGCCCATGCCGCGCACGTCGTCCCACAGCCGCGAGTCGTAGTCGATGCGCGCGTCCTTCAGCGCATGGGCCTGCGGCGTCTCGGACAGGCGCATCCACATCGGCTTGATGAAGTGCGTGGCGCCGCCCTCCAACAGCACGGGGATGAAGGCCTTCCACGGCGCGACGGACAGCGCCACGCGCTTCTGGTGCCGCGGCGACAGCTCCTGCCAGTTCAGCACGTAGCGCTCGATGCCGGGCACCACCGGCATGGGCGTGGCGGCAAAGCGGCGCTCGTAGGCGGCGCGGTGCACGTCGATGGCCAGCCGCTGCGACTCGAGCGCCCTGGCCGCGATGGCATGGGCCCGGCCCAGCGGCGGGCAGCGCTGCAGCACCGCCAGGCTGAGGCTCAGCGCCTGGTCGAAGTCGCCGCGCTCGAAGGCATCCGACGCGCGCCGCACCTCGGCCAGCAGCGGCGGGAAGGCATCGCCCAGCCGCGCGGCCAGCTGCGTGTAGTTCTCGCGTGCATAGCCGTTGCCCAGCAGGTAGTGCGCGCCCTCGTGATGCGGGTTCAGCGCCACGGCGGCCTCGGCCGCGGCGATGGCGTCCTCGGTGCGGCCGAGGCGGATCAGCGTGTCGGCCAGTGCGGCCAGGCCGTCGGCGGTGCGCTCGGCCGCCAGGCTGCGCTCCAGCAGCTGCAGCGACGCGTCGAACTCGCGCAGCTGGTAGTGGCGCTGGCCCAGCCCGCGCAACGCCTGCGCCTGCTCGGCCGGGCTGGTGGCCTTGCGCAGCGCACGCTCGAAGCATTGCCGGGCGCGCTCGAAGTCGCGCCGGTCCAGCGCCAGCCGGCCGGCGGCCAGCAGGTCCACGGCCTCGGCCCGCGCGCCTGCCAGCACGCCGCGCGTGCGGCGGGCGATGGTCGCGCCGTCGTCGCGGGCAAACAGCCAGCGGTAGATGACGGCGCGCTGCGCAGCATCGGGCCGGGGCAGACGCAGCAACGCGTCCACCTCGGGGCGCGCGGCGGCGTACTGCTGGGCGGTCAGCAGCGCTTGCAGCTGCGCGGTATCGGCGGCCGCGGCGGCGGTGTTCAGGGTCAGGCAGACAGCGAGGCCAATGGCCAGTCGGCGCCAGGGCATGCAGGCTCCAGGTCGTGGAGCCGGCATGCTAATCGTCGGACGAGAACCCCGAGGCCTTCACCACCGGCCCCCAGTACTCGCGCTCGGCGGCCAGGCGCTTGCCGTACTCCGCCGGCGCCAGCGACAGCGGCTCGAAGCCCAGCTTGGCCAGCGCCTCGACGACGGCCGGCTCGCGCACCGCGACGCGGGCGATGTCGGCCAGCTTGTCCACCGTGGCCTGCGCGGCCTTGGCGGGCAGGAACAGGCCGTAGCTCTCCACGCCGACGATGCCCTTGAAGCCCTGCTCCTCGAAGGTGGGCGCATCGGGCGCGAAGCGCGAGCGCGCTTTGTCGGTGACGCCCAGCAGGCGCACACGGCCCGAGGCCAGGTGGGGCAGGAAGTCGCCGATGGAGAAGCAGCCCGAGGCGATCTGGCCACCCATCAGGTCCTGCATGCCGGGCGCGGCGCCGCGGTAGGCGGCATGCGTGAGTTTCAGGCCCGCGGCGCGCTCGAACTGGTTGCCCAGGAAATGCGGCATGGCGCCCGCGGCGGGCGAGGCGTAGGCGGCCTTGTCCGGGTTGGCCTTGGCCCAGTCGGCGAACTGCTGCAGCGTCTTCACCGTGGCCGGCACCATGGGCCCCACGCCGAAGCCGCAGGTGGACAGCGCCAGCGGCGCCACGGCCGTCACGTCGGTGGCGGGGTTGTAGGCCAGCTTGCGGTAGGCATGCGGGTAGATGGTGAACATGGACGACGGGCTGAGCAGCAGCATCTGGCCGTCGGGCGCGGCGTCCTTCAGCGCGGCGATGGCGATGCGGCCGCCGGCGCCCACCTTCTGCTCCACCAGCACGGTCTCGGCCAGCCTGCCGCGGGCGAACTCGGCGAAGCGGCGCGCGGTGGTGTCGACCGAGCCGCCGGCCGGGAAGCCGACCAGGATGCGCGGTGGCTGGCCCTGCGCGCGCGCGGCCAGGGGCAGGGCCGCGAAGGCGGCGAGAAGGTGGCGTCGGTCCATCATGGTTTGTGTCTCCTGGGGGTCTTGTCGGGAACGGTGCTCTGTGCGGTGGCGACCCAGGCCAGGCGCTCCAGCCCGGCCTTCAGCGCCGGCCCCTGGTCGCCCAGGGCGGCCAGCAGCCTGCGGTCGTGTTCGGCCACGGCGGCCTCCACCCGGGCCAGCAGGCGCTTGCCGGCGGCGGTGAGGTGCAGGCCCCAGGCGCGGGCGTCGTCGGGGGCGTCGCGGCGCTCGGCCCAGCCCTGGGCGGTGAGCCAGTCGGTCAGGCGCAGCGCGCCGCTGCGGTGCAGGCCCATGGCCTGGGCCAGCAGGCCCTGGCGCAGGCCGGGGTTGCGCGCGATCAGCACCAGCGCGGCAAAGCGCTGCGGGCTGACGTCCCAGGCGGCGGTGGCGCGGTAGAAGTCCAGGTAGAGGGCGTTCTGCGCGCGGCGCAGCGCATAGCCCAGCAGCCCGTCCAGCGGGCCGTAGTCCACGCCGGGCACGGGCAGCATCAGGCCTTCGGGGCCGGGGCTGTGCACGGTGCTCACGGGCACACCTTAGTTTTGGTTGCCTACTGCAACAATCTCGCATACCCTGAGTTGATGCAGATCATCATTGCTGGAGGTGGCATCGGCGGACTCACCGCGGCGCTGGCATTGCAGGCGCGCGGGCACGAGGTCACGGTGCTGGAGTCGGTGCGCGAACCGCGGCCGCTGGGCGTGGGCATCAACCTGCTGCCGCATGCGGTGGGCGTGCTGGCCGAGCTGGGGCTGCTGCCGGCGCTGCAGGGCATGGCGGTCGAGACCTCGGCGCTGGTGTTCGCCAACAAGCACGGCCAGCCCATCTACCGCGACCCGCGCGGGCTGGCCGGCGGCTACGCCCACCCGCAGTTCAGCATCCACCGCGGCGAGCTGCAGATGCGGCTGTGGCACGAGGCCGCAACGCGCCTGACCGTGCGGGGCGGCCAGCGCGTGGTGGGCGTGCGCGACGAGGGAGGCCGCGCGATCGCCGAGATCGAGACGGCGCAGGGCCCGCGCGAGCTGGCGGCCGACCTGGTGGTGGGTGCCGACGGCATCCACTCCGCACTGCGCCGGCGGCTGGCGCCCGACGAGGGCCCGCCCTGCTGGCGCGGCGTGATGATGTGGCGCGGCACCACCTGGGCGCCGCCCTTCCTGGACGGCCGCACCATGGTGCAGGCTGGCCACAGCCAGGCCAAGTTCGTCGTCTACCCGATTGGCGCGCCACGCGCGGACGGGCTGCAGCTGATCAACTGGATCGCCGACCGCCGCGTGCGCGAGCCGGTGCCGGGCCTGACGGCGCCCGACCGCGCCGACTGGAGCCGCGCCGGCCGGCTGGACGACCTGCTGCCCACCTTCGGCGGCTGGCACTTCGACTGGCTGGACGTGCCGGGCCTGATCACCCGCGCCGAACAGATGCTGGAATGGCCCATGGTGGACCGCGACCCGCTGCCGCGCTGGCGGCTGGGCCGCTCCACGCTGCTGGGCGATGCGGCGCACCCGATGTACCCGATCGGCTCCAACGGCGCGACGCAGGCCATCATGGATGCCCAGGCGCTGGCCGAGGCGCTGGCCCACCATGCCGACCTGGACGAGGCGCTGGCCGCCTACGAGGACGAGCGCCGCCCGTTCTGCGCCCGCATCGTGGCGATGAACCGGCAGGAGGGGCTGGACGCCATCCTGGACCGCGTGGAGGCGCTGGCGCCCGATGGCTTCACGCGGCTGGAAGACGTCATCAACCCGGCCGAGGTCGCCGCCGAGATCAACGCCTACAAGGCCGCGGCGGGGCACCGCACGCAGCGCTGACCCGGCGGGCTCGACGGCCCGGACGCCGCGGGGGACCGCCCGGCGGCGCCGCGTTCAGCCGGCGGCGCCGGGCCAGGGGCTCACAGCATCTCCGCCGCGATCAACCGCACCGGCGCGCTGCCGTAGCTGAGGAAGCGCTCGTGGAAGGCCTTCAGGTGGAAGCCGGGCCGCGCCTGGAGCTGTTCGCGCAACGCGACGATCTCGCTGTAACCGCTGAAATAGCTGGTCAGCTGCACGGAGGTCAGCTGCACGCGGCGCCATTTCTCCTGGGCCTCGCGGGCGGTCTGGAAGGCCTGGCGGGTCAGCAGGTCCAGCGCGCCGGGCTCGTCCATGCCCAGCACATGCACGCTGTAGTCCAGGATGGTGTTGGTGACCGAGCGCAGGTGCCACTTGCCCCACATCAGCAGCATCTCGGCGCCCTCGCCGACATGGGCGCCGTAGCCGCTCTCGATCATCACGCGCTCGCCGTAGACGGCCCAGCCCTCCACCATGGAGCCGCTGCCGAACAACGCCTTGACCTTGCTGGGCGCGCGGTTGGCGTGGACCAGCTGCGTGTAGTGACCCGGGACGGCCTCGTGGATGTTGAGGATCTGCAGGATCCAGTGGTTGTACTCGCGCAGCGTGCTTTCGGCCTGCTCGGGCGTCAGCTCGTCCAGCGGCGTGACGTTGTAGTAGGTGCGGTCCTGCGGCCGGTAGGGGCCCGGCGCCTCGATGCTGGCACCGGCCACGCCGCGCTGGTAGACCGGCGTCTCGCGCACGGCCAGCGGCTTGGCCAGGTCCTGCGACAGCAGGTCCTTGTCGCGCACCCAGGCCTCCAGCGCCGGGATCTGCGCCCGAATCTCGTCGACGAAGCGTTCGCGCTTCACATGCCGTTCGCTGAGCTTGTCGATGACGCGGCCGATCAGCGCGAAGCGGTCGGTGGGCGGCGCCTCGGCGCCGATGACGGCGGGCCACAGCGCGACGGCCTGCGCCTGCATGCTGGCCAGCACGGCCTCGCGGCGCGCCAGCGCCAGCTCGTAGGTCTCGCGCCCCGTGCGGGACGACTGGATGTCGTGCGCGAACTTGGGCTCGTACAGCGCCGCGCCCAGCCGCCAGGGGCGCCGGGCGCCGGGCAGCAGCTTCTTCAGGTGCGCCTGCCAGCCGGCCACGGCGCCGCGGGCCCGGGCCAGGTCGGGCTGCATCAGCGCGCCCAGGCCCTGCTGCTGCGCGTGCGACTCCAGGTCGTCCAGCACGGCCAGCACGCCCGGGGCCTGCTGCAGCGCCAGCTCGGTGTGCTCGCGCGTGACGCCGGCCAGGCTGCCGCGCGCGGCCGCATAGAAGGCCGGCAGCTGGCGGATGCGCGCCTGCAGCGCCTGCACGCGCTGCTGCGGCGGCGCCCAGTCGGTGTTGAGCACCAGGTCGATGGGGCCGGCGGGGTTGTGCTCGGCCGGGTTCCAGGCCCATTCGCGCAGCGTGTCCAGGCGCCAGAGGTCGCTGCGCAGCTTGGCCATCAGGATGTCGCGGTCCATGCGCTGCGGCGCGGTGAGCGCGCCGTCGGCCACGCCGGCGAAGCGCGCCAGCCAGGTGTTTAGGAACCGCCGCCGCTGCGCGCGCTGCGCACTGCCCGGCAGCGTGACGCGGCCGGCGAACTCGAAGCGGCCGGCAGCCACGGCGGCATCCGGGTCTAGCGCCCACAAGGCTTCGAGGAAGGCCTCGACCTGCGGGTCGAACGCGACGGGCCCGGCCGCCAGCGTAGGCCCGGCCAGGCCGGCCAGGCCCAGGGCGGCAAAGTCGCGCCGCCTCATGCCGCGGCACCGGCCAGGGCGGCTTCCAGCGCGTCGATGAACATCTTGGCCACGTCGAAACCGGTCTGGTCGGTGATCTCCTGGAAGCAGGTCGGGCTGGTCACGTTGATCTCGGTGACGTTCTCGCCGATGACGTCCAGGCCCACCAGCAGCAGGCCGCGCGCGGCCAGGATGGGGCCCAGGTGCTCGGCGATCTCGCGGTCGCGCGCGGTCAGCGGCCGGGCCACGCCCTTGCCGCCGGCGGCCAGGTTGCCGCGCACCTCGTTGCCCTGCGGGATGCGGGCCAGGCAGTGCGGCACCGGCTTGCCGCCGATGATGAGGATGCGCTTGTCGCCCTCGGTGATGGCCGGGATGAAGCGCTGCACCATCACGGTCTGCGCGCCGCCCTTGTTCAGCGTCTCGATGATGCTGCCGAGGTTGAGGCCGTCGTCCTTGACGCGGAAGATGCCCATGCCGCCCATGCCGTCCAGCGGCTTGAGGATGATGTCGCGCTGCTCGGCGTGGAAGGCGCGAATCTCGGCCGGGTCGCGCGTGACCAGCGTCGGCGAGATGAACTCGGGGAACTCCAGGATGGCCAGCTTCTCGGGGTGCTCGCGCAGCGCACTGGCCTTGTTGAAGACTTTGGCGCCTTCGCGCTCGGCCTGGCTGAGCAGGTGGGTGGCGTAGAAGAACTCGGGGTCGAACGGCGGGTCCTTGCGCATCAGCACGGCGTCGACGCCGGCCAGCGCGACGTCGGCGGTGGCGGTGACGCGGTGCCAGTCGTCGGCATCACCGGTGAGGGCGATCTCCAGCGCGCCACGGGCCGTCACGCGGCCGCCGCGCTGCCAGACGAGCTGGCCCACCTCGCAGGCGAGCAGCGTGTGGCCGCGCCGGGCGGCCTCGCGCATCATCGCGAAGGTGGAGTCCTTGTAGGTCTTGAAGGTGGAGAGGGGGTCGGCAACGAAGAGCAGCTTCATGGGGCGGGCCTGTCGGTTCAGCGCCGGCCAGTGTTGCACAGCGCCGCCGGCCCCATGCGCTCAGGGGTGGCGCCGCCGCCAGCCGGCCACCAGGCTGGCGAGGCCGCCGGCCACCACGCCCCAGAAGGCCGCGCCGATGCCGAAGGCGCTGACGCCGGACAGGCAGACCAGGAAGGTCAGCATGGCCGCGTCGCGCTGACCCTCGTCCTTCAGCGCCGCGCTCAGTGCGCCGCCGATGGTGCCCAGCAGCGCCAGGCCGGCGATGGCCGCGACCAGCTCGCGCGGGAAGGCCGCCAGCCCCATCGCGACCGCGCCGCCGGCCAGGCCCAGCAGCACGTAGAACAGGCCCGCGGCGACGCTGGCCGTGTAGCGCCGCGCCGGGTCCTCATGCGCCTCGCGGCCCATGCAGATGGCCGCCGTGATGGCGGCCAGGTTGAGCGCATAGCCACCGAACGGCGCCAGCAGCGTGGTGGCCGCGCCGGTCACGGCGATGGAGGCGGACACCGGCGTGGCATAGCCGTTGGCGCGCTGGGCCGCCACGCCCGGCAGGTTCTGCGAGGCCATGGTGACGATGAACAGCGGCAGCGCCACGCCGATGGCGGCATGCCAGCTGAACTCCGGCGTGGTCCACACCGGCAGCGCCAGCAGGTGGGCGCTGTCCAGCGCGTCGAAGCCGAGCCGGCCCTGCGCCAGCGCGACGACGATGCCGGCCAGCAGCACGCCCGGCACGGCATAGCGCGGCCACAGCCGGCGGCCGGCGACGAACGCCGCCGCCATCACCAGCACCAGCACGGGCGCGGTGCGCACGCTGTAGACCGCGTCCAGCCCGAAGCGGGCCAGCACGCCGGCCAGCAGCGCCGACGCGATGGCCACCGGGATGCGGTCCATCAGCTTCTCGAACCAGCCGCTGGCGCCGGCCCACACGATGAGCAGGCCGCTGACGATGAAGGCGCCGATGGCCTCGGGCAGGGCCAGGCCGGAGGTCGACGCCAGCAGCGCCGCGCCGGGCGTGGACCAGGCGGTCAGGATGGGCTGGCGGGTCCACAGGCTCAAGCCCAGGCTGGTCAGGCCCATGCCCAGGCCCAGCGCCCACAGCCACGAGGCGGTCTGCGCCGGCGTGGCGCCCAGCGCCAGCGCGGCCTGGAAGATGATGGCCACCGAGCTGGTGTAGCCCACCAGCACGGCCACGAAGCCGGCCACGACGGTGGACGGCGAGAAGTCTCTCAGCAGTGAACGCATGCAATCAGCATAGTGAGGCCGATCTTCTGGTCATGGCGGCGGGCAACGCCAGCCGCCACCTCGCGCGGCCGCCGCGGAACCGGCTTTGCCGGGCCGCCGGCGGCGCCCCCTTGAGGGGGCCGGCGAAGCCGGTAGCGGGTGGTCTAAATCTCGACCTTGGAGCCCAGCTCCACGATGCGGTTGGTGGGCAGGTGCAGGAAGTCGGCGGCCGCGGACGCGTTGCGGTGCATGCTGGCGAACAGCTTCTCGCGCCACAGCGCCATGCCGGAGCCGATGGTCGGGATGACGATGTCGCGGCTCAGGAAGTAGCTGGTCTCCATCTCCTCCAGCATCACGCCCTGCTGCTTCAGCAGCTCCAGCGCCTCGGGCACGTCGGGCTCGTTCTTGAAGCCGAAGTGCAGCGCCACCTGCCAGCAGCTGTGGCCCAGCGCCTCCACCTCGCAGCGCTGCTCGGCGCCGACGAAGGGCACCTCGTGGTGCTTGACGGTGACGAAGATGTTCTGCTCGTGCAGCACCTTGTTGTGCTTGAGGTTGTGCAGCAGCGCGTTGGGCGTGGAGCCCTTCTCGGCCGACAGGAACACCGCCGTGCCCGCCACGCGGGTGGGCGGGTTGATGAAGACGGCCTCCAGGAAGGCCGGCAGCTCGATGGCGTCTTCGCGCAGCTTGGCGGACAGCTGGCGGCGGCCCTGCTTCCAGGTCAGCATCAGCGTGAACATGCCGGCGCCGATCAGCAGCGGGAACCAGCCGCCGGCCATCACCTTGAGCAGGTTGGACGCGAGGAAGGTCACGTCGATGATGAAGAAGATGCCGGTGGCGGCGATGCACAGCGCCAGCGGGTACTTCCAGCCGTAGCGGATGACGAAGAAGGTCATCACGGTGGTGATGGTCATGTCGATCGTGACCGCCACGCCGTAGGCGCCGGCCAGCTTGGACGACGAGCCGAAGAACACCACCGCGACGACGACCAGCGCGAACAGCGCCCAGTTGACGAAGGGCACGTAGATCTGGCCGGTGTCACGCACGCTGGTGTGCAGGATGCGCAGGCGCGGCAGGATGCCCAGCTGGATGGCCTGCTTGGTGACGGAGAAGGCGGCCGTGATCAGCGCCTGCGACGCCACCGTGGCGGCCGCGGTGGCCAGCAGGAACAGCGGGATCTCGGCCCAGGACGGCGCCAGCAGGAAGAAGGGGTTCTTCACGCCCTCGGGGTTGTCCAGCAGCATCGCGCCCTGGCCGAAGTAGTTGATGACCAGCGAGGGCATGACGACGCCGTACCAGGCCAGCCGGATGGGCTTCTTGCCGAAGTGCCCCAGGTCGGCGTAGAGCGCCTCGCCGCCGGTGACGACCAGCACCACCGCCCCCAGCGCGACGAAGGCCACCCAGCGGTATTCCAGGCAGAAGTGCAGCGCGTACAGCGGGTTGACCGCCGCCAGCACGCGCGGGTTGTCGATGATGTGCGGCAGGCCCAGCGCCACCAGGCTGGCGAACCAGACCAGCATCACCGGCCCGAAGGCCTTGCCGATGCCGCCGGTGCCGAAGCGCTGCACCGCGAACAGCCCGGCCAGCACCAGCAGCGTGATCGGCAGCACCGCGCCGTGGTACTGCGGCTCGTAGACCTCGATGCCCTCGATGGCGCCCAGCACCGTCATCGCGGGCGTGATGACCGCGTCGCCGAAGAAGATGGCGGTGCCGAACAGGCCCACCAGCAGCAGCGTGCGGCGCAGCCGGGGCTTGTCGTTCACCGCGTTGGTGGCCAGCGCCAGCATCGCGATCAGGCCGCCCTCGCCGTTGTTGTCGGCGCGCAGGATCAGCAGCACGTACTTGATCGAGACGATGACGGTCATCGTCCAGAACAGCAGCGAGAGCACGCCGAGGATGTTGTCCGGCGTGGTGGCCACATGGCCGCCGTGGAACACCTCCTTCAGCGCGTAGAGGGGGCTGGTGCCGATGTCGCCGTACACCACCCCGAGGGCGCCGAGGGTCAGGCCCGCCATTGCCGTGGGGCTGCGGGCCGCGTGGGAAGAACTCACGTCGAGAGGGCCGCCGGCGCCAGGCCGGGGCATTTGTTCAAAGCACGCATTCTGCGCCCGGTTGCGGGCATTTGTGCAGTGCAGCAAAGCCACGATTGCGAGGCTTGACGCCCCGCCGCGCTCGGCGTATTCACGCCCTGCGGGGCGCAGCGGGTGCGGGCCTCAGGCGGCTTCGGCCTCGGCCTGCGGGTCGGTGGCCTCCAGCTCGTAGCTGGCCGCCAGCATGGCCAGCCGGCCGATGACGCCGTACATGTAGAAGCGGTTGGGCGCGCTGACGCCCGGCTTCTCGCCCGGGCGCGGCAGGTGTGGCGACTCGGCGAAGGCCAGCGGCACGTAGCTGGCCCCGGGAGCGTTGAGGTTCTCGTCGATGCCGCGCTGCGCATGCACGCGGTAGTAGCCGCCCACCACGTAGCGGTCCATCGTGTAGACCACCGGCTCGGCCACCGCCTGGTGCACGCGCTCGTGCGTGGGCACGCCCTCCTGCACGATGACCTCCTGGCCCAGGCTCTCGGGCAGCGCCGAGGCCAGCGCCTCGATGTCCTTGGCGTCGCGCACCGTCAGCACGGCGCGGCCACGGGTGCCCACGTCGCTCTTGATGATGACGAAGGGCTTCTCGTTGATGCCGTATTCCTTGTACTTGCGGCGCACCTTGGTGAGCTGGGCGTCGGCCGCGGCCTGCAGCGCGTCCAGGCCCTTGTCGCCATGCATGTCCACGGCGCTGAACATCGGCGTGATCAGCCAGGGGTCCATGCCCAGCAGCTTGCCGAAGCGCTTGGCCACCTCCTCGTAGGCGCGGAAATGCTGGCTCTTGCGCCGCACCGACCAGCCGGCGTGCAGCGGCGGCAGCAGGTACTGCTCGTGCAGGCCCATCAGCTGCGGCGGCGTGCCGGCCGCCAGGTCGTTGTTGAGCAGCACGGTGCAGGGGTCGAAGCCCTTGAGCATCAGCCGGCCGCGCTTGCGCACCAGCGGCTCCACCACCAGGCTGTCGCCGTTGGCCAGGCGCAGCGCGGTGGGCTCGGTGATGGCGGTGTCCAGCGTGCCGAAGCGCACGTTCAGCCCCGCCTGCGTGAAGATGCGCGCCAGCGTGGCGAGGTTCTCCAGGTAGAAGCTGCAGGGCTCGCCCGTCTCGGGGATGACGAGCAGGTTGCGCGCCTCGGGACAGATCTTCTCGATGGCCGCCATCGCCGCCTGCACGGCCTGCGGCAGCATCTGCGCGGTGAGGTGGTTGAAGCCGCCGGGGAACAGGTTGGTGTCCACCGGCGCCAGCTTGAAGCCGGCGTTGCGCAGGTCCACCGAGGCGTAGAAGGTGGGCGTGTGCTCCATCCATTCCAGCCGGAACCAGCGTTCGGTGGCGGGCATGGATTCCAGGACGCGAGCCTCCAGCTCGTTGATGGGCCCGTTCAGGGCGGTGATCAGATGCGGAACCATGGCCGAATGATGTCAGATGCAGCGGTCGGCGCAGGTGGGGGCGGGCCGCCGGATCACAAGACGCCGTCGGCGCAGCAGGTGCGGCCGCGTCCGGCGTCCTTGGCGCGGTAGAGCTGGTCGTCGGCGCGCTGGATGGCGGCGGCCAGCGTCTCGCCGACCTGCACGCGCACCGCCCCGGCGCTGAAGTCGACGGCGAAGCCCAGCCCGGCCTCGCAGCGCCGCATCAGCGCCTGGTGCAGCCGCTCCTCCAGCCGCGTGAAGGCGGCGCCGTCGCACTGGCGCAGCAGCACGCAGAACTCCTCGCCGCCGTAGCGGCCCACCAGGTCGGTGGCGCGCAGCTCGGCGCGCAAGGCCTCGCCGGTCAGGCGCAGCACCTCGTCGCCGACCGGGTGGCCATGCTGGTCGTTGACGCACTTGAAATGGTCCAGATCCAGCATCATCAGCACGCCGCCCTCCCCGCCCGCGCCCAGCGCGCGGGCGGCGCGGTTCATCCACTCGCCGCGGTTGAGCAGGCCGGTCAGCGCGTCCAGCGAGGCCAGCCGCACCAGCGCCTGCTCGGCCGCGTCGCGGTGCGCCAGCAGGAAGCCCATCGTGCCCAGCACCAGGCTGGCGTTGAGCAGCATCAGGCTGGCGAAGTTGACCGGATGCGGCGCGATGAAGCGCGGGTAGGTCTCGGGCCAGCCCAGCACCAGCACCGCCCGGGCCAGCGTCATCAGGCCGTTCGCCAGCCCGGCCAGGCCGCACAGCCAGCGCCAGCGCACGCGGCCCGCGCCGCGCAGCATCAGCCAGCTGCCGCCCAGGATCTGCGCGCCGATGGTGATGTTGGTCAGCCCGGTGGCGAGCGACTGGTTGCCGAACACGATGGCATGGGCCACGCCCACCGCCAGCGGCGGGCCCAGCAGCCACGGCAGCGAGGCGCGCAGGCTGAGGAAGCGGCAGACCGTCAGGGTCATCGCGGCGGCCGAGGCGCTCAGCGCCATCACCCCCAGCGTGGCCAGCAGCCGCGGTGCCGCCAGCGTGGCGGCGATCAGCAGGCCGAAGCCCAGCGCCTGGCCCAGCAGCATGAACTGCCAGGCCTGCAGCCCGCTGCGCGTGCGAATGCCCACGCCCACGACCAGCGCCAGGCTCATCAGCAGCGCATTGACCAGCACCGCGACGAGGAGGGTGATCACATCCATTCACGCCAGCATAACGGCGGCCCCGACACCGGGCCGCCCATGAAAAAGCCGCCCCGTGGGGCGGCTCGCAGACCGATGGAGTCGGGCCGGCGGCGCCGGCCCCGCGGCCTCACTTGTGGTACGCCGTCTCGCCGTGCGACGAGATGTCCAGGCCTTCGCGCTCTTCCTCTTCGGTGACGCGCAGGCCGATGGTCATGTCCACCAGCTTGTAGGCCACGAACGAGACCACGCCCGACCAGACGATGGTCAGCAGCACGGCCTTGGTCTGGGTCCAGAGCTGGCCGGCGATGGAATAGGCGTCCGGGGCGATCATCGCCACCGTCACCCAGTCGCCCACCGCGCTGGGGCCGCCCAGCGACGGGCTGTTGAACACGCCGGTCAGCAGCGCGCCGACGATGCCGCCGACACCGTGCACGCCGAACACGTCCAGCGAGTCGTCGGCACCCAGCATGCGCTTCAGGCCCGACACGCCCCACAGGCAGGCGAAGCCCGCGACGGCGCCGATGACCAGGCCGCCACCGATGCCCACGTTGCCGGCGGCCGGCGTGATCGCCACGAGGCCGGCGACGGCACCCGAGGCGGCACCCAGCATCGAGGCCTTGCCCTTGAGCAGCGCCTCACCCACGCACCAGGCCAGCACGGCGGCGGCCGTGGCTGCCAGCGTGTTGATGAAGGCCAGGGCCGCGAAGCCGTTGGCTTCCAGCGCCGAGCCGGCGTTGAAGCCGAACCAGCCCACCCACAGCAGCGAGGCGCCCACCATGGTCAGCGTCAGGCTGTGCGGCGTGAACTGCTCGCGGCCGTAGCCCACGCGCTTGCCCACCATGAACGCACCCACCAGGCCCGCGACCGCGGCATTGATGTGCACCACCGTGCCGCCGGCGAAGTCCAGCGCGCCCCACTGCCACAGCATGCCGGCCTTGGACGTCATCTCCTCGGCCACGGCGGCCGACGCATAGGCGTCCGGGCCCATCCAGAACCACACCATGTGGGCGATCGGCAGGTAGCTGAACGTGAACCACAGCGTCAGGAAGGCCAGCACGGCGGAGAACTTCATGCGCTCGGCGAAGGCGCCGATGATCAGGCAGGCCGTGATGCCCGCGAAGGTGGCCTGAAAGGCGGCGAACACCACCTCCGGGATCACCACGCCCTTGCTGAAGGTGGCGGCGTTGGCGAAGGTGCCGGCGACGTTGTCCCAGATGCCCTTCATGAACAGCCGGTCGGTGCCGCCGATGAACTTGTTGCCCTCGGTGAACGCGAAGCTGTAGCCATACAGCACCCACAGCACGACGATCAGCGAGAAGCCCACCATCACCTGCATCAGCACCGACAGCATGTTCTTGCTGCGCACCAGGCCGCCGTAGAACAGCGCCAGGCCGGGCACGGTCATCAGGATGACCAGCAGCGTGGACAGCATCATCCAGGCCGTGTCGCCCTTGTTGGGCACCGGGGCGGGGGCCGCGGCGGCGGAGGCGGCTTCGGCCGGGGCGGCAGCGGCGGGTGCGGAGGCGCTCTCGCCCGCGACCTGTCTCTTATACACATCTGGCGCTGCCGACGCAGGCTTAGGTGTAGGTCTCGGTGGT
>CAXDTK010000034.1:0-26833 GCA_963992225.1 uncultured Comamonadaceae bacterium | reverse complement strand
CACCTAAGCCTTCGTCGGCAGCGTCAGATGTGTATAAGAGACAGAGGCTGCTCCGGCGGCAGCGGCCGTGGGTCGCAAGGCGGTGGCCGGACCCGATGAATGGTGGGCATGGGCGGATAGCGGCGCCGGCTGTGGCGCGGCATGTTCGTGCTTGTGCCCGTGACTCTGATGATCGCGATGCTCGGCGGTGGTTGCCGGACCTTGCGCGCCTTGGACCGGCACCAGGTGCATACCGCACTTCGGACAATTTCCGGGGTGGTCCTGGCGGACTTCCGGGTGCATGGGACAGGTGTAGACCGTCGCGCTGTCCGGCGCCAGAGGCGTGGCGGCGGACGAGGTGTGTTCGTGGTGACGATGGTCCATCTTGTTCTCCGATTCATCCGTTCATGACGCGCCAGGCGAGCCCAGCGACCAATCCGGCCGTGGCCAGCCAGCACATCCACGCCAGCACGCGGCTCCACCAGGGTTGAGGCTGGCCGCGCTGCAGTTGTTGCTTGAGGCCCATGCCCGTGGCATGCCCCACCAGACCGACTGCGATCAAGGGGATGGCGAAATCGGCCAGCCGCGGCCAAAGAAGGGCAAGACCAGCGCCCAGGACCGCAGCGCCGGCCGTGGAAAGCAGCTCTGCCGCCTTCAGCGTACCCTTGTCGTTGCAATCTGACACCCGACCCGCCCGTGGGTTGCTAGGTACGCGTGACCGTCACGTCAGCGCAAGCACGGCTGAAGTGAGTGACTGGCACGAAGGGGCTCATGGCGGCATGCTCCCTGAACGAGCCTGCGCAACCCTTGACCTCGGTCAAGCCATCCGCCTCAACGGCTGCAGCAGCAGCCACCGCTTGCGCGTTGAGGCCCAGCCCTGGATGCGGGCGGCGCGGACCTGGGCGAA
Source organism: uncultured Comamonadaceae bacterium (assembly GCA_963992225.1). GTDB lineage: Bacteria > Pseudomonadota > Gammaproteobacteria > Burkholderiales > Burkholderiaceae_C > Pelomonas. The sequence goes on along the minus strand of CAXDTK010000034.1, from coordinate 25,947 downwards.
TAGCCCGCTCCCTGGATGGCTGCTTGCAGGGCGGCCCCATCAGCCGCCGAGGCATGGATCTCGACGCGTCTGGTCGCGAGATCGACCGACACCTTGGCGGCGGGGTCTGCCCGCTTGACGGCCTGGGTGATGGCGCTGACGCAGTGACCACAGGTCATGTCATTGACTTCGAAAGCGATCATCTGGAACTCCTGTCTTTGAGTCGACGGGTTCACTTTGAAGCTTCCCACAATGGCAAGGTCAAGCGCTTTTTGACGCATGCCACCTGCCGAAGTCGCTCAGTGCAAGAGCTGCGAGATCTCCAGCATGGGCTTGAGCCCGGAGCCGAAACGCGCCATCGCCTCGCGGTGTTGTTGCAGTTGGCTGTAGGGCAAGTAGCGGATGCCGAGCTCAGAGACGCGGGAGAAGGCCGGGCGACGGAGTTGCTGCTGGACGTCATCGCGCCGACTGTCCGGCGCCACGAGGAACAGAGTGCTGCCGGCACCGACTGTCGTTCCAAGCGCCAGGTCCAGCATCCGGACAATGCCGGAGTAGATGGAGGTGGAGTGTTCGACCTCGAACGCCGCATGAACCTGACTGCTGTTTCGTTCAAGCCAGACCACATCGATTAGCCGGACCGTTTCGGCGCCGTTGCCGGCTGACGGCGTGAAGTCCGCGATGCAGCCGTCCCCCAGTTGGCCGCCGCCATAGGCGCGGCTGCGGTCATTGCTGGCGATCCAGACGTCAAAGCCCAGCGCCTTGCCGAGGTCCCGCAGCCAACCTTGAATCTGCGTGTGCGTCGTGTCGCTCTCACGCTCGGCTGCCCACTGCTTTTGCAGCGCAGCTGATTCCGCACGTACCTGGGCCAGGTCTGCCTCCCAGGCCTTGAGCTGGCTCTCGTCACCCTCCCGGGGCGGCGCCTGGTATCGGCCGGAACCGATCTCGAAGAGCAAGCCAGCCAGCGCACCGAGGTCGTTCGACAACTGTGTCCGGTGCTGCGCATTCAAACGGATCGCCCCTTCGCGCATCGACAGGTAATGGTCCCAGCGGCCCAGCTTCACGTTGCCGCCCGTGACCGCGTTGTAGCCTTTCACGATGGCGGTGTTGAAGGGCATGACGAGGGTGGGATGGATGAAGTACAGCAGGTTAGCCACCGCTGGCCCAAGCCCCTTAATCTGCAGGGTGTCGATGCGCTGGATGGCTTCCACCACGGCCTGTGCCGTGTCGCAGCAGTCGCAGGTGTGCAGGAGGCGGGCGAATGCGCGCTGGTTGTCTGCGTTCTCGTAGATGTCCGGAATGCGCAGTTTGGGCTTCCACAGGAACGCGTGGTCGGCCCCCTTGAAGATCTGCCGCTGCTCCGCCACCGAGCCGACGACTGTCTCCAGGGACGAGCCGCGGTAGGCATTGCCGAAGGTGCCGGCCTCGATGTCCTTGACCACCTGGCCGATGCCGCGCCGGATCGATCGGAAATTCTTGAGCCGCTCCTCCCACAAGAACCAGCTGTTGTAGGTGCTGTGCAGATCGGCTTTCCAGTGGTCGATCAGCAAGGCCAGACTATCGTGCATGCGTTGTGCCTCCCTCACTGAGATTGTGGCGGCGGCTCGGCTGGCGCGACATGCTGCACATCCAGTGCCTCCGATGACTGGCAGTAGAAATGAAACCGCACCTATCTCTGCCGGTGCCATTCACGCGGCATGGATCGGTGCGTCGGCAAAAAGCGGCAACTGCTCAGATCAGATCTACAGACGGACATCCCTCTGCCCGCTGCAGTTCACCGCTCGATGCGAGATCACTTGGCAGGCTGCAGGGCCGTCACGGTGAAGGCTCCGTTGACCTTTTCGGCGGTGAACTTCACCTTGTCACCCTCCTTGACGCTGTCCAGCATCTTCGGGTCGGCGACCTTGAAGACCATGGTCATGCCTGGCATGGAGAGATTCTCCAGAGGACCATGGCGCAGAGTCAGCTTGCCCTGGGCCTTGTCGACCTTGCGGACCTCGCCGTCGCTTTGCGGTGCGGCTGCCGATGCGCCATGGTGTGCGGCGTGATCCACGGCGGAAGCCGCAGGCGCCGATTGCGCGTGGGCGAGGACGGCGGTGGCGCCAGACCTTCTCGGCCCCGTAGACCTGCATGTTGGCCTGCCAGACGCGCTGCACCTGCTGCAGCAACTGTGCGTCGCGCTGGGCGCGCAAAGAGCGCAAGGCCGGGCTGCGCTGACGCGCGGCGTGACGCCAGTACGCCGATGGGGCGACCTGCAAGACGCGGCAGATCGACTCGACCCCAAGCTGCTGGCGGTGCTGATCGACGAACGCCTTCAGGACTTGATGCGGCGGTCGAGCTCCGCCTGGGCGAAAAACGCGCTGGCCAGCTTCAGAATCTCGTTGGCCTTGCGCAGTTCGCGGTTCTCTCGCTCCAGTTCCTTGATCCGCTGGGCCTCCGCCGTGGAGACGCCATCTCGCTGGCCGGAATCGACCTCGTGCTGCTTCACCCAGGTGTGCAAGGTCTGCGGCACACAGCCAATCTTGTCGGCAATGGACTCGATGGCCGCCCACTGCGACGGATGCTATGCCCGGTGCTCCAGCACCAGGCGCACGGCGCGCTCACGCACCTCGGGCGAAAACTTCGGGGACTTCTTCATGGCTCCATTCTCTTGAGTTGGAGCCTCCGCGAAACCCGGGGCGATTCAGTGCGCGTAGAAGCCTGCATGGGCCCACAGTGCCACCTTGTCGGACAGTCGTTCCTGTAAGGGACCGCCCGCACAGATTCAGAACCGCCTGGAACGACCTCCTAGGCCACCGACCTGCACTGCGAAATTCACTGGTGGGCTCTACACAGCGTTAAGAGCTGCGAACGCAAGCGTCGGGTGGCCCTGCTATTTGCCTTTCCGCCGACGTGTGCGCTTTACGTATTTCTGACGGGCGTCGCCGCCCTTCGTTGAATTGCGGCGCAATCGCCACACCGCCACCGCGGCAATCGCAACGCCGACCAGCCAGATCAGGATCAACTGGCTGAACAGGTCTCTTGAGATCCAGCGGCCTTCAATCCACATTCAACGCCTAGTTCAGATGGGGAAAAGCTGTCGACATGCCTTACGGACGTTGTCAGGAAGTCGACGCTGGGGTTGCCGGGTGACCACCGCGAACGCGGCTATGTGCCGAGTCATCCGGTATGGTCTTCCTTCAGCAAGGCCTCCAGGCGGGCAACTTCGTTACCAACCGCCGTGATCTGGCGTCCGTCCTTGGCCGTGAGTATCTCGCCGCGCTTCAGGAATACGGCGCGACCGAAGGCATCCTCCTTCGACATCTTGCCATCCTTGAAGACGTGCAGTGTGGAGCCATCACGCAACTCGATGGAGGCTTTCACTGCGTTGGCGAGCGCGTGATGGGCCTGTGCCGGAGCGGCCATGCCGCCAAGCGCGATGGCAAGGACTGCAGAGGTGATGAAGGGCTTCATGGTCGATCCTTTCAGAGATGTGCCAAGTGCACGCGTTGACTCTAGGAACACATAACCAACATCAGCCGCACCGAGCAATGACAAATCCGTCATCCTCCCTGCGATGCCGCTGGTCACCGAAGACCAATCTCCGTCCAGCATCATGGGACCGCGCGTAGTCGTGGCCGCAATGCATGACTGCGATTCCTGCTTGCACGAGGTTCATCCCAGGCCCTGATGGCTGCGCGAATCCTGCCGCGCCCCGTCGCCGTACACGAAGCGGCTGAACAAGTGCCGCACCCTCCAGCGAGACGTCGACGCCGGGATTGCGAACCTCCAGCCTCACCTGGCTCTCCTGCGCTTTCGACTCGATGTGGGCATCGCCGCCGCTCGCTGAGTGGCGGGTCGCATTGCCAACGTTCACAATGGTCAAGCCAGCCGGTTGCAGCGCTACAAGTGCCGAGGCTGCAAGGACATTCAATATGCTTGCGACCGCAAGCGCCAAGCCTGCGTGCTGCGCCAGGACCTCAGCGGGCTCTAGGCGGCCAACGTCTTGGCCGTTGCCACCCGCACGGTCTTCTGTCAGCTACCTCGGCTGGTTCTGCGCTCTAGCCGGTCGCCCCGATCTCTTCGCAGACCCGCGCCGTCCTCGCGATAGCTGTAGACGCCTGACGCCAGCACAAAGCAATGCGCAACGAGACTTGAACATCGGCGACCGCTAACCTGAGTCGCTCGATTAATACCCGCGATTCGTATTCATGCGGCGCAGCGACCCGTCCTCGCGCGCGCGACGCAATTCCTCGATCACTTCCGCCCGGGTGCGTGCACCCGCTGCCGGAGCTTCGAAAACGAGTTCGCCGCTGCCCGAAATGTTGCCATTGGAGGCTTCCTTCGCCCGCTTCGTGCCAACCGACTTCGTCGGCATGTCATAGCCCAGCTCGTAAGACTGGTTGCGGCTCATCCTCGCAAGGGTGCCATCCCGTCGGGCCGCTTCGAGTTCCGCGATGACCTCGGCTCGTGTCTTGCCGCCGGGCATGGCGTGGTACTCGCCGCCGGAATCGTTGTTGGCCGGCGTGAAGCCGTTGCTCGCGAAAGTAGGCGCAGTTGTGATCGCAAGGACTGCGGCAACGATAGCGGTGGAAAGATTGATGCGCGACATGATGTACTCCTTAAAGCTAAATCAGCGCCGTAGCCGGCGGCTACGGCCCAAACGCCGTTTCCGGACGTCATGGATCTCACTGTAGGAATCGCGCTGGGACGGCAGCCCAACGGGGCCATTACGTTTTCGTCATTTGCGTCGCCCCGCGAAGATAACCAACGCGCCAATCAGTTAGGGCGCAACTCTCCTGCCGACCCGATACGAGCCTGACGGCGGCCCGCTTGATGAGGGTCACTTTCGGGCGGTCCGCGCGAAGGCTGCCGAGCACCTGGCGAAGGACCCCCTGGAGTCCAAGGCATCGTTTGTCGTACAGGGCGAGGAACGGCGAGAGCCACCGGGTGGTCGACCAACTGAGAAGCTCTAGACAAGGCGCAGCGCACGCGGCTGTCGTCGGTTCTCCAGCTAGGCATCTGCCACGTTCCGCGGAAAACGTGCAGCGCCAGAGATCGCCACTATTGACCGGATCGGACGCATCCAAGCAGCTCGACGGCGCGTTGGTATGCGTCCGCCCAAGTCACCTTGATGTCGTCGCGCGCGCCTTGAAGGTGCCATGCACTTTTCGAGCAAACGGCTGTGCTGCCGTTGCGAGACCCCGGGGACGTCTGCCTTGGATGGGAGCCTGTGAAGCGGCGCATGACCGCTGCGAGCCCCGCAGACTACGGTCGTGTCAGATTGGAGCGCGGATTCCCATCTGTCGTCAGGACGCGTTCACTTCTGAGCTCGCAAGCGTGCGGCGATCACTTCCATCTGCTCAATCTCTGCACGTTGCGCTTTGACGATCTCTCCGCAGAGCCTCAGAAGCTCCGGGTCGGCGAGCTTTGCCTCTCGGCACATGAGGATCGCACCGGAATGGTGGGGAATCATCGAGTCGATGAACTGGCGGTCGTCGACCAGCGCCTGGCGGCGCGTTGCCAACAGCGAGGCAAGGAACAGGACCGTCAGGCCGGCATAGAGCGCAAGGTTCAGCGGCTTGTTGACATACATCTTGCCCATCGTCGCCAGCATGATCACCCCCATCGGGGCGAGCATCGTCAGCGCCATGTAGAGCATGTTCACGTTGTTCCGGTAGTCACCCCAGCCGTCGATCATGGTGAACATGGCGAGGTACATCGGGATCAGGCTCAGCGCAAGGTTGAGCGCGAACATCCAATAGGCGCGTGCCGACGAACTGTCGTGAGCGGTGCCGTGCTTGCCGGCCTGGGCCGGGTGTTGACCTTGATGATCCATGTCGAACTCCTGTTGCTGGTTTCAAGACGGTTGTGACCTGCCAGTAAAGGGGACGAGGTCCCAGCGGAAGGCTCAACCGCGCGGAGGAAGCGGCATCAAGTCGTTGCCCGCAATCGCAGCGAATTCGCCACGACGCTCACCGAAGAGAGGCTCATGGCCAGGGCCGCAATCATGGGCGACAGCAGCCAGCCAGTGAACGGGTACAGCAGACCGGCGGCGAGAGGTACGCCCAGGCCGTTGTAGACAAAGGCAAACAGCAGGTTCTGCCGCATGTTGGCCACCGTCGACTGAGAGATTTCTCGCGCCCGGGCGATGCCGCGCAGGTCGCCCTTGACAAGGGTGACCTGCGCGCTGTTCATGGCCACGTCGGTGCCCGTTCCCATCGCGACGCCTACATCGGCCTTGGCCAGCGCCGGCGCATCGTTGATACCGTCGCCGGCCATGCCGACCACTTTGCCCTCGCGCTGCAGGCGCTCGACCAGCGCCAGCTTGTCGGCAGGTTTGACTTCGCCGTGTACGTCGTCGATGCCGAGCTGCTGGGCCACCGACCGGGCCGTGGTCAGGCCGTCGCCCGTGGCCATCACCACCCGCATCCCGGTGTCATGCAAGCTCTGCACCGCTTCCGGCGTGCTCTGCTTGATCGGGTCCGACACCGCCAGCAAGCCGAGCAATTGGCCATCGCCGGCCAGGAACATGACGCTGCTACCCTGCTGGCGCAGCGCCTCCGCCGTCCCGCTCAGCGCGGTCACATCCACGCTGTCCTGCTCCATCAAGGCGGTGTTCCCCAAAGCGATCCGCCGACCGTCGACCTGGCCGCGCACACCGATGCCGGTCGACGACTCGAAGTCGACGGCCGTCGACAGAGTCAGCTTGCGGCCGTGTGCCGCCGCGACGATCGCCTGAGCCAGCGGATGCTCGCTGCCCTGGTCCAGGCTGGCGGCGAGGCGCACCACTTCGTCTTCGGACTGCCCAGGAACCGGAACGGCGCGGTCAAACGCCGGCTTGCCTTCCGTCAACGTGCCCGTCTTGTCCACGATCATCGTGTCGACACGCCGGAAGTGCTCGATGGCGGAGGCGTCCCGAAACAGGATGCCCTGCGTGGCCGCCTTGCCCGTGGCCACCATGATCGACATCGGCGTGGCCAGCCCGAGCGCGCAAGGACAGGCAATGATGAGAACCGACACGGCGTTGATCATGCCGAACTGCCACCCCTGGTCGCCACCAAACAGTCCCCAGCCGAACAACGACGCGAGGGCGATGCCGACGACGACAAGCACGAACCAGCCGGCCACCTGGTCCGCCATGCGTTGCATGGGTGCCTTGGAGCGCTGGGCCTGGGAGACCATCTGGACGATCTGCGACAGCATGGTCTGCGAGCCCACGCGCTCGGAGCGCATCACCAGCGAGCCGGAGGTGTTGATGGTGGCGCCGATGACCTTGTCGCCCGGTCGCTTGGTGACCGGCACCGGCTCACCCGTGAGCATCGCCTCATCGATGGCACTGGTGCCTTCGATGACCACGCCGTCCACCGGCACCTTCTCGCCCGGGCGGATGCGGAGATGGTCGCCTACATGGACATGCGTCAGCGGCACGTCGGCTTCGGAGCCGTCAGGTTCGATCCGGCGCGCCGTCTTTGGTGCGAGGTTCAGCAACGACTTGATGGCTGCCGAGGTCTGTGAACGGGCCCGCAACTCCAGCATCTGACCCAACAGGGTCAGGGAGATGATGACCGCCGCCGCCTCGTAATAGACACCGACGCGGCCATGCGCCACGAAGCTGGTCGGGAACAGCTGCGGCGCAATGGTCGCCACCACGCTGTAGACGAACGCAGCACCCGTGCCGATGCCGATGAGCGTCCACATGTTGGGACTGCGATGCAGCATCGACTGCGCGCACCTCACGAAGAATGGCCAGCCCGCCCACAGGACGACCGGCAAGGACAGCAGCAGTTCAACCCAGCTTTGTGTGGCCGGTGCCATCCAGCCCAGGCGATGGCCGGCCATCGCGACCGTCGTGATGACGACCGTCAGCGGCAAAGTCCACCAGAAGCGGCGCGAGAAGTCGCGCAGTTCAGGGTTGTCGTCATCCGCCGTCGCCTTGGGGATCAGTGGCTCCAGGGTCATGCCGCACTTGGGGCAGTTGCCCGGATGGTCCTGGCGGATCTCCGGGTGCATTGGGCAGGTATAGACCGCGGCCGGGCTGTTCACTTGGCTGTTGCTTGCCGCTACGGCCGCCGTCGGTCGCAGGTTTGCTGGCGGCGTTCTGGCGTCCAGCGGGTCACGCTGCTGGGGTGCGTGAGCAGATCCATGCACCGCGTGAGCAGACGTGCCATGCCCGTGGTGGTGGTGCGAGTGAGTGTGCTGCGACTCCGGCACGTCGCCGCCAACGGCTGCCAGGTGCATGCCGCACTTGGGACAGTCACCGGGCGTGTCTTGACGGACCTCCGGGTGCATGGGGCAGCTGTACTCCCGCGCTCCAGCGGGCTCCGCCGGCTGCTTGTCATGGCTGGCGTGATCGTGGCGGTATGGATCCATGGGGTCGCTCCGTTCGAACTGCAATACGCCAGCGTGGCGGGTCTCAGCGGCTGCACCCGCAGCAGCTGCCGGCTGCCTTCTGCGGCGGCTCGGCTGCAACTGCAGCAACGGGCGTTGGGGTGTAGCCCGCCTCTTCGATGGCGGTCTTGAGTTCCGCCTCGTCGGCGGCGCGAGATTCAATCTGAACCCGCTTGCTCGCCAGGTCGATGGCGACCTGCGCGTCACCGTCCAAGAACTTGACGGCCTTCGTGATCATGCTGACGCAGTGGCCACACGTCATGTCCTTCACTTCAAAAGCAACCATGTCCATCTCCTACAAAAACGTTCCTGGCATCCAGTGGCGCCACTTCGAAGCTTCCCCCCGTGGCAAGGTCCAGCAGTCTCTGCGCTAACCCCTCCGGCAGCAGGGTCTTGAGGAGCGACCAGACTCAGCCGCCCAGCGTGCGGTCCTGCCGCTGGAACCACGCAAGCGCATCGTCGAGATGAGACGGCTGGAAATCCGGCCACAGCTCATCGACGACATAGATGTCCGCATAGACCGACTGCACCGGCAGGAAGCCGCTCAGCCGGCGACCACCGCCCCACCGGACGATCAGTTCCATCCTGGAGACCTGATCGGATTGCAGTTGGCCGGTGCGCAGCCCGTCGAGATCCCACTCCCAGCCGTAGTTGACGAGGAAGTTGACCTTGATGCCGCCGCTGCATCGTTGCCTGAAGGGCTTGAGCTCGGGCGGGAACACCGGCGAACGGTCATCACCGACCACCAGCAGCGCAGCGCCGCGGCGAGCGACTTCCAGTGCGAACGCAACGCAGGCAGATCGGAAATGCTCGGTCTGCACAGTGGGCCGGCGGGTGTTGTCCTGGGTGAAGCCGTACACGGAAACTTCTTCCACGCCGAGTTGCTGACACTGCTCGAACAAGCCCAGGCCCGGCGCGATGCCGTGCGCGTAGCCGGCCTCTTTGGGGAGTGTCCTGCCTGTTGCCCAGCGACGGTTGCCGTCGGGGATGAAGCCGATGTGGCGGGGAAGAACCATGCGTCCCTTCGGTGGGATGTTGAAAACCGAATGCTCGCTGGATGAACGCCGCATCACTAAAAGGTCTCCGCTTGGACGGAGGTCAGCGACCAGAGCGTCAGCCATGCTCATTGCGTGAAAGGCGCCAAGGCGGGTGGCAAGTTCAGCACGTCAATGCCCGTGCTCGCTGGTCGACCGCGTAGACGTCGCCCGCGGGGACTGCGCCATGCGACGGCACTCTTGTGCACAACGACGGCAAGCTTCGGCGCAGGACTGGCAATGGTCCATCGAGTGCTTGCCGCACTCGTCGGCGCACGCGTCGCAGATGTCAGCGCACAGTGCGCAGATCGCCTGAACGTGTTCGCTGTCCCGCGCCATCGCCGCTGAAGCCAGCTGGCAGATGGCCGCACAGTCCATGTCGAGCGCGATGCAGCGCGCCATCATCTTGACGTCCTGCTCTTGAAGGCATGCAGTTGAACAGTGGTGACACGCGACAGCGCATTGGTCGCATGCTGCGATGCAGGTTGCATGCAGTTGATGAGCCATGGGATGCTCCTTGAACGCGGGGGATTCCGCGTCGCACAGGCGGCAAGGCACGATCCCGGCGAAACCCGCACAAAACGCCCGCGTCAACCGGAACCGCCCCCTGCCAGCGCGTCGGGCGCGGCATGAGGCGGGAAGCCGGCAGATGGTGCAGACGCTCAGGTCATATCTACAAACGTACTTGCCAGACCGAACGACTCTGCAATCACTGCGCGGGCTGAATCTGAGTCACGAACAGGGCGCAAACGAAGGGTCTGGGCGTTCAAGAGGATTCCGTCACAGAGGCTCAACGAAAGTAGGACTGGTACACGCGCGTGCTGCCGTCCTTGAGCACGAGCAGCACGTCGTAGGGCTGCGTCTGGTTGTCGAAGTCGGGGCCATCCATGCCGGGGCTGCCCAGGGGCATGCCTGGCACGGCCAAGCCGATGGCCGTGGGCTTCTCCTTGAGCAAGCGCTTGATCTCGCGCGCAGGCACATGCCCTTCGATGGCATAGCCTTCGATCTTTGCCGTGTGGCATGAGCCGAGCTTGACGGGGATGCCCAAGGCCTGCCGCGCGCCAGCGTTGCCGATGTCGTGGATCGTTCCAACGCCGATGCCCTGGGCCTCCAGGTGCTTGAGCCAGGTCTTGCAGCAGCCGCAGTCAGGCGACTTCCAGACCTCGACTTTGGCAGGCTTGGCACTCGCGAGCGCTGGCAATGACAACGCCACGGCGATGCCCAGACTGGATTTGAGGATGCGGCGGCGATTCATCTTGATGCCCGCCATCAGTGCTTGTGGTCGTGGCCGTCGGCCGCCTTTACGCTCTTGGCGGCGGGTTTGCCGCTGCCTTTGGCGACGGTGACCGCGCCCTTCATGCCAGCGTCGTAGTGGCCGGGCTGCAAGCAGGCGAAGTCAACCTTGCCGGCCTTCGTGAACTGCCAGACCACCTCGCCGGTCTTGCCGCCAGCCAGCGTGATCATGTTCGGGTCTTCATGCTCCATCTCCGGGAACTTGAGCATCTGCTGGTAGTGCTCTTTGAGTTCCTTGTCAGTGCCGAGCACGAACTCGTGCTTGAGCTTGCCGGAGTTCTTGATTCGGAAGCGGACAGTCTCGCCTTGCTTCACCTCGATGCTGGCCGGGTTGAAGCGCATGCCATCGGTCATGTCCACATCCACGGTGCGCGTGACCAGGGCGGGTTTGCCTGGCACGCCGATGGCGTTGTCGCCACCTTTGTCATGCCCGTGGCCGCCGGCGTGGGTGCCACCGGCGAAGGCCATGCTGCTGGCCGCGCAAAGGGTGACCATGGCGGTGAAAGTGCGGAGCTTCATCAGTCGTTACTCTGGGTTGGGGTTGCTGGCGCGTGTCGGGAGGTGACTTGGCGATGCGCAGGTGGCGCAGTGGCGAAGCGCGTTAGGGTGCTTTCGACAGCTCGGTGACCTTGATCGAGCCGTCGACCTTGTCGGCCTTGAACTTGACTTGGTCACCGACCTTCACGCTCCCGAGCACTGCCGGGTCGGCGCGAAACACCATCGTCATGCCAGGCATGCCGAGGTTGTCGATCGGACCGTGCTTGAGCGTGATCTTGCCTTGGCTGACATCGATCTTCTTGACCTCGCCAACGGCGTAGGCAGCGCCTGCCGGGGCGCTGGCCGCCGGCGTGTCGTTGGCGGCCATCGCGGACCATGGCAATGCAGCGAAAGCGCTGGACAGCGCGACGGCCAGGGAAATGATGCGGAGTTTCATGGCGGCTTTTCCTTCATACAACAGGGCAGTCCGGGGGAGCATCCCCCTTCGCAGCCAGCGTCGGAGCACACGGAAACCACTTTAGTGAGGCCGGAGGAACATCAAGCCCACTTGAACATGACAGTTCTGTAATGTTCAAAACCTTCACCGACTTGTGACCCTGCGGCACACTTGGCGCCATGCGAATCCTGGTGATCGAAGATGAGGTCCGCTTGGCGGAGTACCTCCGAAAAGGACTGTCAGAAAACGGCTATGTGGTCGATGTCACCCATGACGGCATTGATGGCCGACACATGGCGCTGGAGGGCGAGTACGACCTCGTGCTGCTGGACGTGATGCTGCCTGGGATCGACGGCTTCGGCGTCCTGCGCGACTTGCGTGCGCAAAAGCAGACGCCTGTGCTGATGCTCACTGCCCGCGACAAGGTGGAGGACCGCGTCCAGGGTCTCAAAGGCGGTGCCGACGACTATCTGGTCAAGCCGTTCGCGTTCTCTGAACTGCTGGCCCGGGTCGAGGCGTTGTTGCGCCGCGGGTCGTCGGTCTCGGCGCAGGCCTCGACGCTGATGCGCCTTGGTGATCTGGAGGTAGATCTGGCCCGCCGCAAGGTCACGCGCGCGGGCAAGCGCCTTGACCTCACGCCGAAGGAGTTTGGTCTGCTGACGCTGTTGATGCGTCGTCACGGCGAGGTGTTGTCCCGCACCGTGCTGGCTGAGCAGGTGTGGGACCTGCATTTCGACAGCGAGACCAATGTCATTGATGTGGCGGTCCGGCGACTTCGCGCGAAGCTCGACGAAGGCTTCGAAACACCCTTGCTGCACACGGTGCGTGGCGTCGGCTATGTGCTCGAGGTGCGTGAGTGAGCGGGTCCGCACCCGGCAACCATTTGCTACCGCGCTCCATGGCGCTGCGACTGACCCTGGCCCTTGCTGCACTCGCAATCGCCGTGTTTGCCAGCGTCGCCTTACTGCTGCATCAGGGTCTGGAAGAAGAGATCGGCAATGCCCGAGCGCAAGACCTGGAGGGCAAGGTCGACATCGTGCGACACCTGCTGGAAGAAGTGCAGCAGCCGCAGGACCTGGAGTCGTTCACGCATCACCTCAACGACGTGTTGATCGGCGACGGACAGATCCGCATCTGGCTGCTGTCCACGGACGGCCGCCTGCTCTACGGCGGCCAGAAACGGCCGCTCGTGAGGCCCGCGACCCATCGCCGCCCGGGCCTGATGGAGGTGGTTCGCGAGGATGGCCTCGTCATGGAAGGCCGCCTCGTGCTGTTGCAGCCGGATGCGGTGCTCAGCGCGCGCGAGCTGATCGTCGCTGTGGACACCCGCCCTCAACAGGCGCTGCTGAGGCGCTATGGGGCTCGCTTGGCCACGGTATGCAGCGCAGGCGTCGCGTTGACGGTGCTGTTGGCGGGGGCGATCGCGTGGCGTTCGTTACGGCCGGTACAGCGCCTCTCGCGGGAAGCGGCCGCGCTCAACCCGCAATCGCTGTCAGCGAGGCTGTCCCCGGTCGAAACCACTGAGCTTCAGACGCTGGTCCACGCCTTCAACCGCGCGCTCGACCGGGTCGAGGCGGCTTACGAACAGCTGGAGGGCTTCAGTGCCGATGTCGCCCACGAGCTGCGCACGCCTTTGGCGACCATGATCCAGGGTGCTGAGGTAGCGCTGCACCGCGAGCGCCCGGCCTCAGAACTGCGAGAGACGCTGCAAGTGAATCTGGAGGTGTTGCGGGAGCTGGCGGGTCTTGTCACCAACATGCAGTTCCTGGCGCGAGCGGACAAAGGTGAGCTGGCGGAGCAACTGTGCGCCATGGACCTTCGCGCGGAGGCTGAACATGTGGCGGAGTACTTCGAGCCGCTGCTGGAGCAGCAGAACCTTCGGCTGCTGATCGAAGGCGACGCAAGAGCGGTCGCCAACCCGACGCTGATACGCCGGGCCCTGGTGAACCTGGTCGGCAACGCCACCCGGTACACCGCGGATGGCGGCGCCATTCACGTCGATATTGGCGCGCACGGCGACCAGGTGCGCATGGCTGTGCGCAATCCAGGGGTCGGCATCCCCGCGGAGCTGTTGCCACGGCTGTTCGATCGCTTCGTGCGTGGCGACAGCGCCAGGCAGCATTCCGGCAGTCACCAGGGCTTGGGCCTTGCCATCGTGCGGGCGATAGCCGTCATGCACGGAGGGCGGGTCTTCGCGCGGTCGGACAACGGGTGGACAGAGATCGGCCTGGAGTGGCCATCGGGGACCACGAGCGCTGGATGACGAACTTGTAATGCGCCCGTGGCCTTGGTGTTGGTGAGGTTTTTCTAGAGTCAATTGCGTGCACAAGGCACGCCTTTGAAAGGACCCCACCATGAAGACCTTCCTGATCTCTGCAACTGTCGCCGTCGCGCTCGCGGGCATGGCCGCTCAGGCCCAAGCAAGCGACGCACTGGCCAACGCTGTCCAGGCGTCCGTCGAGCTTCGTGATGGCTCGACGCTTCACATCTTCAAGGACGGAAAGATGGCGAAGGAAGACGCTTTTGGCCGCGCGGTTTACCTCAAGCGAGGCGAGGTTCTCACTGCCAAGGACGGTCGACAGATCACCGCCGTCGGCAACGAAGTCGCCCGCCTGGAGCGCCTGCTGAAGGACGGGCATACGGGGTGAGCTGAAGGCTGGGTGGCCGCTTGGTGCCGCAGACGGTGAACTGGTCTGGCATGCAGCCTGGTCGTTACGACCATCCCGTGTTCAGCAGCCGCCGGCTGAGATAGAGTTTCTGGATGCGCGCAACGCTTCGCTGCTTCCTGATCAGCCTGCTGATCCTGGCTTTGCCCCTCAAGGGGCTGGCGGCTGCCGGCGACATGGCCTGCGGCCCAGCGCATTCGGGTACCGAATCGGGTGAGCATCACCACGCGGCGGACAGCGCTTCAGACCATCACCACGCGCACGCGGTCATCACGCTTGCCGTGGCGCATGAAGTGTCGGGTGCAATGCTGGCCGATGGTGAACACAGCTCGAGCAAGGCGGACGTGTCACCAGCCACCAAGTGCATGAAGTGCGCGCCGTGCTGCGGCGCTGCAATGCCCCATGCCGGGTCACCCACGCTGGCGACGGCGTTCAACGCCGATACGGTATTGCAGGACATCCGCTACCTTGCCGTGGGCGGCCGGATCGACCGCATTGATCGCCCCCCTCGAAGCCACTCCTGAGTCGACCTAGCGGATGTGCCTGAGCGCCCATCCGCGAGCTGGCCCTGTTCGACCGCGTGACCCCGTGCGCCTGCTGAATCGGCAGGGGCTGCCGGCGGCACTTCGATCTACTTTCCCGAGAGGAATCTATGTCCCGCTTCTCACCGAACGACGGGCGTTCTGACGTCCGCGCGGCCAAGCCATCCTGCGCCGCGGCCATGAGCTTGAGCTTGAGCTTGATCCTGTGCGCGGCCATCTTGCCTGCGCAGGCGCAGACGGCCACCGCAAAGGCCGGTCCGGCCGACCCCACCGATTCGCGAGCCAGCGTGCCAGCGGTTCAATACTCCAGCGCGCTCGCCCGCTACCGCCCCATCCAGGAAACGCCCCCTGTGTCGTGGCAGCAAGCCAACGAGAAGGCCAACCAGGCCGGAGGATGGCGGGCTTACGCCCGCGAGAAAGCGGAGGCCGATGACCGGCCGACAAGCCCGACCGCGCCTGCTTCCCCCGCTTCCCAAGTCACAAAACCCGCTCCCGCTGCAAAGGGCCATGAAGGCCATGCGCCCCGCTGAAGGAGCCCAACCCATGACACGATTCCGACTTCCCCTTTCCCTGCTGGCCGTCGCCGTGCTGGCGGGGTGCGCTTCCGTCGAGCCCGGCGCGGCGCTGAAGAATGTGCAGTCGCTGACCAAGACGCACACCGATCAAACGCTGACGGTCCATCGCTCGCCCGAAGACCTGACTCGAACGAACGACAAGGTGGCGGAGCTGCTGCGCCAACCCCTCGGTGTCGACGCCGCAGTGCAGATCGCGCTGCTGAACAACCGCAGTCTGCAGGCACGGCTGCAGCAGCTGGGCATCACCGAGGCCGAAGTCAGTCAGGCGTCCAGGCTGCCCAATCCCGGATTCAGTTTTGGCCGCCTCACCCGAGGCGACGAGGTCGAGCTGGAGCGGGGGCTGCATATCAACCTCGCCCGCTTGCTGACGCTGCCTCTGGTCAGCCGGCTCGAGGAGCGCCGGCTGCAGTCCGTCCAGCGTGAGGTGGCGATGGATGTGCTGACCCTTGCCGCCGACACGCGCAAGGCCTGGGTGCAGGCCGTCGCAGCTGGTGAGAGTCTGCGCTACATGCATCAGGTGCAGGAGGCCGCGGAGGCCAGCGCCGAGCTAGCTCGCCGGCTGCAGCAGGCCGGCAACGTCAACGCGCTGATGCGCCTGCGTGAACAGGGCTTCTACGCCGATGCAGCGCTTGGCCTGGCCCGCTCGGAGCAGATCCATCGCTCCGCCCGTGAGCGCCTGGCCCGCCTGCTCGGGCTGTGGGGCGAGCAGCTGGCCTTCAAGCTCCCCGAGCGCCTGCCGGACCTGCCGGACGCGCCCAAGGATCAGCCGGACATCGAGCACCTGGCTCTGAGCCAGCGCCTCGATGTGCAGGCGGCGCGCCTGTCGGCCGAGCAAACGGCGAAGAACCTGCGCCTGACCCAGGTGACGCGCTTCATCAGCGTTTTCGAGCTGGGTTTGGTTCGCAACACGTCGAACGAAGCGCCACGCCAGACTGGCTGGGAGATTGGACTTGAACTGCCCCTGTTCGACTGGGGCGGTGCGCGAAACGCCAAGGCCGAGGGCATCTACATGCAGTCCCTGCATCAGGCCGCAGCGACGGCGATCAACGCTCGCTCAGAAGTTCGCGAGGCCTATGGCAACTACCGCGCCAGCTACGACATCGCCCGCCATCACCGCGAGGAGATCGTGCCGTTGAAGAAGCGCATCTCCGAGGAGCAGGTGCTTCGCTACAACGGCATGTTGATCGGCGTGTTCGAGCTGCTCGCCGACGCACGCTCTCAGATCAGCAGCGTCAATGCGTCCATCGACGCGCTGCGTGATTTCTGGCTTGCTAAGGCGGATCTCGACGCCGCGCTGATCGGCCGCGCTTCCCTCTCCATGCCGACCGCATCTGCCGGCGCCGCCAGTGCCGAAGCAGGCGCCGGTCACTGAAGTCTTCCCAAGGAACTGACATGTTTTTCAATCGTCGCTCTCTCCTGGGCGGTGCCGGTGCGATCACTGCAGCCGCCTCTATGGCCTCCGTCAGCAAGGTGGCCATGGCCGCCTTGCCCGAGCCGGTGATGCAGGACAAGCCGGACACCATGCCGCCGCTGGTACCCAACACGGGCCGGCCCTACAACCCCGTGGTCACGCTGAACGGCTGGACCTTGCCGTGGCGCATGAACAAGGGGGTCAAGGAGTTCCACCTGGTGGCCGAGCCCGTGGTGCGCGAGATGGCGCCCGGATTCAAGGCGCACCTGTGGGGCTACAACGGCCAGAGCCCGGGCCCGACCATCGAAGTGGTCGAAGGCGACCGTGTGCGCCTCTTCGTCACCAACAAGCTCGGCGAGCTGACCAGCATCCACTGGCATGGCCAGCGCCTGCCCAACGGCATGGACGGCGTGACCGGCCTGAACCAGCCCGGCATCCCACCGGGCAAGACCTATGTCTACGAATTCGTCGCGCGCCGGCCCGGCACCTTCATGTATCACCCGCACGCCGACGAGATGGTGCAAATGGCCATGGGGATGATGGGCTTCTGGGTCACGCACCCCAAGGGCAAGCATCCGCTGATCGACGAGGTGGACCGCGACTTCTGCTTCCTGCTCAACGCCTACGACATCGATCCGGGCGCGGCCACGCCCAAGATCATGACGATGCTGGACTTCAACCTGTGGAGCTGGAACAGCCGCATCTTCCCGGGCATCGACCCGCTCGTCGTCGGCTTCAAGGACAAGGTGCGCATCCGCATCGGCAACCTGACGATGACCAACCACCCCATCCATCTGCACGGTCACGAGTTCCTCGTTACGGGTACCGATGGCGGCCCCACCCCCAAGAGCACGCGCCGGTATGAGGTCACCGAGGACGTGGCCGTGGGTCAGATGCGCCAGATCGAGTTCCTCGCCGATGAAGAGGGGGACTGGGCGTTCCACTGCCACAAGAGCCACCACACAATGAACGCCATGGGCCACGACGTGCCGACCATGATCGGTGTGGACCACACCGGTGTCGCCAGCAAGATCCGCAAGCTGGTGCCCGACTACATGGTGATGGGCGAGCGCGGCATGAAGGACATGACCGAGATGGACATGCCGCTGCCCGACAACACCGCACCCATGATGGCCGGCCAGGGTCCCTTCGGCGCCGTCGGTATGGGCGGCATGTTCAGCGTCGTCAAGGTGCGCAAGGGCCAAAAGAAGGGCGACTACAGCGATCCGGGCTGGTACCAGCACCCCGCCGGCACCGTGGCGTACGAGTTCAAGGGCAGCCTGCCAGACGCCGCGCGCTTCCAGTCGGAAAGCCCGGGCTTGATGCCGCCGGTCCAGCGCCCGAAGACCGATGTCGAGGTCAAGATCCGCAAGCCCAGCGGCGGCCACGGCAGCCACTGAAAACTCGTTCATCACCCCACATGAAGACAACCATGAAGCAAATCGCCATCGCGGCCGTGCTCTCGCTTGCCGCACTCAGCGGCTCGGCCTGGGCACATGGCAACGAGAAGCACGGCAAGCCTCCAACCCAGGTGAAGAAGGAGCAAAAGGCTTGGGGCATTGCGGGTGACGCCAACAAAGTCACCCGCACCGTCGCGCTGAAGATGACCGACAAGATGCGCTTCACACCGGATCGCGTGGAGGTCAAGCTGGGCGAGACCATCCGCTTCGTCGCGCAGAACGACGGCAAGATGCTCCACGAGCTGGTCATCGGCACGAAGAAGGAGCTCGACGAGCATGCCGCGCTGATGCTGAAGTTCCCGAACATGGAACATGACGAGCCCTACATGGCCCACGTCGACCCGGGCAAGAAGGGCGAGATCGTCTGGACCTTCAACCGCGCCGGCGAGTTCGACTTCGCCTGCCTGATCGCCGGCCACTACCAGGCCGGCATGGTCGGCAAGATCGTGGTCAGCGCCAAATGACGCCCGCCTCAAGCCCCGCATCCGTCCCCATCACATCCCCGAAAGGAACTGACATGAACTGCAACAACCAACGCCGTCTCGGCCTGTTCGCCGCAACGCTTCTCACCGTCGGCCTGCTCAGCCCGGCTGCATGGGCTGCCACCCCTGGCGCGCCATCCGCCCACGCCAGTGCGCCAGCGGCGAGCTCAGACATGACCGACGGCGAAGTGCGCAAGGTCGATCGCGAAGCCGGCAAGGTGACGCTCAAGCACGCCGACATCAAGAGCCTGGACATGCCCGCCATGACCATGGTCTTCCAGGTGCGCGACAAGGCCATGCTGGACAAGCTGCAGCCTGGCACTCGCGTGCAGTTCAAGGCCGCCAACGAGGGTGGCAAGTTTGTCGTGACCGAGTTGAAGGTCGTGCAATGAAGGTGCTGAGCACCTTGATCAAGCCTGTCGCGGGCGTCGCGACTCTATTGTTGGTGCCCTTGAGCGCAGTTGCCTCGGGGCACATCGTCGACATCCAGTGGGATGCCACCGGGCAGTTCACGCACAAGGCGGAAGTTCAACCGACCAAGTTTGTCGAGGTCTGCGCAAAGCTCAAGCCGGGTCAGAAGATCGCCTGGTCGTTTCAGGGCAGCGCGGCGATGAACTTCAACATCCACTACCACCTGGGCAAAGAGACGATCTATCCAGCCAAGCTCACGGAGGTCAAGGAGGCAGCGCAGACCTTGCAGGTACAGGCCGAGCAGGTTCACTGCTGGCTGTGGTCCAACAAGACGCCCGCGACGGCTTCGGTTGACGTGGCGTTGAAGATCGAGCCTTGACCGGATGATGCTTGTAGCGGCTCGGGAGGCCTGCGCCGGGACAACGACCGGCATGGCCCAAAGAGCAGTAGCTCACGCAGCCGCGCTGCGTTTGCTCGCACACAGGGTTTTGCCGGCGACTCAGCTTGCGGCGTTTGAATAACATCACCGTGGGCGCAAGCTCCCTGCTTTTCCTCCCTGAGCAGGCTTCAACGCTGACAGCGAAGAAGGTTTCATCGCCGGCATAGCCCGGCGATTTTTTTGTGCCAGCGTCAACACCGTGAACGGCGCATGCGAGGCGTCCTTCAGATCTTGAAGTCGTCGTAGGCAACGTGATCGTCCTGCACGCCCAGCTTCTTCAACATCGTGCGCGTCGCTTGCAACATCGCCGGCGGGCCACAGAGGTAGAAGTCACAGGCCTGCAGATCACCGTGTGTCTGCAGAAGGCCCGTGTGAACAGCCTCGTGCACCAAGCCCGACATCCGCTCGCCGCCACGCTCTTCCGACAGCACCAGGTGCCAGCTGAAGTTGGGGAAGCGCTGAGCCAACGCCTCCATCTCGTCGACGTAAGGGGCGTCGGATGCCGTGCGTGACCCGTACCAGAAGTGGATGCGTTCCTTGGCACCTAACTCCAGCAGATCGCGCACCATGGCCCGCAGAGGGGCCATGCCGGCGCCACCGCCGATGAAGATCTTCTGCCGTTCGCCCGGCCGGATGGCGAAGTCGCCGAACGGCCCGCTGTACTTCACCTTGTCACCCGGCTTGAGCCCGAAGACATAGGCCGACCCTTTGCCCGGTGGATGGTTCTTGCCACCCTGCTTGCCGTGGCAGAAGCGCACCAGCAGCGTCAGGCGCCCATCCGTCTGTTCCACCGGCGCCGACAGCGAGTAGGACCGACGCAGCAATGAGCCGCTGGACCATTGCGTGGGCAGGTGCAGCCCCGCCCAAGCCGAACGGTGAGGCTCGGGCGTGTCGATCTCGTGTTTGCCCATCTTGTAGGCAGGCACATGGATCTGGATGAACGACCCGGGGCGGTGGTCCGGCCCCGGCTTGTCCTTGGGCAGCAGCACCACCTCACGCAGGAACGGCGACAGGGCGCGGACGCTCTCCACCTCCGCTTCGTGCAGCGCGCCGAGCTCGGCCCCGCCACGGACCTCGATGTCGAGGTTGCGGTCCAGTGCCAGATTGCAGGCCAGACGGCAGCCGGCCTCGATCTTCGCCGCGGGGAGCAGCGCCCGGTCGGCGCTGGTGGCGGGCGGCGCCGAGCCCCGCACGCGGACCTCGCACAGGCCGCAGCTCTGCCCGCCGCCGCAGTTGGACGGCAGTTGCAGCCCCTGCTGGGCCATGGCCACGTAGACGGTATCGCCCGCGTGGGCGCGCAGGCTTCGCAGTCGGCTGCCATCCGGCGCGTGAACCATCAGCGAGCGCGTTCCGCGCCACCGCTTGGGAATGAACTCCGCCAGGCTGAAGCTCGTGAACAGCAACCAGAAGCCGCTCAGCGCCAGCCAGAAGCCGCCGACCGCTGCACTGATCACCAAGGCGTTGTTGAAGTCCTGGCGACCGCTGTAGTCCATGATGTGCAGCATCCAGAAAATGTCGAACAGGCGCCAGGTGCTGTTGCGATGCTCGAGGACATCACCGTGCTGCGACAGGTAGACCGTGGTCTCTTCAGCATCGGAGAAATCGACGCGCCAGACCTTGCCCTCGTGCGCGCGGGTTTCCAGTGAGCGCTCGACGAGCTCCGCGACTTTCGGCGTGCCGGGTCCACGGTAGGACGCCACCGCCAGGCGCTGGGCCAGCGCCGCATCGAGCTCGACGCGCTGGCCGGTTCTGGCGTCGACAAGACGTGACGCTTTTTCCTCCTTCAACCGGTACACGGCCCGGTCGAGCAGCCAACCCGTCGAGATGCTCTGCACCGGCGCGGACTTGGCGACGATGCCGCTCACCGGCAAAGCGTCGGCTGGCCAGGGCTTCTTCGCCGCCGGCGCAGCGCGGAATTCGCGACCTCGCACCTTCTCGGCATCCAGGAAGCTCATCATGAAACCGCTGCTCATCCACAGCACCAGCTGAAGGCCGATCAGCAAGCCGATCCACTTGTGAATCTTGCGCATCCAGGGCGTCATGCTTGGGCCCTCCGGCGGAAGCTGTAGAACACCAGCCAGGCACCGCTCAGCGCGAACAGCACGCCCACGCCGGATGCGACCCTCAGCAGGGTGTTGTTGACGTCGCTGCGCGCGTCGTAGTCCATGATGTGCAACATCCAGAGGAAGTCGAACCAGCGCCACAGCTCATGGCGCCTGGCCAGCAGATCACCGGTGTCGGGCGAGAAGTACAGCGTCGAGTTGGCGCTGTCATCGAAGCGCACGGCCCACATCGGCACCGGCCTCTTGCCCACTTCCTGGGGCGCCTGGGTGATCCAGGTGACCTCGCGGATCTCGGCCTCGCCCTGGTAGATGTCTTTGGCGCGCGCCACGATCTGTTCCCGAGGCAATGGGCTCAGCAGCGCGCCCGTGCGCGCGTCCACCAGGCTGGTCTTGCCGCCAGCGCGAAGTTCGTAGACCTCCTGACCGAGGAACTTCTTGAGCTTCAGAGATTCGAAGCCTGGACGGATCCGCGCCAGCTGCTCGACGTCGAGCCGTTCACTGCCGCCATCCAACGGGGCGTCTGCGACATGCGCGAGATGGTCACCGTGGATCACGTCGATCGAGATCGCCGTCATGTAGAGGCCGCTGAGCATCCAAAGCAAGGCCTGGACGCCGATGACGAGGCCGATCCATTTATGGGCTCGGCGCACCCAGAAGGGTAGGTTCATAAGATTTGTCTCACTGCATTTGATGCGCGAATGGCACCGCAGGCCGAACCTGCGGTGCCGCCGGACTTACCAGCGATAGCCGGCGCGGACGTGCCAGCGACGCCCCTGCAGGTCGTACGTCATCGTGTCGGTGTTCGCATCGGTATAGGACTTGACGAACGGCGCCTTCTTGTCGAAGAGGTTGTCGACGCCGACGGCCAGGTCCAGCTGCTTGCTGTAGGCGAACTTCAGCTGCGCCGAGTGGTAGGTCACCGCCGGCGCCCGGGCGCCGATGTCGGTCGGCGCCGCGTTGATGTCGTCGGCCGCGCCGATGTACTGCATCGTGTAGGCACCCGACCACGGCCCCTTGGCCACCGTCAACGACGTGAGCGAACGCCACTGGGTGTAGCTGCCGCGGCCGCCGGTGGTCTTGCCGGTGTAGTCGATGGCATCAGCACTGGGGAACGGCCGCACCTGGTAGTTCTTCAGGTGCGAGACCTCGGCATTGAGGGTCGTCGTGAAGCCAGCCACGTTGAACTCGTACAGCCCGCCGACATCAAAGCCGGAGATCTTCTCGTCGGCCGCATTGACCGGTTGCGACGACAGGAAGTCGATCTCGCCGGTGGTCTTGTTCCGCGTGAAGCTGGCCGGGCTGCAGAAGATGTGCGTCAGGCCCGGCGTGTTGTAGCAGGTGGCCAGCTTGGTGGAGCCGGCCACGCTCTGGATCGCGTTGGTGACCTTGATGTTGTAGTAGTCGAACGTCAGGGTCAGCGTCTTCATCGGTGACCACACCACGCCGGCCGTCATCGTCTTGGCATCCTCGGGCTCCAGCTTGGGGTTGCCGCCGACCGTCGTCAGGATGGTGTTGCCCAGCTGCCTGAAACCCGCAGGCACGCCTGCGGCCTTGCAGTTCTGCGAGACGACCGACGTCGTAGGCAGCGCGCTCCAGTTGCTGCAGGGGTCGGTGGTGGTCAGGTTGCCTTCGGAGACGCCACCGTACAGCTCGGGAATGTTCGGAACGCGGAAAGCAGATGACACATTGCTTCTGAACTTCAGGCTCGGCATCACCTGCCAGTCCAGGCCGGCCTTGTAGGTGCTCTTGGAACCGAACAGGCTGTAGTCGGAGTACCGCGCCGCCGTGTTGAACTGCAGGGACTCCACAAACGGGAGCCGCTTGAGCAGCGGCACAGCCAGCTCCGCATAGACCTCGCGGGCGGTGTACGAGCCCGCGATGGGGTCCTGGCGGTTGGTGTTGGCGACGCCGATGACGGTGAGGTTGTCCGGGTCGCGCCACCCGCTCTCCTTGCGCGCTTCCGCGCCAGCGGCGAAGCCGACAGGGCCCGCCGGCAGCATGAACAGTTCGCCGCTGATATTGGCGCTCAGGCTTTTCTGGTCGTTGCCACCCGTGTCGCGGGTGTTGGTGAGGATGTAGCGCAGCACCTCAGGGGTCAGATTGCCGTAGCCCAGGTAGTTGCCGCAGGGGATGGCGGCACCGGCCGTTGTTGCGCACTTGGTGCGATCGAGGGTCTGATCCACGCGGTCGAGGTTGGCCACGTTGCTCGTGCCGTCCATGCCCGTGTTGCGACCCCAGTTCACGGCGGCCGACCAGTCCCAGTTGTTGCCGATGCTGCCCTTGACGCCGGCCACCGCGCGGAAGATGTTGGACTCCTGCGAGAACGTACGAGTACCGCCTTCTTCAAGGCGGCGCCGCTCCAGAACCAGGGATTGGCCGGTCGGGTTGGTTGGATGGTTGGCCGCGATGTTGATGGGGCGGTAGACGCCCAGGGAGCCGGGCGTTGCCAACTGGTTCGACTCGCGATGCGAGAACAGCATCTCGGTGAACAGCTGGGTGTCCGATGTCAGGTTCACCGTCCCGAATGCGCTCAGACCCAGCCGCTTGATTGGGTTCACCGCGTTCAGCGCCGGATTGCTGTTGTAGTTGTGCTTCGCCGCCGAGTAGGTCTCGTAGGCGCTCGGATTGCCACCGGCCGTCTGGTTGAAGTTGACGCGCTGGCCGTCCGCCAGGCGGGCCCGCCCGCCGATGGTGGCCGAGCTGCCGACGCATTCGAGCTTGCCGTTCACCTCGCCAAGGCCACAGGGGGCGCGCGAGGCCATGTTGATGGCGCCGCTCTCGGAATAGTTGATGCCTGTAACGAGGGAGCCGGCAGAGCCCTGCAACCCCCACGACAGATGGACGGCCTTCTCATCGCCATCGCCACTCGTGGTCTCGCCATAGCGCACGGACGCTTCCACGCCCTTCAGGCCGGTCTTGGTGATGATGTTGACCACGCCGGCCACCGCGTCGGCGCCGTAGATGGCGGAGGCGCCGTCCTTGAGCACCTCGATGCGCTCGATCATCGCGACCGGGATCATGTTCAGGTCGACCGAGCTGTTGGCGCCGGTGCCGCCATTGACGACGCGGCGGCCGTTGAGCAGCACCAGGGTGCGGTTGATGCCCAGGCCACGGAGGTTGACCTGGGTCGTTCCGTAGCCGTTGCCGGTCCAGTAGGCGCTGGTCTGGTTGCCGGCGGTGCCGGCTGAAGCTGGCAGGCGCTGGAGCAGGGTTTCGGCGGAGATGGCACCCGTGCGCTGGATGGTCTCGGCGTCGATCATGGTGACCGGGCCGACCCCGGACAGTTGAGCCTGCTTCAGGTTGATGCGGCTGCCCGTGATCTGGACCTTCTCAAGGGAAGTGGTTTGCGCTGAATTCGCCGTGGCCGGAACCTCTTGCGCAAGTGCGTTGTTGACGAGGAGCAGGACAGCTGCGGCGACGGCCGTCTGGGCGGTATTCATAGTCATCATGTACATCCTTTGCAGTCCTTGCGCGTCTTGGACGCAGGCAAGCACCGTCGAACCAATCGTGTGTTGGCGAGCACATGGTGAATGACGAGGAAGGGGCGCTTCGCTGTGACCAGGCAAAAGCTAGGCCGGCGCCCATCCAACCATGCGACTCAGCCAGTCCCTGGCCTGACCCGCGGCCGCGCCGGAGCGCGCCTGAGCCGGCGTTGGCGCTGAGTCAGCTGGCTCGAGGAGGTCGTTCCTGTCCGGCCAGCAGGAACTCTGCGCGCTCGACGGACTCGGGAAGAAGCGATGACGTGAAGGGTACGGGGGCCATCGCCACGCTCGCACGGGCGGCAATCGAGGCACAGGATCCGCATCCGGCGCAGTGACTGCATGGCGTCAGGTCGCAGCAATGGTCGGCCGGCTGATTGACCGATTGCTCGGCCTTGACGCGCGGGACTGCGGTTGCCTTGGTTGCCTTGGTTGCCTTGGCGGCTTTGTCGACTTTGGGGTGGAGCGCGGAGGCCCCGTGCTTCGCCATGCCCTTGCTCTCGACGGCCACTCGGCGCGCGTCCCCGGCGGCCGGCGCACTGATCGTCACCGACGCGACGACGGCCGTCGCCGGGACAAGCACGGCAAGCACAACCAGGAGCCAAAAGGCGATGAGCTTCATTTCTGCTGCATTGCACCAAGCGATGATTCCGGCGTCTACCTAGGGAGTACCCGTCGGTCGATGTCACCGGCTGAAGCCGAAAGGCTGCGCCTTCTTGGAGCCGTTCCTGCGCCGCGTCCTCGGCCTGAACGCTACTTAGGGCAACGCTGATCAAGTCCCGCCTTGCGGGTTGGTCTGGTGGCGGGGCCGC
>CAXDTK010000033.1:0-26950 GCA_963992225.1 uncultured Comamonadaceae bacterium | reverse complement strand
GGTCTGAAATGAAGCACATCTCCTCCCTGTTGTTCGCAGCCGCCCTGGGCCTGACCGCCCTGGGCGCCCAGGCTCAGACCACCACCGTCGCCAAGCCCGGCGCCGTGGTGGCCGCGGCGCCGGAATACCGCCTCGGCGCCGGCGACGTGATTCGCATCGTCGTCTACCAGAACCCCGACCTGACGCTGGAGACGCGCGTCTCCGAGAGCGGCGTCGTCAGCTTCCCGCTGCTGGGCAATGTGCGTATCGGCGGCCTGGGTGTCAGCGCGGCCGAGAAGCTGATTGCCGACGGCCTGAAGAGCGGCAACTTCGTCAAGCAGCCGCAGGTCACGCTGACCCTGCTGCAGATCAAGGGCAACCAGGCCAGCGTGCTGGGTCAGGTCAACCGTCCGGGTCGCTATCCCATCGAAACCGCCGACATGCGCATGACCGACCTGCTGGCCAACGCCGGCGGCGTGGCCACCACGGGTGGCGACCAAATGGTGCTCAGCGGCACGCGCAACGGCAAGCCGTTCCGCCTCGAGATCGACCTGCCCCAGGTCTTCGGCAGCAGTGCGGACGCAGGGCGCGTCAACGACGTGCTGATCCAGAACGGCGACGTGCTGTGGATCGAGCGGGCGCCGATGGTCTACATCTACGGCGAGGTGCAACGCCCCGGCCCGATGCGCCTGGAGCGCGGCATGACGCTGATGCAGGTGCTGGCCACCGGCGGTGGCCTGACCCAGCGCGGCACCGAGCGCGGCATTCGCGTGCACCGCAAGGGCGCGGACGGCAAGGTGCAGGTGATTCAGGCTGGCATGGACGACGGCGTCAAGGATGGCGATGTCGTGTATGTCAAGGAAAGCCTGTTCTGATTTTCTCGGGAACCCTGCGATGAACTTTGTTCAATTTCTGGCCATCTTGCGTGCGCGCTGGAAGGTGGCGCTGGCTGTATTTTTGGGCGTCTTGATTGTCGCGATCGCCGTGAGTCTGCTGTTGCGCAAGACGTACACGGCCAGTGCGTCGGTGGTCGTTGATTCCACCAAGCCTGATCCGCTGGCCGCCGTGCTGTACCCCGGCGGCATGAACCCCAGCTTGGTGGCCACGCAGATTGATGTCATCCAGAGCGATCGTGTCGCTTTCAAAGTGGTGCGCAATCTGCGTCTGACAGAGAACCCGCAGATCCGTGAGCAGTGGCAAGAAGCCACGGACGGTGTCGGCTCCATCGAGCAGTGGCTGAGCACTGTGTTCCAGAAAAGTCTTGATGTGCGACCCTCGCGGGAGTCGAACGTGATCACGGTCAGCTACAAGGCGCCCGATCCGAAGTTCGCGGCCGGTTTGGCCAACGCATTCGTGCAGGCCTATCTCGAGACCAACATCGAAATGCGTGTGGAGCCGGCAAAGCTTTACTCGTCTTTCTTCGATCAACGCGCGAAGGAGGCTCGCGATGCGCTGGAGAAGGCGCAATCCAGGGTGTCCGAATTTCAGAAGGACAAGGGCATCATCGCGACCGATGAGCGTCTGGACGTCGAGAACGCGCGACTGTCGGAGTTGTCCAGTCAGTATGTTGCTCTTCAGTCGCTTGCATCCGACTCGGTCAGCCGCCAGGAAGCGGCACGCGGCAAGGGCGCCGATCGCATGCAGGAAGTGCTCAACAACCCGCTGATTGGAGGCCTCAAGGCCGACCAAGCGCGGCTGGAAGCAAAGCTGAAGGAACTGACGGCACGCCTGGGCGACAAGAACCCCCAGGTCATTGAAGCGCGAGCCAATCTAGGTGAGCTGAAGGCCCGCATCGACAGTGAGACGTCGAAGGTGGGCAGTTCCCTGGGCATCGCGAACAGCATCAACCAACAGCGCGCCGGTGGCATCAAGGCAGCGCTGGAGGCTCAGCGGTCGAAAGTGCTTGAGATGAAGGCGGTGCGTGATGAAGGCGCGGTACTCGTGCGGGACGTCGAGAACGCCCAGCGCACTTACGACCAGATCATGCAGCGGCTCAACCAGACCACGTTGGAGAGCCTCGCCACGCAGAGCAACGTCTCAGTGTTGTCGCAGGCGGTGGCACCGATGGAGCCCACGTCGCCCAGACTGTTGTTGAACCTGGCCGTCGCCTTCTTTGGAGGCACGTTGCTGGCAGTGGCCACCGTGATTGCGATGGAACTGCTTGATCGTCGCGTGCGGAGCGTGGATGACGTCGCGCAGGCGGTAGCACTGCCCATCATTGGTGTGCTGCCATCGCCCCACGCGCGGCGCCTGTTCCGCAGAACTGCCAGGGCAAACCTGATGCAACAGCGCCTGCTTGGCGGGCGTATGCCCGAAGCCGGCAAAGGGGCCTGAAATGATGGCCGACGCAACCTCTGGAGCCGCGTTCGTGAAACCCGCCGATCTGAATGACCGCCCGCAAGACCGTCACATCGGTGATCTGATCCGCGACGCGCGCAATCTAACCGCTGAGGAGGTCGAAAGGGTTCTCCGTTATCAACGCGATCAAGGCGTTCGCTTCGGAGAAGCTGCCGTCGCACTGGGCTTGGCCAGTCCGGACGATGTCCTCAACGCGTTGGCGCAACAGTTTCACTATCCGCTGGCCAGTGCGGAGCGCCGCGACGCGAGCCCCGAATTGGTCACGCTGACGCAGCCGTTCTCCGTCCAGGCGGAAGCTGTTCGCGCCGTGCGCAGCCAGGTCACCATGCGTTGGAACAAGCCAGACGCTCCGCGGCAGGCGTTGGCAGTCATCAGCCCAGAGGTGGGTGATGGAAAGACCTTCTTTGCGGCAAACCTGGCGGTATCCCTTGCTCAGTTGGGCGGACGTACCCTTCTGATTGACGCCGACTTGCGCAATCCGCGCCAGCACGAGGTGTTTCGTGTCCCCAATGGGGCTGGGTTGTCTACGCTGCTGTCCGGACGCGCGGAGAGTCAAGTCATCCAGGCGGTCGATGGGGTAGCAGGGCTTTTTGTGCTGCCATGCGGTCCGATTCCGCCCAACCCGCTCGAATTGATCGAGCGCCCGGCGTTCGGCCTGCTGATGCGGGAGTTGGCCTCCAAGTTCGATCACATCGTCATCGACACGGCGGCTGCCTCGCTCGGTGCCGATGCCTGCGTGGTTGCTGCCAAGTGCGGTGCCGCCCTTGTTCTCACCCGCAAGCACGAGAATAAGGTCATTGCGCTTCAAGATCTCGTGGCTAGCCTGGCAGGCAGCAACGCGCAGCTCGTGGGTGCGGTGGTCAACGAATTCGCTTCGTGAGTGGTACCCCTGCGATGTCCATGTTGACCGCGCCTGCTCGTCCGCGTTCCACCGTCCTGCCTCCCGGGGTGGACGTTCCAGCGCTGGCGCTTGTTCTGATCGGCTTGCTTGTCGCCTATGTGCCCGAGTATGTGGAGTTGGCGCAAACCATCTGGCGCAGCGACGAGCAGGGCCATGGCGCCATCATTTTTGCAGTCAGCCTCTGGCTGCTCTACAACTTGCGCCACAAGGTCGTCGAACTGGCCTCTCAGCCCGCCACGGCCAGCGGTGTCGCCGTGCTCGTCGTGGGCAGCCTGGCGTATGCACTGGGCCGGTCTCAGGACATATGGATCTTCTCCATCGGTTCCCAGATCTGGGTACTTGCCGGCTTGATGCTGCTGTTCAAGGGTTGGCGGGGCCTGAGGTTGATCTGGTTCCCGCTGTTCTTCATGTTGTTCATGGTGCCGCTGCCGGAGGCGCTCGTGGCCTCCGTCACCGCGCCACTGAAGTCCGCCGTGTCACTGGTGGCCAGCAACCTTCTTTATGCCGCCGGCTACCCCGTCGGGCGGTCCGGGGTCATGTTGACCGTGGGCCAGTACCAGCTGATGGTTGCCGACGCCTGCGCGGGGCTGAATTCGATGTTCACGCTCGAAGCGCTCGGCATGCTGTACATGAACCTGATGCGCTACACCTCGGCGGCACGCAACGTGACGCTGGCGGTCATGCTGATTCCCATCGCCTTCTGCGCAAACATCGGCCGCGTCATGATCCTCGTGCTGGTCACCTACTACTTCGGTGATGCAGCGGGGCAGGGGTTTGTGCACGGGTTCGCCGGCATGGTCCTCTTCCTGATCGCGCTGCTGCTCATGCTGGCACTGGATTCGGTGCTCAACGTCTTCTTCAAGCCGAAGCGGAGTACCGCATGAGCACGCTAATGACCGGCGTGAGGGTGCGCGCGCTTTTTGCCGCCCTGTTGCTGATCTCTGCATCGGGCCTTGCGCACGTGACGAAACCCACCATCCATCTCGCCGATCAGCGGGGCAAGGTGGATGTCGAGACCATCTTTCCAACGGCTTTCGGTGCTTGGCGCGTCGATACGAACCTGCCGGTGTCCATCGTGTCGCCGGATGTCGAAGCGTTGTTGAAGACGCTGTACGCACAGACCGTCACCCGCACCTATGTGGGCCCACGCGGGGAGCGCATCATGCTTTCCGTCGCGTATGGCGGCGACCAGTCCGACGCCACGCGGGCGCATCGCCCCGACGTGTGCTATCCCGCGCAGGGCTTCGACATCCTGAGCAATCAGGACGCCCGCATCGATGTCGGGCAGGCCGAACTTCCGGTGCGGCACATGGTGGCCAAGCAGGGGCAGCGGTTCGAGCCGGTGACGTTCTGGTTCGTGGTCGGCGAGCACATTGCCGTCTCGGGCCAGCAGCAAAAGCTGGCGCAACTTCGTTACGGGGTTCGCGGCGTTATTCCGGACGGCATGTTGGTGCGCGTTTCCAGCATCAACCCGGATTCGGCGGCGGCTTACGAGACGCAGGCGCGCTTCATTGCGGACATGCGCGCGGCAATGCCGCAGCCGGCCCGGCTGCGGGTCTTTGGCAGCGCACTGGCCGGTTGATCTTTCACTTTTCTCCCCATCATGAGCAGTCCCAAGAAAATCGCCCTGATCACCGGCGTTACCGGCCAAGACGGCGCCTACCTCGCCGAGCTCCTGCTGTCCAAGGGCTATGAGGTGCACGGCATCAAGCGTCGCAGCAGCCTGTTCAACACCGACCGCGTCGACCACCTCTACCAAGACCCCCATGTCGACAACCAGCGCTTCAAGCTGCACTACGGCGACCTGACCGACTCGACCAACCTCATCCGCATCGTCCAGGAGACGCAGCCCGACGAGATCTACAACCTCGGCGCGATGAGCCATGTGGCGGTCAGCTTCGACCAGCCCGAGTACGCCGCCGACGCCGACGGCATCGGCACGCTGCGCCTGCTCGAGGCCATCCGCATCCTGGGGCTGGAGAAGAAGACCCGCTTCTACCAGGCCTCCACCTCCGAGCTGTACGGCCTGGTGCAGGAGATCCCGCAGAAGGAAACCACGCCCTTCTACCCGCGTAGCCCGTACGCGGTGGCCAAGATGTACGCCTACTGGATCACGGTGAACTACCGCGAGGCCTACGGCATGTACGCCTGCAACGGCATCCTGTTCAACCACGAGAGCCCGCTGCGCGGCGAGACCTTCGTCACCCGCAAGATCACGCGCGCCATCGCCCGCATCGCGCTGGGCCTGCAGGACTGCCTGTACCTGGGCAACATGAGCGCGCTGCGCGACTGGGGCCACGCCAAGGACTATGTCGAGATGCAGTGGATGATGCTGCAGCAGCAGCAGGCCGAGGACTTCGTCATCGCCACCGGCGTGCAGTACAGCGTGCGCCAGTTCGTCGAGTTCGCCGCAGCGGAACTGGGCATCGTCCTCGCGTTCGAGGGTGAGGGCGAGAAGGAGATCGGCGTCGTCAAGGCCGTCAACGGCGACAAGGCCAAGTGCAAGGTCGGAGACGTCGTCGTGCGCGTCGACCCGCGCTACTACCGCCCGACCGAAGTCGAGACGCTGCTGGGCGACCCGACCAAGGCCAAGGAGAAGCTGGGCTGGGTGCCCAAGACCACGCTGCGCGAGCTGGTGGCGGAGATGGTGGCGTCCGACTACACCGCCGCGCGCCGCGACAGCCTGGTCAAGATGGCCGGCTTCCAGGCCTACGACTACAACGAGTGAGCGGCGGCGCAGCCATGGACAAGAACGCCAAGATCTTCGTCGCGGGCCACCGCGGCATGGTCGGCTCGGCCCTCGTGCGCCGGTTGCAAGCCGGCGGCTACAGCCAGGTGCTGACGGCGTCGCGCCAGGAGCTCGACCTGCTCGACCAGCACGCCGTGCACGCGTGGCTGCAAGAGAACAAGCCCGACTACCTCTTCATCGCTGCGGCCAAGGTGGGGGGCATCCACGCCAACAACACCTACCGTGCCGAGTTCCTGTATCAGAACCTGATGATCGAGGCCAACCTCATCCACGGCGCCCACCTGGCGGGCGTGCAGCGGCTGATGTTCCTCGGTTCCTCCTGCATCTACCCCAAGCTCGCGCCGCAGCCGCTGCGCGAGGACAGCCTGCTCACCGGGCCGCTGGAACCCACCAACGAGCCCTACGCCATCGCCAAGATCGCGGGCATCAAGCTCTGCGAGGCCTACAACCAGCAGTACGGCCGACAGTACGTCAGTGCGATGCCGACCAACCTCTACGGCCCCAACGACAACTACGACCTCGCCAACAGCCACGTGTTGCCGGCTCTGATCCGCAAGG
Organism: uncultured Comamonadaceae bacterium; assembly: GCA_963992225.1. Classification (GTDB taxonomy): domain Bacteria; phylum Pseudomonadota; class Gammaproteobacteria; order Burkholderiales; family Burkholderiaceae_C; genus Pelomonas. The sequence goes on along the minus strand of CAXDTK010000033.1, from coordinate 20,405 downwards.
CCCACGAAGCCAAGGCGGCCGGCAACGAGGAACTGGTCGTGTGGGGCACCGGCACGCCGCTGCGCGAGTTCCTGTACGTCGATGACCTGGCCGACGCCTGCGTGCACCTGATGGAAACCGGCGCCGGCGACGTGCTGACCAACATCGGCGTGGGCGAAGACGTGACCATCCGCCAGCTGGCCGAGCTGGTCTGCGACGTGGTCGGCTTCAAGGGGCGGCTGGTGTTCGATACCTCCAAGCCCGACGGCACGCCACGCAAGCTGATGGACGTGAGCCTGCTGGCCAGCCGCGGCTGGCGGGCGCGCACCGGGCTGCGCGACGGCATCGCATTGGCTTACGCAGACTTCCTCAGCCGATGAACGAGTTCGTCCAGTACGGCACGTTCGCGCTGCTCGGCCTGTCCATCATCGCCGTCGCCTCCGCGATGGCGATCTGGATGATGGTCGGGGCCAGGTCTGCGTCGTTGTCGGTGCTGTTCTATTTCGTGCTTCTGTTCTGCTTTCCCAATGCGTCCTGGGGACTGGTGGAGCCGGTGGCCGGCGCCAACTTCTACACCCGTGGCACGGGTATGTTCTTCTTTTCGGCCATCAACCTGCTGCTGTTCGGCCTGGCAGTCCAGAGCTTCGTCATCCGGCAGTTTGGCAACGCGCAGGTGGCACAGCACAACCTGAAGACCCCCGTCGCGATATTCGCCGTGTTGCTGATCGGCAATCTGGTGGTGGGTCTGGTACTGCCGGATGTCTACTGGTACCAGCTGCTGTCGCCCTCGGGTTTGATGAACGTCGTCAACCTGATGTTGGCGGTCTATGTGCTGTTGACCTGCTTCAGCGACCCCAAGTCACTGGACCGGCTGGTCAACGTGCTGATGGTGGTGATCGTGCTGCGAGGGCTGTGGGGTCTCGTGCGCTTCGTTGCACTCGGGGGTGATCCGGCCAATTTCTATGCCAACTTCCAGCGCATCGACGTCCGCCTCACGTTCTTCGACATCAATGATTCGATGCTTGCCGCCATGTGCTTCTTCCTGGCGGTATGGCGCCTGCTGAGCGGTCAGCTGCAAACCTTGGGACAGCGCTGGTTGCACATCGCCATTGCGCTGCTTGAGCTGTTCATCATCGTCTTCTCCTACCGAAGAACGGCCTGGGGCGGCTTTGCCCTGGCGCTTTTGCTGCTGGCCTTCAGCGTCAATCGGTTGCAGCGGACCTGGCTGCTGACCACCTATCTGCTGGCCGGTGTACCGCTGATGATCTACAAGCTGGTGCAGCGCAGTGGCGGGCCGAATGTCGGCGGCAGCTTGCTGGAGAAGGCGTTTCCCGACATCTTCAGCGGTGGCAGCATCAGTTTCACGACCGGCCGTTTCGCCGAGCTCTACGCTGCCCTTCTGTCGGTACGCGAGAGCCCTCTCTGGGGCCTGGGTGCCTGGGGCCGCTACGACGGTTTCCGCTTTTCGGAACTCAGCTGGCACCGTGGGGATTTCGGCTGGATGCACAGCGGGGTGCTTCACATCGCCTTGAAGACCGGCCTCATCGGCGTTGTGGCATCGCTGCTTGTCATCGTGGGCGTCTTCCGCTTCATTGCCAAGCACAGCCCGCGGATGGCGCCGCGCGACCGTGGCGTGCTGTTGGCGGGTGCGGCGGGTCTGCTGTTCATGCTGCCCACCTGGCTTTTCGGTACGCCCATGATCGAATTCCGCACCATGCAGCTGCTGGCGCTGGCCCTGGCGTTGCCCTATCTCGCTGTTGCGGTGGCAGATCGGCGTGGCTAGGTCCGTGGGGTTGATGCGCGGCGCAGCCTTCAATCTGCTGGGCGCCGCGGTACCGGCAGTGCTCGCCGTCCTGACCGTTCCGCTGGTGGTTCGCTACCTGGGCCAGGAGGACTACGGCCTGCTGATGCTGGTCACGTCCATCATGGGCTACTTTGCGCTGATCGACATCAACGTCACGGCGGCGTCGACCAAGTTCGTCTCCCAGCACCACGCGCAGGGCGCAGACCGGCAGGTCCATCAAACGGTGAGCTTCGGCCTGCTCATCTACCTCGGCATCGGCGTGGTCGGCGGCGCGGCACTGTGGGGCTTTGCCACCCCCCTGGCGACCGACGTCTTCAAGATCAGCCCGGCACGGCAGGCCGATGCGGTGCGTGCTCTGCAATGGGCGGCTCTGGGATTCCTGACCGGGCAGGTGCAGGTCTACCTGCAGAGCCTGCCCGGCGCGCTGTCCCGTTACGACCTCGCCGGCAGCGTCGAGGCCTGCTTCGGCGTGGTGCTGCCGCTATTGACCGTGGGCCTGCTCATGCTGGGCGGCGGTCTGGTGGAGTTGATCTGGTTGCGCATCGCACTCAGCTGCCTGCAGGCACTGGGCGTGCTGACCTGGCTGATGCGGCGCATGAAGCTGCGCTGGGCCCGGCCCGATGGTGAGACGCGCCGGTCGATGCTGTCCTTCAGCGCATTCGCGTTCCTGAGCCGCTTCGCCGCGCTGACCTACTCGCATGGCGACAAGCTCATCATCGGTGCGGTGGTCGGCGCCGGCCCGCTCACGCTGTTCGCGGTACCCACCATGCTGGTCAACCGCGTGATGGCGCTGCTCTTCCGCCTCGCCGCGGTCATGTTTCCGCATGCCAGCCAGCTGGCGGCGCAGAACCGCATGGCAGAACTGCAGACGGCCTACTTCAGCGCAGCCCGCTATCTATGCTTCCTGAACGGCGCCACGGCCCTGCTGCTGGCGACGCTGGCGCCGGCCATCCTGACGGTCTGGATGGGGCCGGAGTTCGCCACCACCGGGGCCACCATCCTGACCCTCATGGCGCTGGCGCAGTGGCTGGATTCGCTGACCCATGTGCCCTCCCTCGTCAACGACGGGCTGGGCCACCCCAGGGTCAGCGGCATGTTTGCCCTGACCCGCGCCCTGCTGGGGCTGAGCCTTATTGCGGTTGGGGTGCACCAGGCCGGCATTGCCGGGGCCGCGTGGGCGCACCTGGCGGCCTCCGCGCTGATGGGCGGTGCGTTCGTGGCCTATGTCCATGGCCGCTCGCTGCCTTTCTCGCTCAGGAGCTGGCTGCTCCAGGCCACGCTCAAACCGGCCCTGGCCCTGCTCCCGGGTGCCGTCGTCGGCTGGCTGCTGTGCGACTGGGCTGCCCACGGCTGGCTGCACCTGATCGCGTCCGCCGTCATCATCGCGCTGGCCTACGTTGCGCCGGGCTGGTGGCTGGTGCTCGCGCCGCACCACCGCGCCGTCGTGCGCTCGCGCCTGTCCCTGGCGGCGACCTCAAGCAAGCCATGAAGATCCTGCTGATCTGCGAAGACATTCCCGCCCGCCAGCTCGGCGGCCTGGGCAAGCATGTGGTGGCGCTGGGCAACGCGCTGCTGGCCGCCGGGCATGAGGTGAGCCTGATGGGGCGCACCGAACCGGGCTATGCCGAGTGCGCGGCCGAGATCGGTTTCAACGGGCCCTTCATCGCCGGCTTCGAGAACCCTTTCAAGGGCTGGAAGGAGGGCCCCATGGGCCTGTTCAACCCCTGGAAACGGCCGCACTTTGCGAAGCGGATTGCCCGTGCCATCACGGCGCGCGCCGCAGGGTTCGACGTGTTGCATTACCACGGCCACCATCCGATGGTGGCGGCCCACGTGCCGGCCGGCCTGCCGTTCATCCAGACGCGCCACGACCAGGGCAGCGAGTGCATCACCCATGTGCGGTTCAGGCGGGGGGAGGTCTGCGAGACGACTGACCCGCGTGCTTGTGCCGGTTGCGCCCATCCTGAGCCCGGCCCCTTGCGAACTGCGATCTCTGCGGCAGCGGTGCGGCGCTATCGCGATGAAACCGCCGAGGGCTTTGCCCGCCATCCTGTGGTGTTCGTCTCGGACTTCCTCCGCCGCAACTTCGTGCGTGCCGTGCCCGACGCCGACATGAGCAAGGCGCATGTCGTCCACAACTTCGTTGAGGAGGCCCGATTGCGACCGTGCCGCCCAGCCATGCCAAGTCCGGTGCGCATGCATGTTGCTGGCCGCCTGGACGCCGCCAAGGGCATCGTCGAACTGGCTCGCCTTCTGGCGCCGCGCATGCCCGCCGGCTGGCTGCTGCATGTGTACGGCGACGGCCCGGGGCGGCGGGCGCTGCAGGCACTGTCCGACAAGGGCATCAGGTCGCATGGCCACATGCCGATGGACCGAGTGCTGGAAGATCTGGCACTTGCATCGGCCGTGGTCGTACCGTCGCTCTGCGAGGAGGCCTGCAGCACCGTTGTGCTAGAAGCGCTGCGCGCAGGGTTGCCGTGTTATTCGCTGGCCCGTGGCGGAACGCCTGAGCTCGCGCGCTATGGCGCCACCGGCCAGTTGCGGCTGTTCCACGACTTGCCCGCGCTGGTGGAGGGGCTGCTCGTATCGCCGATGCTGCCGCCGGATATGCCGGGCGGTCAGTCAGCCGATGTCGCCTCGCGCATGCAGGAGCTGCTGGGCCTCTATCGCCGCCTGTCACCCCACGCCGGGCAACCTCAAGCCGCATCAAAGTCATGAGCACCACTCCTCAGGTTTCCGTCATCACCGTCAGCTTCAATGCCATGGCGGCGCTGCCGGACACCCTGGCCTCGCTGCGCACGCAGCGCGGCGTCAGCTATGAATGGGTGGTCGTCGACGGTGCCTCCACCGACGGCAGCGCCGCCTGGTGCGCGGCCCAGCAACCCGATGCGTTCGTCAGCGAGCCCGACCGTGGCATCTACGACGCGATGAACAAGGCCGTCGGCCTGGCGCGCGGCGAATGGGTCTATTTCCTGAACGCCGGTGACCGGCTGGCCGACGAACGAACGCTGGCCGATCTTGTCGCCGCGGCGCGGCCCGAAGACGGCCTGGTCTACGGCGATGCCGTCTATTTCGGCGAGCAGGGCGAGCGCCGCAAGCGCTTCGACTGGGTCAGCGCGCGCAACCTGGTCTATGGCGACCTCTGTCATCAGGCCGTGCTGGCGCGTCGTCGCCTGTTCGCCAGCGTCGGCCCCTTCGACCTCGCCTACCGCTACAACGCCGACTTCGACTGGCTGCTCAAGGTCGTGGCCACGGGCGCCGGCATGCGCTATGTGCCACGTGACGTTGCCTATTTCCACGACGCGGGCGCCCATGTGGCCAACGCGCAGAAGAGCGAAAGCGAGCGTGATGTGGTGCGCGCCCGCCACTGCCCGCGCTGGCGCTGGCTGCTGGGCCATGGTGCGCTGCGGTTGCGGCTGAAGCTGCGGCGCTCGCTCGGGTGGACCTGAGGCCGGCCATGCGCATTGCAGTATTTGCGCCTGATTGCCCCTATCCGCCCGACCGCGGCGGGCGTGCTGACGTCTGGCGGCGCTTGCTGGCGCTGGGGCTTGGCGGGCACGAGCTGATGCTCGTGCACTTGTTCGAGCCGTCCGGCCCGCTGGCGCCCAAGCCGCAGGATCTGGCGGCCATGGATGGCCGGCTGGCCCGGCGTTTCGCCTTCCCGATCAAGCGCGGCCGCTGGCGCACCGTGAGGCAGCTTGCCGCCTCGCCCTGGCTGCCCTGGCATGCCGCGACACGTGTCCCTGACGGCGACGAGCTGGCCCGGCTGGATGAGGCGCTGCGTGACTTCGCCCCCGATCTGCTGCTGCTGGAAGGCCCCTGGTTCGGCGAGATGGTCCGGCGCACCGCGAAACTGCTTTCCGTCCCCTATGTCTATCGATCGCACAACATCGAACACCGCTACCTGCGCGGCCAGGCGCGTGCTGCCCGGCATTGGCGCGACCGCATTGCCTGGCGCCTGGCCTGCATCGGCCTGGAGCGCTACGAGCAGGCGTTGATGCGGGAGGCCCGCCATGTCCTCGACATCTCGCAGGAAGACCGGGCGTTCTGGGCAGCCCGCGGTGTGACGGGCAGCTGGCTGCCGCCGCTGCCCGAGCAGGCCTTCCGCGACCGGCCGGTGCAGGTGCAGCCCAGCGATCTGCTGTTCCTCGGCAACTTGCGCACGCCCAACAACATCCAAGGCCTGCGCTGGCTGGTCGCCGAGGTGTTGCCCTTGCTGCGGGCCCGCCGCCCCGACGTTTGCCTGACCGTGGTGGGCTCCCGTCCGTCGCCCGAGCTGGTGGCCGAACTGAACGCGCAGCCCGGCGTGCGGCTGCGGGCCGATCAGCCCGATGTGCTGCCCTGGCTGTTTGGCGCCCGCGTGCTGGTGAACCCGGTGGCAACCGGCAGCGGCGTGCAGTTGAAAACACTGGATATGTTGATGACCGATGCGCCCATCGTGAGCCGCGCCCAGGGCCTGAGTGGCCTGCCCGACAGTTTTGCGGCGCTGTTGCGCATCGCGGAGACGCCGGCCGCCTTTGCCGATGCCGCCTGGGCAGCGCTGCAGGAGCCCGTTGCCGTGGACCCGGCCCGTGTGGCCGCGCGGACGATGTTCATGCCAGCCGGCGTGAACGAGGCGCTGCAGACGGTCGTCGCTGGGAGGGGCGCATGAGCCTGGTTGCCCATCGACCTCATGTGCTGGTGGTTCACTCGTCGGCCGAGCTGTACGGCTCGGACAAGTCCCTGCTGGATTTCGTGCAGGCCCGGCAGGCGGAGTTCGAGTTCACGGTGGCCCTGCCTGAAGAGGGGCCGCTGGTGGGGCTGCTTCGCGCGGCTGGTGCCCGCGTGGCCGTGATGGACGTCTGCAAGGTGCGGCGCGACATGCTCAAGCCTGCGGGCCTGCTGGCCGTCTGGCGCAGCACGCGGCGCAGCATCCCGGCCCTGCAGGCGCTGGCAGGCGCCAGGCCGTTCGAGCTGGTGTACTCCAACACGATGGCCGTGCTGGCCGGCGCCCTGCTGGCACGACGCGCCAAGCTGCCTCATGTGTGGCATGTGCGCGAGATCGTCGCGAATTCGCGCCTGATGACCTGGGGCTTCCGCGGCCTGGCGCTGGCCTTGGCCAGCCGGCTGGTCTGCAACTCGGGCGAGACCCGCGCCTGGATCGCGGGGCCGGGCCTGAGGGGGCGCTGCGAGGTCGTGTGGAATGGCGTCGACTCGCCGGCACCGGTCGATCTGCGCGAGCAGGAGCGCCGGACGCTCGGCTACGACGAGCGGGATCTGGTGTTCTGCTTTGTCGGCCGGCTCAATGCCTGGAAAGGGCAGTTGCTTGCCGTGGAGGCCTTCGAGCGCCTGAATGCCCGCCACCCCGGTCGCCATCGGCTGCTGATCGTCGGCGCGGCGTTCGCCGGCCAGGAGCATTTCGAAGCCGAGCTCGAGGCCAGGCTGGCCGCGTCGCCCTGCCGCGACGCCATGCGCCGGCTGCCGTTCCGGGACGACATCGACAGCATCTGGCAGGCCTCGGACGTGGTGCTGGTGCCCAGCCTCGAACCTGAGCCTTTCGGCCGCGTGGCCATCGAGGCCATGGCGCATGGCCGTCCGGTCATTGCCGCCGCGCACGGCGGGCTCGTCGAGATCGTCGAGGACGGCCGCACCGGCCTGCTGTTCAAACCCAGGGACGCCGACGCCCTGGCTGGCGCGATGGAGCGCCTGGCTGCCAATGCCGAGCTGCGCCTCGGCATGGGGGCGGCCGGGCGCGGGCGTCAGGCATCCCTGTTTTCCGTGGCCGCCTACGCCGAACGCATGGCCCGCGTCTTCAAGCAAACGCTGACCTCTCAGAACCAGGCATGAACAAGCCCCAACCGATTCTTCGCATCCTCGGTATCCGCGGCGTACCCGCCGCGCACGGGGGCTTCGAGACCTTTGCCGAGCGCCTGGCGCTCGACCTGGTCCAGCGTGGCTGGCGCGTCATCGTCTACTGCCAGCAGGAGGGCCGCGAACCGCTGCGCAGCGACCAGTGGGAAGGTGTCGAGCGCATCCATATCGCCGTGCCCGGCGACGGCCCGGCAAGCACCATCCGGTTCGACTGGGCGTCGACGCTGCATGCCGCCAAGCATGATGATCTTTGCCTCGTGCTCGGCTACAACACGGCGGCATTCATGGCGACGCTCCGGTGGCGCGGCGTGACCACCGTCATCAACATGGACGGCATCGAATGGAGCCGCGCCAAATGGGGGCCGGTTGCCAAGATTTGGTTCTGGCTCAACGAGCGCGCCGGTGCCTGGCTGGGCAACTACCTGGTGGCCGACCATCCGGAGATCGCCAGGCATCTGGCCACGCGCGCATCGGCGAGCAAGATCCACACGATCGCCTACGGCGCCGATCGCGTCGAGCATGCCGACCCGGCCCCCGTGCAGCGCCTGGGCCTGCAGCCAGGGCAGTACGCCAGCGTGATTGCGCGCCCGGAGCCGGAGAACTCGCTGCTCGAAATCGTGCGGGCGTTTTCGCGCCGCCGTCGCGGCAAGCAACTCGCCGTGCTGGGCAACTACTCGGCGGCCAATCCGTACCACCAGGAGGTACGGCGCAGCGCGAGTGAGGAGGTGTTGTTCCTCGGTGCGATCTACGACCAGGCCGTGGTCGCCGCGCTCCGCGTTCACAGCGCCGCCTACGTTCACGGTCACCAGGTGGGCGGCACCAATCCGTCGCTGGTGGAGGCCCTGGGCGCAGGCAATGCCGTCATCGCGCATGACAACCCATTCAACCGTTGGGTCGCCGGCCCGGGGGCCGAGTACTTCGGTGACGAATCTGGGCTGGCCGAGCGCTTTGACCGGCTGCTCGATGCGCCGGCCAGCCTGCTGGCCATGCAACAGGCCAGCGTGGCGAGGCATCAGGAAGCTTTCCAATGGCCGCACATCCTGGCTCAGTACCGTAGCCTGCTGGAGAAGGCGGGTCGAGTCAGTTGACAGACGCTGCCGGCTGCTCCTGGATCTGGGTCTCGAAGCTGGCCGTCTTCCCCCAGGTCTCGTAATAAACCGCCTGGCGGCGCTTGGGCACCGGGACGGCAGGTGCGGTGCCCAGGTAGACGGCCTGCCTGGCCGGCCCCTTCACGCGCATCAGATAGGGTTTGCCGCCGCAGGCCAGCTTCAGCGACCAGCTGCCGTCCGTGCCCGTCGTGTATCGCTTCATGCCGGCCCACTGCTTGAAGCCTATCGTCCCAGGCAGCGCATCACCTGACGGGGCTGCGGTGAGCCCGCCGGCGACCTCGGTGCTGCATTCCGTGTTGAAGACCACACCCAGCCGTCGATCCGTGGCGCCGGTGCTGGTGATGGTGCTCTGTTCGGCAAAGCCGCTGCTGGTGACGCGGTAGCTGCGCGTCACCGACGCTCCGGTCTGGTAGGCCGACTGCTGAACGCGAAGATAGGCGCGGGCGGGGTCGAACTCGAGCACGTCACCGGGCGCCCATTGCATCTGGCCCAACCCGTCAACGAGTGGCACGTTGTTGCCCGCGCCTGTGGCGAAGTAGCCTTTGTGCAACGGTGACGAATAGGGCACCGTGCCGGGGTCGGTGGCGATCGGCGTCTTGCCGTCGAAGAGTTCGAACGTGGTCAGTTCTTCCTGCGAGTGATGGCCGTTGACCTGACCGTAGTGGACGAAGGCCTGCCAGTCACCCGAACGCAGCACGGCTTGCCGCATCGCGGTGAAATTGCGCGTCGTGACGTTGGGCAGTGCGGGCGGCTTGGCCGGTACGGCTGCGGGCGGGTCGATCAGCGATTCCCAGGTGCGGCTACGGCCTGCCTCGGCGAGGCCCCAGTAGGTGGGGACGATGCGGTAGAGCTCCCGGTGCACTGCTTCCGAGATCGGCTTCTGGGCCTGGACGCTGTCGGCGGGGGTCGGCATGGTCCAGTTGTCGAAGCGGTAGTCGAGCGTGCCGAGCGCGAGTTTCAACGCGGCGTCGCGCTCGAAGGTGAACTCGCTGGAGCGCCCCTCGAGAGAGGCTTGAGTCAGCAACTTGGCGAGCACCGCCAGCACGTAGTTGTTGTACTCGAAGGTGCCTTCGATCCAGACGTTGTCCACCGTGATGCCGTACCGCAGGATGGCGCGGATCGCCTTGGGGCCTTCAAGCGCGGCCGCCAGCAGGCTGCCGTCCTTGTAGCGAAGCGCGATGGCAGCGCGAGCGGCTTCGTGCCACAGGGCGATGTTGGTCATCTGGCTGTTGGTATGGCGCAGGTTCTCCGCCATCGGCATGAACAGTTGGGCTCGCCAGCGCTCCGCCCGCGCCGTCGCCGCGAAACCTTCAAGTAGTCGAGCAACGTCCAGCAGGGAGAAGGCATCGACGGCTTCATCCAGACCCTGCTTGTACATGCGGCTGCGGCCGTCCTTGGTCTGGATGGGCCACTTGTCGTAGTTCTCGGCGTAGAAGTCGAGCTGGCGCGCGGCCCACTCGGCGTATTTGGTGTCGCCTGTGACCTTGTAAAGGCGCGCTGCGGTACGTGCCTGGGCAACGTTGTAGCCTCTGCCATAAGCGACCCAGGCGGCCTTGAGGGCCGCCTCGGCGGCCGTGGCCCCATCCGGCGGCTCGGGGCTGGTCGGTGTCCAGGCCATGCCGCCGCCGTTCTTCGGATCCACGTATTCGTGGATCCAGCCGCCGATCAGGTTCGGGCGTTCGAAGTCGCGTTGAATCCAGGCGTCAACCTTGGAGCGCTGGTAGTCGACCCAATCACGGACGTCCTTGCGCACCCGGTATTCAGAACTGACTCGGGCCCAGTCCTCGCGAGCCTCGCGGAAGCCATAGAAGGCACCGCGCTCGGTCTGAGCGAGCAGCGTTACGGTGGAAGCGCTGGTTCTGGCGCCATCGCCGGAGCGGAGGTCGCTCACGACTGATCGCTCCTTGGACCCCATCACGTTAGAGGCGGGCATGGTTTCGCCAAACGTCGGAGAGGCCCATGCCAGCAGCGCGCAGGCCAGCGTTTTCACCAGGAGACGGGGCGGCGGGAGAGCAGGAAGCATGGACTTGGGGGCGAAGTGCTGAGGAAACGGGCTGGGCATCATGACGCCTTGTGCGAAAGCATGCCGACGACGAGCGGTGAACGCCAGCACGCGGTGGCGGCATGCCGTCCGCTCATCTGCGCAGCGTCGGACGCCTACCTCGCGACATGAGCATAGCGACGGCGCCGAACCCAACGAGGGACAGCAGCCATGTTGCCGGTTCGGGAACGTCACTCACCCTGACCAATGCGGAGCCGACGGCTCTGTGGCCGAAATCGTGCACGATGCTGCCGTTCATCGCATTGGCGAACGATGGGCTCTCGGGGTGGCTCGCCGGATCGGACTGGTAGGCCGCTTCTGCCACCGACAGCGAATCGGGCCAGGCAGCATGAACGGTCTGGGTGATGGCGCTGACTCCCACCAGACCAGCCGACCAATTTCTGCCCGGTCCCCACAGATCCACGAGCCGCTGGATGCCATCCGGACCGGCCGCCCGAGCATTGGAGAAGAATGTGCCGACCTGCGCCACGGTGGCGAAAGAGAAGCCAGCCAGGTCACTTTGAAGACGGGCCGTCACGGCGTCAAACGACTGCCCTCGCGTGAAACTCACGCGCAGCCATTGCAGGCCGGAGTCGCTGTCTTTGACGAGCAGTTGATCACCAGCAGTCTTCCAGTCGATGGCGATCAACTCGGCTTGTGCCGCCAGCGGCAACGCAGCGGTTGCGCACAGGGTCATTGCAGCGTGGATCAGCTTCATGGGAGAGACAGGCGCAACTCAGCGTCGTCAAATTATTTGGCGCCCGGTCAGTGCATGACAAGCTGGCCGCACCCCTAACTACCGAGTCCGTGGGGCGAGTAGAGCGAGAGGGTCAAGCTTGGGGCGCCGGCTTTGCGATGCGGTGAGCGCAAAAAAAGGGCGCCCCGAGGGCGCCCTTTCGGTGTGTGAGATCTCAACGTCGCCAGGTGGAGTTGGCACGAAGGTACAGCTGCGACGTGCCAGCGCTCAACGTCTGCGGGAGCGTGACTGCTGCGCCGTCAGCCGTCGCGACGCTGCAGTTGCTCTCCCAGCCCAGGGTGGCGCAGGTTACGGTGCGGGCTCCTGTGGGCGGCGCGCTGACGACGGTGCCCCAGTCGGCGATGCTCGAGAAGGCGAAGCCGGTGATTTCTCGCACCGATACCGAGTCGAAGCTGACGGCGGTGCGCGGCGTCTTGATCTGCAGGTTGACCCGTGCACCGGCATTGGACTTCGGCGTGAAGAAGCCTTCGTAGCGGATCACCTGTCCGGCGGTGCCGCTCAGGCCCACCGAGCTCGAGTAGGCGCCCGAGGCCATGTTGTCCCAGGGTGTGACGCTGCGGCTGATGTACGACCAGCCCAGCGTGGCTGCACCGTGCAGCGTCGCCGTGTACGAGTACAGGTGCGGCTTGTCGGCGCGCATCGTGAACTCGGGGCTGGCCACCCAGTCGTCGGCAGTGCCGGACTGCATGGTGATGCAGTTGCCGCTGCAGCCGGCGGCGTTCGCGGACGAAGCGTTGACGACGCTGCCGCCGGAGCCTGCCGGGCTGAACCAACTGGTCCAGGCGCCCTTGCCGCTGTCGAAGTTGCCGCCGGGCACCAGTTCAGGGCCCAGCACCAGTTGGTACAAAGCGAAGATCATCGGTGTGGCCGTCGACGCGTCGATGGGATTGAACGTTGCCCAGCTGGCCGAGCTTAGTTTCGTGTCTTCGGTGTTGGAGCGCAGCCAGGCGTGCGCACCATCCAGGCTGCCGTCGAAGCGCACGACCTGGTTGCCGGTGAAGGTGTTCGAGCGTGAGCTGATCGACGAGGCAGCACCGAAATTGTTGAAGAACCAAATCGGGTACGACTCGCTGAACGTCGGCAGGGCCGGGAACTGGTTCACGCCCGACTTGACCGGCACGATCTGGTTGGTGCGGAAGACGTTGCCCGTGAGGTAGTCGCGGTCAGTCTGGTCGTTCACGGCATACAACGCCGCCTTGGTCGGCATCCAGATGCGGTTCGACTCGATCACGTTGTTCGAACTGTTGCGCAGCTTGATGCCGAACGGCATGCCGCTCACCGTATTGCCGCGCACCGTGACGCCATACGAGAAATCGTCGAGGAAGATGCCCGAGACGATGTCCAGACCGGCGCCGACTGCACCCTCGCTGTTGGCCACGCCGCCTTGCACGTTGTTGTTCTCCACGGTGGCTCTCTGCGTGCTGCCGGCGAGCTTGGGGCCGTTCCAGCTGTAGATGCCGCCGCAGTCCGCCAGCCGCACGCAATAGCGCGTGACGGAGTTGTTCCTCACTGCGCCGCCGCCGGCGCCGGAGAAGCGGATGCCGTGATATGCCACGCCATCGACGACGTTGTTCAGGATGTTCGCGCCTGTGCCGCCCTCGATGGCCGCGTGCGTCCAGCCTGCATGGCTGACCGTACCGGTGTCGGTGACGGTATTGCCGCTGATGGTGGTCGCGCCGCCAAACTTTGCGTCGATGCCGTAGACGAAATTGTTGCTGAAGCGGCTGTTCCGAATCGTGGCACCCGGCAGCGTGTCGACCTGCACCGTGGACACACCGGTTTCGCCGTTGCCGCTGGCGTCGACGTTCTCGACAATTGCGCCGCTCGCGTTCTTCAGCAGCAGACCATTGACGCGGGCGTTCTGCAGTGCGAGGTCACGTACGCCGACACCGGTGCGACCACTGATGGAAAGCGCCGCGTCGCGCACGCTGCCTTCCACGCCCCGGCTGTTCAGATCGGACTGCGCCGCGGCAGCCGAGGGATAGACATACAGGCGGTTGTTCACCGTGTCGTGGAAGAATTCGCCGGGCCCGTCAAGCATCCACAGCTTGTCCTCCAGCACGTATCCCTCGCCAGCGTCCATCGTGTATTCGGTGCCGGTCGTCAGCGTCACTGTGCCGCTGGCGTAGCTGGCGATGCGGCGGGATTCGATCTTGTAGGCCAGCGTGCGGGCATGCAATGCGGCACCGTTTAGATCCTTGCCCGAGAGCGCTGTGAGGTCGCCACTGGCGACACGGACGGTCCACTTTGCGCCGCCGCCTTCCGGGTGCACCAGTGCATAGCCTTGCGAGCTGCTGGTGGCGTTGGGCCAGCGTGCCGTGGCCTGCGAGATGCCGTCGATAAACAGACGCGTGATCTTGGGCGTGCCGGCCGGCACGGCGCGCGACCAGACGTTGCCGCTCTTCGTCCAGCCGCCATTGAACAGGTCGGCACCGGAGATGGTGGCCTTGGCCGTGGCGCAGTCGCCGCCATAGCCGACGATGCTGGTGCCGTTGGTCAACTGGACGGTGTCCAGCGACAGCGATTCCCGCCATACGCGGTTGCAGCGCAGGAACACGCTCTGGCCGGTGGTCAGTCGCACTTCGGTGACCTTGCGCAGCGTCTTCCAGGGCAGCGCTTCGGTTCCCGGGTTGTTGTCGTTGCCGTTGGCGGCGTCGACATAGACGCCGGTGCTGGCTGTCGCCGCAGCGGTGCCGCCGGGAATCTGGAAGCGCAGCGCACCATTCCAGAACAGGCCTTCCTGGCCGGGGATGGTGTCGACGCCGTCGAAGGCGGCGCTGCCACTGCCCCGGTCGAACACCACACCCGAGGACGTAGAGGCGTAGGAAACGCCACCCACCGTGATTGAATTGACCCACAGGTTGCGATCAACGCCGCCTGCAACCGCGTCGTTGGTGTAGACGACGTCGACGGCGCTGCCGGCGCCGAGGCCCACCACGCTGTAGCTGTAGTCTTGCAACGTGGCTGAGCGCACTTCGGTCGTGGCAACCAGCAGCCCGTTGACACGGATCTCGATGGTCGGGCCCACGCCGCCGGCCAGGACGCCGCGGGCCTTGACGATCAGCGTCGTGGGGGTCGCGTCGGTGCCGGCCAAGGCCTTGGTAGCGGCTTGCGCAGATTCCGTAGTGGTAACGGGGGTAGTGGTGATGGTGGCGCCTGCCGTCGTAGTGGCGTCGGAAGGCGTCGACGTGCTGCTGCTCGCCGCGGCGGCGTTGGCGCCGGCGCTGTCACCGCTTCCGCCCCCGCAAGCCGTTAGCAACGCGCTGGTGGCAATGAGGCCGACCAGCGCACCAAGTTGGGTACGGGGGAGGAAACTGCGTGACTTCATGGGACTTACCTGGGAGTTGGCGCCTGCGGAACGTCCTATGGCCGGCGCGATTCCAGAATTGTGGGCGGCGCTTAAAAAACGCTCAGTGCGATAACTCGCGTTTTGCGCGCAGTGGGGGTAAGGCATTGCAACGGTCGTGCAGTTCTGCCCGTCGCGCAGTGGCTGGCCGCCGGCAGCAGTGGCCGCGACGCCCGATTCGAGGTGGGCGTGAGCTGAGCGGTTTGCCGGTCCTGGGGGACAATGACGCAGTTGCGACGGCTCGTGTTTGCGCGTCGCCGCCACCAGCCAATCATCTGGAGAGTTCGTTGAAAGTCCTCGTCACCGGCGCCGCCGGCTTCATCGGCATGCACGTCAGCCAGATCCTGCTGGCGCGGGGCGACCAGGTGGTCGGCCTGGACAACCTGAACGACTACTACAGCGTCCAGCTCAAGCAGGACCGGCTGGCGCGGCTCACCGGCAAGGCCGGTTTCAGCTTCGTGAAGATGGACGTGGCCGACCGGGAGGGCATCGCGAAGCTGTTCGCCGAAGAGCGCTTCGACCGCGTGGTGCACCTCGCGGCGCAGGCCGGTGTGCGTTATTCCATCGAGAACCCGCACGCCTACATCGACAGCAACATCGTCGGCTTCACCAACATCCTGGAAGGTTGCCGCCACAGCGGCGTGCAGCACCTGGCCTACGCGTCCAGCTCCAGCGTCTACGGCGGCAACACGCTGATGCCGTTCTCCGAGCACCACAGCGTCGACCATCCCATCAGCCTCTACGCCGCGACGAAGAAGGCCAACGAGCTGATGGCGCACACCTACTCGCACCTGTTCGGCCTGCCGACGACGGGGCTGCGCTTCTTCACGGTCTACGGCCCCTGGGGCCGGCCGGACATGGCGCTGTTCCTGTTCACGAAGGCCATCATCGAAGGCCGGCCGATCAACGTGTTCAACCACGGGCAGATGATTCGCGACTTCACCTACATCGACGACATCGCCGAGGGTGTCGTGCGGGTGCTGGACCGTGTCGCCACGGCCGACCCGGCCTACGACCCGGACCAGGCCGATCCGGCAAGGTCCAGCGCGCCCTACCGCGTCTTCAACATCGGCAATCATGCGCCCATCCAGCTGATGAGCTTCATCGAAGCCATCGAGCAGGCAGTAGGGCGCGAGGCGGTGAAGAACTTCATGCCGCTGCAGGATGGCGACGTGCCGGCCACCCATGCCGATGTGGAGGAGCTGGCCGCATGGACCGGCTTCCGCCCGGCGATGCCCGTACCAGAAGGGATTCAGCGGTTTGTCGCCTGGTATCGGGACTACTACAAGGTCTGATGCCCGTCGCGGTGTCATGCGCATGCGTTACAAACGCCTGAACCGTTTTTGAACAAGGACAAGGAATGAAAGTCACTGCCATCGGCACCGGCTACGTGGGTCTGGTCACGGGCGCCTGCCTGGCCGAGATGGGCAACCACGTGGTCTGCCTGGACGTGAATCCCGAGAAGATCCGCATCCTGAACGACGGCGAGATCCCCATCCACGAGCCGGGCCTGCTGGAGGTGGTGCGCCGTAACGTGGCGGCCGGCCGGCTGCAGTTCACGACCGATGTCGACATGGCGGTGCAGCACGGCACCATCCTGTTCATCGGCGTGGGCACGCCGCCGGATGAGGACGGCTCGGCCGACCTGCAGTACGTGGTGGCCGCGGCGCGCTCCATCGGCCAGCGTATGACCGACTACAAGGTCATCGTCGACAAGAGCACGGTGCCGGTCGGCACGGCCGACAAGGTGCGTGCAGCCGTCAAGGAAGAACTCGTCAAGCGCGGCCTGGCCGACATGGCCTATGCGGTGGTCTCGAACCCGGAGTTCCTGAAGGAAGGCGCGGCGGTCGAGGACTTCATGAAGCCCGACCGCATCATCGTCGGCTCCGACGATGACCAGGCCACGCTGCTGATGCGCGCGCTGTACGCACCGTTCAACCGCACCCAGGACCGCATGCTGGTCATGGACGTGCGCAGCGCGGAGTTCACCAAATACGCCGCCAACGCGATGCTGGCCACGCGCATCAGCTTCATGAACGAGCTGGCACTGCTGGCCGAGAAGGTGGGCGCCGACATCGAGCTGGTGCGCCGCGGCATCGGCTCCGACCCGCGCATCGGCTACCAGTTCCTCTACGCCGGTGCCGGCTACGGCGGCTCCTGCTTCCCCAAGGACGTGAAGGCACTGGTCAAGGCTGCCTCCGACAGCGGCATCCCGCTCAAGGTGCTGACGGCCGTCGAGGAGGCCAACGAGCGCCAGAAGCGCGTGCTGGTGGACAAGGTGGTGGCACGCTTCGGCAACGACCTGAAGGGCCGACGCTTTGCGATCTGGGGCCTGGCCTTCAAGCCCAACACGGACGACATGCGCGAGGCGCCGTCGCTGGTCATCATCGACGAGCTGACCCAGCGTGGGGCGACGGTGTCGGCCTACGACCCGGTGTCCATGCCCGAGACGGCCCGCGTGCTGGGACCGCGCGACGACGTGCAGCTGGTGGACCGCGCGCAGAGCGCGCTGCAGGGCGCTGACGCGCTGCTGATCGTGACGGAGTGGAAGGAGTTCCGCACGCCGGATTTCGACGGCATCAAGGACCAGCTGAAGGCGCCGGTGGTGTTCGACGGCCGCAACCTGTACGACCCCAAGCTGATGAAGGCGCTGGGCATCGAGTACAGCGGCATCGGCCGCGGCTGAGCCGGGCTGACGACCAGGAAGAACGCCCTCCGTCGGAGGGCGTTCTTCTTGATGCCTGCGAATCCGCCGCCGGTCTGCCGGTCGAGGCCGGGTCAGTCGAAGGTCTTGGCCTCGGCCAGCGGCGGGGCCGACACATCCTTGGCCGACAGCTGTGGCGTGATGCCCTCCAGCGGCCAGGCGATGCCGATGGCGGGGTCGTCCCAGCGCACAGCGCCTTCGCAGTCGGGCGCGTAGCGTCCGCTGGTCTTGTAGAGGAAGTCCGCCGTCTCGCTGGTCACGACGAAGCCGTGCGCGAAGCCGGGCGGGATCCACAGCTGGCGCTGGTTCTCGGCCGACAGCTCGAAGCCCACCCAGCGGCCGAAGTTGGGACTGCTGCGGCGCATGTCCACGGCCACGTCGAACACGGCGCCCGACACGCAGCGCACCAGCTTGCCCTGCACATGCGGCTGCAGCTGGTAGTGCAGGCCGCGCAGCACGCCGCGCGAGGAGCGGGAATGGTTGTCCTGCACGAAGTGCACGTCGTAGCCCAGCGCGGCATTGAAGCGCGCCTCGTTCCAGCTCTCGGTGAAGAAGCCGCGGGCGTCGCCGAACACCTTGGGCTCGACGATCAGCACCTCGGGCAAAGCGGTGGGGGTGACCGTCAGCAGCGCGGTGGTCGTCATCAGAAGGCCCGCTCTTTCAGCAGCTTCTGCAGGTACTGGCCGTAGCCGTTCTTGGCCAGCGGCCTGGCCAGCACTTCCAGTTGATCGGCCGTGATCCAGCCGGCGCGGAAGGCGATCTCCTCCGGGCAGGCGACCTTCAGGCCCTGGCGCTTTTCCAGCGTGGCGATGAACTGGCCGGCTTCCAGCAGGCTGTCATGCGTGCCGGTGTCCAGCCAGGCATAGCCGCGGCCCATGATCTCGACGTTGAGCTGGCCACGCTTCAGGTACTCGGCGTTCACGTCGGTGATCTCCAGCTCGCCACGCGGGCTGGGCTTGATGGCCGCGGCGATATCGCAGACCTGCTCGTCGTAGAAGTACAGGCCCGTGACGGCGTAGTTGCTCTTCGGCGCCTTGGGCTTCTCTTCGATGGACAGCGCGCGCTTGTCGGCATCGAAGTCGACGACGCCGTAGCGCTCGGGGTCGGTCACGTGATAGGCGAACACGCTGGCGCCGCTGGTACGGCTCGTCGCGCTGTCCAGCAGGCCGGCGAAGTCGTGGCCGTAGTAGATGTTGTCGCCCAGCACCAGGGCGCTCGGCGCGCCGCCGACGAACTCGCGGCCCAGGATGAAGGCCTGCGCCAGGCCGTCCGGGCTGGGCTGCACGCAATAGCTGATGTTGAGCCCCCAGCGGGCACCGTCGCCCAGCAGGGCTTCGAAGCGCGGCGTGTCCTGCGGAGTGCTGATCAGCAGGATGTCGCGGATGCCCGCCAGCATCAGCGTGCTCAGCGGGTAATAGACCATGGGCTTGTCGTAGACCGGCAGCAGCTGCTTGCTCATGGCCAGCGTGGCCGGATGCAGCCGCGTGCCGGAGCCGCCCGCGAGGATGATGCCTTTGCGGTTTTTCGTCATGGGGACCTCAGAGGATTTCGTTCAGCATGCGTTCTACGCCCTGCCGCCAGTGCGGCAGCACCAGGCCGAAGCGCTGCTGCAGCTTGGCTGTGGACAGGCGCGAGTTGAGCGGGCGGCGTGCCGGCGTCGGATAGTCGCTGGTGGGGATGGGGAGGATCTGATCGGGTGCGACCTTGATCGGCTTGCCTCGGGCTCGTGCGAACTCGATGACAAAGCGGGCGTAGTCGTGCCAGCTGGTCTCGCCGCCGGCCACCGCGTGATAGGTGCCGGTCAACGCCGGGTTGGCGCGGGCGGCGCGCAGCATGTGTGCCGTCAGGTCGGCCAGAAGGTCGGCGCCGGTGGGGGCGCCGATCTGGTCCGCAATGACCTTGAGCTGATCACGCTCCGCCGCCAGGCGCAGCATGGTCTTGGCGAAGTTGCCGCCGCGTGCCGCGTACACCCAGCTGGTGCGCAGGATGAGATGCTGGCAGCCGCTGGTGCGGATGGCGTCCTCGCCTTCGGCCTTGGTGCTGCCGTAGACGCTCAAGGGCGCGATGGGCGCTTCTTCGTCGCGCGGCTGATCGCCACTGCCGTCGAAGACGTAGTCGGTCGAGTAGTGCACCAGCAGTGCACCCAGACGCCTGGCCTCGATGGCCAGCAGCGCGGGCGTGGTCGCGTTGATCTGGCGAGCCAGGTCCGGCTCGCTCTCCGCCTTGTCCACGGCGGTGTGTGCGGCGGCATTGACGATGACCTGAGGCGCCTCGGCCTGCACGCGGGCCAGCAGCTGTTCAGGCTGCGTGAAGTCGCCGCCGTCGTCGAAGTCCAGGGCCACGAGCTCACCGGCCACCGCCAGCGAACGCTGGAGTTCCCAGCCGACCTGGCCGCCCTTGCCCAGCAGAAGGATCTTCATGCTGCGGCCGTGTACTGCTGGCTGATCCAGTCGCGGTAGGCGCCGCTTTGCACGCGGGCCACCCACTCGGGATGGTCCAGGTACCACTGCACCGTCTTGCGGATGCCGGTCTGGAAGGTCTCGGCCGGGCGCCAGCCCAGTTCGAGCTCGATCTTGCGGGCGTCGATGGCGTAGCGGCGGTCGTGGCCGGGGCGGTCCTTGACGTAGGTGATCAGGCGCTCGTACTTGCCGGCGGGGTCGGGGCGCAGCTCGTCCAGCAGCGCGCAGACGATCTTGACGATGTCGATGTTGGCCTGCTCGTTCCAGCCGCCGATGTTGTAGGTCTCGCCCAGCTTGCCGCCGGCCAGCACCGCGCGGATGCCGCTGCAGTGGTCGGTGACGTAGAGCCAGTCGCG
>CAXDTK010000032.1:0-27377 GCA_963992225.1 uncultured Comamonadaceae bacterium | reverse complement strand
AGCCTTCGTCGGCAGCGTCAGATGTGTATAAGAGACAGATGTTGCGCGACGCCTGCGCCGCCGGCCTTGCGCTGGCGCAAGCCGCGGCCCGTGCGCCTGCCCAAGAATGCGGGGGACGGCCGTGGAGGCCCATCGGAGGACGTTATGTACAGAAGCCTGCTGGTTCACCTGGACGACAGCGACCGTTGCGCCGTGCAGGCCGAGGTCGCGATGCAACTCGCGCGGCGCTTCGGCGCCCATGTGGTGGCGCTGGCGCCCACCGGGCGGCAGCTGGCGTCCATGAGCTTCGAGCTGACCGCCGCGCTGGCGGACGCGATGGACGCGGTGCATGCCGCCGGCCAGCGCCGGGTGGACGACTTCGTCGCCGCCTGCCATGCCGCAGGGCTCAACTCGGTCGAGGGCGTGGCCGACCCCGAGAGCGATGTGCCTTCGCTGATCGACCATGCCCACTGCAGCGACCTGCTGATCATGGGCCAGGGCAGCACCGCCGCGGCGCGTGCCGTGACCGAACGGGTGGTGCTGTCGTCCGGGCGGCCCACGCTGGTGCTGCCCTGGGCTGGCGTGCCGACCACGCTGGGCGAGCGCGTGCTGGTGGCCTGGAACGACAGCCCCGAGGCGGCGCGCGCGCTCAGCGACGCGTTGCCGCTGCTGTGCCAGGCCCGCGAGGTGACGGTGCTGCGCTGCGAGGCGCCCGGCCCCACGCTGGACGACCTGGGCCCGGCCATGCGCGCCAAGCTGGAGGCGCTGCGCCGTTGGCTGATGTGGCATGGCGTGGATGCCGAGGTGGCGCTGGAGGTGGCCGGGGCCGACGCCGGTAACGTGCTGCTGTCGCGCGCGGCCGACCGCGGCGCCGACCTGCTGGTGATGGGGGCCTGGGGCCGCTCGCGCTGGTCCGAGCGCATGCTGGGCGGCGCCACGCGCACGCTGCTGGAGAGCATGACGCTGCCGGTGCTGATGTCGCACTGAGGCCGCGGCCATGCGCGCCATGGTGCTGCACCAGCCGGGCCGGCCGCTGGTGCCGGAACAGCGGCCGACGCCCGTGCCGGGCCCCGGCGAGCTGCGCCTGCGCGTGCAGGCCTGCGCGGTCTGCCGCACCGACCTGCATGTGGTCGACGGCGAGCTGCCGGATGTGCCGCTGCCCCTCGTGCCGGGCCACGAGATCGTCGGCGTCGTCGAGGCCGTCGGCCCCGGCGTGGCGTCGGGGCCGGGGCCGGGCGGCTGGCAGCCGGGCGACCGCGCCGGCGTGCCGTGGCTGGGCCACACCTGCGGCCATTGCCGCTACTGCCTGGGCGGGCGCGAGAACCTCTGCGACGCGCCGCGCTTCACCGGCTACACGCGCGACGGCGGCTGCGCCAGCCCTGTGCTCGCCGAGGCGGACTTCTGCCTGCCGCTGCCGCCCGGCGACGCCGACGACGCGGCCCGCCTGGCGCCGCTGCTGTGCGCGGGCCTGATCGGCTGGCGGGCGCTGCGTGCGGCTGGCGACGCGCAGGAGCTGGGCCTGTACGGCTTCGGCGCGGCCGCGCACCTGATCGCGCAGGTGGCGCAGCGCGAGGGCCGGCGCGTGCATGCCTTCACCCGGCCCGGCGACGCCCAGGCGCAGGCCTTCGCGCGCGAGCTGGGTGCGGTCTGGGCCGGCGGCTCCGACGAGGCGCCGCCGCGGGCGCTGGACGCGGCCATCCTGTTCGCACCGGTCGGCGCGCTGGTGTCGCTGGCGCTGCGCGCCGTGCGCAAGGGCGGCCGCGTCGTCTGCGGCGGCATCCACATGAGCGACATCCCGGCCTTCCCGTACCGGCTGCTGTGGGAGGAGCGCGAGCTGGTGTCGGTGGCCAACCTGACGCGTGCCGACGCGCGCGACTTCTTCGCCGCCATCGCCGGGCGGCCGCTGCGGGTGGATGTCTGCCGCTACCCGCTGGAGCGGGCCAACGAGGCGCTGGACGACCTGCGCGCCGGCCGCGTGCAGGGCGCGGCCGTGCTCATGCCCCAGCCGCCCTAGCGATGCGCTTGGCCTTGCCGCTCGCGCCGCGCGGGCAGGGCTGGCCGGCGCGGCAGGTGATGCGCACGCCCGGCGCGCCCTGGGCCGCCAGGAAGCCGGCCAGCGCCCGCTGGGCCCGCGCCAGCGCCTGCCGGCCCGCCTCGGCGTCCAGGCCGGTGCTCAGCAGCAGCGCGGCCGGGCCCTGCTGCACCAGCCGGAAGTCAAACAGCCCGGCCTCGTCCTCCAGCACGGTGCTGAGCGCCAGCGGCGACACGGCCACCGCGCGCCGGCCGGGCACTCGCAGCCGCAGCGTGTCGTCGTCGCGGCCCTGCACGTCGACGACGGGCAGGTGGGAGCCGCAGGCGCAGGCCAGCGGCCGCAGCGTCACGCGGTCGCCGAGGTCGTAGCGGATCAGCGGCTGCACATGGTTGGCGAGGTTGGTCAGCAGCGTCGTCGTGCCGGGCTGGCCGGGCGGCACGGGCTGCCCGGCGGCGTCGACCGGCTCCAGCAGCGCCCAGTCGCTGTTCAGGTGCAGCCGCCCGGCGCTGCATTCGCCGGCCAGCGTCAGGAATTCGGACGCACCGTAGCTGTCCACCACCGGGCAGCCGAAGCCCTCGGCGATGTGGCGGCGCAGCGCCGGGGACAGCGTCTCGCCGCCGGTCCAGATCTCGCGCGGCGCATGCCGCAGCCGGCCGGCGCGGTGTTCATCGGCCAGCAGCGCGGCCATGCTGGGGTAGGTGGCGATGGCGGCGGGCGCCAGCGCCTGCAGTTGCGCGACCAGCTCCGGCAGCGGCTGCAGGAAGGACAGGGCGTGCAGGCGCTGGCGCAGCCAGGGGTTGAGGCGGCGCAGCCGCTGCAGCGACACGGTGGACGCGAAATGCCCCCCGGTCGCGCCGACGAAGGCCAGGCGCCCGCCCAGCGAGGGGTCCAGCGGGCTGCGCGGCGGGCGCAGCTGGCCGCGGCGCAGGCCTTCCAGCGCATCGTGCACGGCCATCGCGCCGGCGTCCTGCACGAACAGCCCCGGCTCGCCGCGGCTGCCGGAGCTTTCCCAGACGGTGTAGCGGCCGGCGAACGGCATGCCGATGGCCGCCGGCTCGGCCGTGAAGCGGCGCAGCGCGGCCAGGCGCAGCGCCGGGTCGGTGACCCAGGCGTCGAAGCGGCGCATCAGCTCGGGCTTGCGCTGCGCCGGCAGGCCCCGCAGCACCTGCCAGGGATCGCCCAGGTCCCGGTCGCCCAGCAGCTCGCGGTACAGCGGGCTGTGGCGTGCCGCATGGGCCAGCAGCGCGGCCAGGCGGCGCTGCTGGCGCGCGGCCAGGTCGGCCGTGCCGGCGCGCGTGGCCAGCGCGACATCGTTCGCGGTGGCGCAGGACAGCAGCAGGTCGAAGGCGGGCAGCATGGCTGCGTTCCATTGTGCGGTGCGCCCCGGCCGGCCTCGCGCCACCGGCGCCGCGCTTGTGCTGGATCAAGAACGGCGCAGCCGGCGCTGGTCGCCGCCGCGGCGGCTGCCTATCATGGACCCCGCACCTCACCGGCCTGCCGAGGCCGCCCTGCAAGGAGCCCGCCATGCCCGCTGTCCCCGCTGTCGACCAGCCCACCGCCTGGCTCACCGAATGGCCGCTGTGGGGCGTGGAGTTCATGCTGCAGGCGCAGCAGATGCAGCTGGAGGCCTGGCGCTGCTGGCAGGGCAGCCTGCAGTTCGCCGGGAACGAGTGCTGGGACTGGTGGACCAGCCACTGCGCCGGCGGCGTGCCGCTGGACGGTTGAGGCGGCGGCGTTTACACGCCGTTTACCGAGCGTTACCGAGTCGCGCCGGCCATTGCCGGGCTGTTGACGGGCGGTTGTCGCCGGCTTCCTAAGCTTCTGCCATCAAAACGCCGCAGCCGAGGAACCCCGCCATGTTGACCGCCACGACGACCGCCCAGACCGCCCCCCGCGCCACGTTCGCCGCCCCCGTGGCCGAGCGCGCGCCGCGCCTGCCGGTGGCCCAGAACGCCGTGGCCCAGCGCATCACCGACACGCTGCGCCTGCTGCAGGACCATGTGGTCATCACCCGCCGCGTGGTGCGCACCGGCGACAGCATCTACCAGGCCGGCGAGCGCTTCGGCAGCCTGCACGTCATCAACTCGGGCTTCTTCAAGACGGTCAACCTGGCCGCCGACGGCCGCGAGCAGGTGGTGGGCCTGCACTTCAAGGGCGACTGGCTGGGCTTCGACGGCATCGCCAGCGACCAGTACGGCTGCGACGCCATCGCGATGGACACCGGCGAGGTCTGGACCGTGCGCTACGACACGCTGCTGGCCGCCTGCACCCGGCATGCCCCGCTGCTGGCGCTGCTGCACTCGGCGATGAGCCGCGAGATCACCCGCGACCGCGATTCGCTGCTGTCGCTGTGCACGCTGTCGGCCGACGCCCGCGTCGCCGATTTCCTGCGCTACTGGGCCGACGCGATGGCCCAGCGCGGCCTGCGCAACGACCAGATCACGCTGCGCATGACGCGCGCCGAGATCGGCAACTACCTGGGCATGACGCTGGAGACCGTCAGCCGCGCGCTGTCGCGCCTGTCGCGCGACAAGCTGATCGCCTTCCCCGAGCGCGGCCGCCGCGACGTGCAGATCCCCGACGTGCAGGCGCTGTGCGCCTACGTGCAGCGCAGCCTCACGCCGGCCGCCCCCACGCTGCTGCAGTGAGCGCGGCGCTCAGCGCGCCGCGGCCAGCACGCGGGCGATGGCGCGCGTCAGGTCGTCGCGCGTGAAGGGCTTGCGCAGCAACTCCCAGGCCGACGCCTCGTTGGCGTTCAGCAGCTCCGACGAATAGCCCGACATCAGCAGCACCGGCAGCCCCGGCAGGCGCTGCTGTGCCGTCTCGGCCAGCTGCGTGCCGCGCAGGCCCGGGCCCAGCGCGATGTCGGTCAGCAGCAGGTCCCAGCCGGCGCCGGGCGTCAGCTCGGCCAGCGCCAGCTCGGCGTTGACGGCCGAGCGCACCTCGCAGCCGAGCGCATTCAGGAAGTTGCGCACCACCGCGCGCACTTCCGGCTCGTCTTCCACCAGCAGCACCCGCAGGCCCGCCGGCACGGTGTCGCTGGCGGCCACGTCGTCGGCCGCCGCGCGCACGGCGTCGGGGTGGCAAGGCAGCAGCAGCGCCACCGTGGTGCCGACGCCCAGCGTGCTGTCCAGCATCACGGCGCCGCGCGACTGCTTCGCGAAGCCGTAGACCGTGCTCAGCCCCAGGCCGGTGCCACGGCCGGCCTCCTTGGTGGTGAAGAAGGGCTCGAAGGCGCGCTCCTTGACCGCGTCCGGCATGCCGGCGCCGTTGTCGGCGATGGCGATCTGCACATAGGCCTGCGGCCGGCGCTCCTGCAACTCGGCCAGCACGCCGGACGGCAGCGACGCGCAGCGGCCGGCGGTGAAGCTCAGCTCGCCGCCTTCAGGCATCGCGTCGCGCGCATTGATGGCGATGTTCAGCAGCGCCGATTCCAGCTGGCCCGGGTCGGCCAGGCAGGGCGGGCAGCCGGGCTGCACCTCTACGCCGATGCGGATGCGCTGGTCCAGCGTGCGGCGCAGCATGTCGGCGAGCGACTCCAGCAGCGCCGGCACGTCCACGCGCGTGGGCTGCAGCACCTGGCGGCGCGAGAAGGCCAGCAGCTTGCTGGTCAGCTCGGCGCCGCGGCGCGACGCGCGCATGGCCGCGCCCACCAGCTGCGGCGCGCTGGCGTCGGCGTTGACGGCCGGCAGGTCTTCCAGCACCTGCAGGTTGCCCTGGATGATGGTCAGCAGGTTGTTGAAGTCGTGCGCGATGCCGCCGGTCAGCTGGCCCACGCTCTCCAGGCGCTGGGCATGGTTCAGCGCCTCCTCGGTGTGCGTGCGCTGCAGGCTGGCCGCCAGCAGGTGGGCCAGCGACTGCAGGAAGCGCACCTCGTCCTCGCCGAAGCGCTCGGGCTGGCAGGAGCGCACCGTCAGCGCGCCCACCGTCTCGCCGCGGTCGCTGAGCGGCACGGCCAGCGCGCTGACCAGGCCGGCGGCCAGGTAGCTGGCCGGCACCGCGAAGCGCTGCTCCTCGGCATAGTCGTCCACCAGCACGGCCTTGCCCTCGGCAACGACGTAGCCGGGCGGTGTGTCGGGCCGGTTGGCGATGCGGCTGCCCAGGTGCTCGGGCGGCAGCGGGCCGGCGCTGCCGCCGACGCGGAAATGCAGGCGGTCGTCGTCCAGCAGGAACACCACCGACGCGTCCGCCTCCAGCGCCTCGACGGCGACCTGCGGGATGCGCTGCAGCAGCTGCTTGGGGT
The DNA here is from genome assembly GCA_963992225.1 of uncultured Comamonadaceae bacterium. Taxonomy (GTDB): domain Bacteria; phylum Pseudomonadota; class Gammaproteobacteria; order Burkholderiales; family Burkholderiaceae_C; genus Pelomonas. Next base: position 21,123 of record CAXDTK010000032.1, on the reverse strand, counting down.
CGCGCGTGTCCACCGCCATGCGGCCGACCTGGGCCACGAACTCGGCGTAGCGGGCGCGCTTGAGCGCCTGCTTCACGCGCGGGTAGGCGCCGATGTCGCGGATCGCGGCCACCACGTAGGGCAGGCCCTGGCGCCTGAGCGGGCTCAGCGCGATCTCGACCATCACCTCCGAGCCGTCCTTGCGCCGCGCCACCAGCTCCATCTGCGTGCCCATGGGCCGCGGCCGCGGGTTGTGCCCGTAGCCGGCGCGGTAGGCGGCATGGCGCGGGCGGATGGCGTCGGGCACCAGCGCGTCGACCGACAGCCCGCACAGCTCCTCGGGCGTGTAGCCGAGCAGCTGCGTGGCGGCCGGGTTGGTCAGCACGATGTGGCCGTCGGCGTCGACCAGCAGCAGCGCATCCGCATAGGCCTCGAACAGGGCGCCATGGATGGCGGCGGCGTCGAGCGGGTGGGGGGCGTCCATGTCAGTGCGCCGTCACGGCCGGCACGAAGAGGTAGCCGGCGCCGCGCACCGACTTGATCAGCTGGGGCTCGTCGGCGCTGTCGTCGAGCTTGCGGCGCAGCCGGCCCACCAGCACGTCGATGGTGCGGTCGAACGGGGCGGCCTCGCGGCCGCGGGTCTGCTCCAGCAGGTAGTCGCGCGACAGCACCCGGCCGGCGTGGCGGGCCAGCACCTGCAGCAGCTCGAACTCGCCCGAGGTCAGCACCACCTCGGCGCCGTCCGCGCCGACCAGCCGCCGGGCGGCCGTGTCCAGCTCCCAGCCGGCAAAGCGCAGCCGCGCGCGCTCGACCGGCGGCGCCATCACCGCCACCGGCGCCGGTGCGGCGGGGGGCGGCGGCGGCGCGGGCTCGGCGGGCGCGATGCGGCGCAGCACGGCCTTGATGCGGGCCAGCAGCTCGCGCAGGTCGAAGGGCTTGGTGACGTAGTCGTCGGCGCCCACCTCCAGGCCCACCACCTTGTCGATGGCGTCGCCGCGGCCGGTCAGGATGACCAGGCCACAGCGCCAGTGCTCGCGCAGCTGGCGCGCGATGACGAAGCCGTCCTCTCCCGGCAGGCCCAGGTCCAGCAGCACCAGCGCCGGCGCATCGCTGGCCATCAGCGCCAGCAGCGCGCGGCCGCTGTGCACCTGGCTGACGCGGAACCCCTGCGGCTGCAGATAGTTGGCCAGCAGCTGGGTGATGTCGGTTTCGTCGTCGAGGACGGCAACGTGGGGCAGGCTCATGCGGTCGGAAGCGCCGTCGGACGGACGGGGGCGGAGCGAGTCACTGTAACGCCACCGTCGGGCGTTGACGTTCATCAAGAACTTTCACGGACGCATGGCCAAATATGGCGGGTCCGTTGCCACGAAGGTCACGCTTGAGCCTCCATCATCTCGACGCCCTGTTCCGCCCCGCCTCGGTGGCCGTCATCGGTGCCTCCGACCGCCCGGGCAGCCTGGGCGCGCTGGTCATGCACAACCTGCTGGGCGCGGGCTTCGCGGGACCGGTGTGGCCGGTCAACCTGCGTCGCGAGCAGGTGGCCGGGCTGCCCGCCTGCGCCACCGTCGAGGCGCTGCCGCAGGCGCCGGACCTGGCCGTCATCTGCACGCCGCCGGCCACCGTGCCGGGGCTGATCGCCGAGCTGGGCCGGCGCGGCACCCGCGCGGCCATCGTGCTGACCGCCGGCCTGCGCACGCCGGCCGCGGCGGGCGGCGTGACGCTGGAGCAGGCCATGCTGGACGCCGCGCGGCCGCACCGGCTGCGCATCCTGGGGCCCAACTGCCTGGGCCTGCTGGTGCCAGGGCTGCGGCTCAATGCCAGCTTCGCCCATGTGGCGGCGCGGCCCGGGCGGCTGGCCTTCGTGTCGCAGTCCGGCGCGCTGGCCACGGCCATGCTGGACTGGGCCGACGCGCGCGGTATCGGCTTCTCGCATTTCATCTCGCTGGGCGACAGCGCCGACGTGGACTTCGGCGACGTGCTGGACTGGCTGGCCGCCGACACCGGCACGCGGGCCATCCTGCTGTACATCGAGTCGGTCAAGCAGGCGCGCAAGTTCATGTCGGCCGCGCGGGCGGCGGCGCGCAACAAGCCGGTCATCGTCGTCAAGGCCGGGCGGGCCCCCGAGGGCGCCAAGGCCGCGGCCAGCCACACCGGCGCGCTGGCCGGCTCGGACCTGGTGTTCGACGCCGCGGTGCGCCGCGCCGGCATGCTGCGGGTGGACACGCTGGAGGACTTGTTCGACGCCGCCGAGACGCTGGCCCGCGCCCGGCCGCTGCGTGGCGAGCGGCTGACGCTGCTGACCAACGGCGGCGGTGCGGGCGTGCTGGCGGCCGATGCGCTGGCGCTGGGCGGCGGCCAGCTGGCCTCTTTGAGCGAGGCCACGCTGGCGCGGCTGGACGCGGTGCTGCCGCCGACCTGGTCGCACGGCAACCCGGTGGACATCGTCGGCGACGCCCCGGTGGCCCGCTACACAGCCGCGCTGAAGGCCTTGCTGGCCGCGCCCGAGACCGATGCGCTGCTGCTGCTGCAGGCGCCCACCGCCATCGTGCCCAGCATCGACGTGGCGCGCGCCTGCCTGCCGCTGCTGCGCGATGCCGTCAAGCCGGTGCTGACCTGCTGGCTGGGTGGCACGGCCGCCGCGCCCGCCCGCCAGGCCTGCGCGGCGGCCGGCGTGCCCACCTACGAGACGCCGGAGCGCGCGGCGCTGGCCTTCCAGCACCTGGTGCAGTACCGGCGCAACCAGGAGGCCTTGATGCAGCCGGTGCCGGCCCGCGCCGACGGGCCGGCGCCCGATGTGGCGGCCGCCCGCGCGCTGCTGGACGGCGTGCTGGCCCAGGGCCGCCATGCGCTGGACGAGGTGGAGGCCAAGGCACTGCTGGCGGCCTACGGCGTGCCGGTGGTCGACACCCGCGTGGTGGCCGACGCCGAGGCCGCGGTGGCGGCGGCGGACCGCATCGGCTACCCGGTGGTGCTGAAGATCCTGTCGCCGCAGATCTCGCACAAGTCCGATGTCGGCGGCGTCGCGCTGGGCCTGGGCTCGGCGGCGGCCTTGCGCGACGCGGCCGCGGCCATGCTGGCGCGGGTGCGTACGCTGCGCCCCGATGCGGAGCTGGCCGGCTTCACGGTGCAGGCGATGGTGAGCCGGCCGCGTGCGCATGAACTGATCGTGGGCCTGGGCAGCGACGCGGTCTTCGGCCCGGTGCTGCTGTTCGGCCAGGGCGGCACGGCGGTGGAGGTGCTGCAGGACCGCGCCATCGCGCTGCCGCCGCTGAACGTCAACCTGGCGGCCGAGCTGGTGGGGCGCACCCGCGTCGCGCGGCTGCTGGCCGGCTACCGCGACCGCAGCCCGGTGGACCGCGACGCGCTGCACGCGGTCCTCGTGCGGGTGGCGCAGATGGCTTGCGACCTGCCGCAGCTGGCCGAGCTGGACATCAACCCGCTGCTGGCCGACGAGCATGGCGTCATCGCGCTGGATGCGCGCGTGGCGCTGCACCGGGCCGCCGGCGCGGCGCCGCTGGCCATCGCGCCCTACCCGGCGCACCTGGAGGAGCAGGTGGAGCTGCATGGCCAGGCCTTGTGCCTGCGCCCGGTGCGCGCCGAGGACGAGGCGCTGCTGCATGCGTTCTACGGCTGCGCGCCGGCCGCCGAGCTGCGCCTGCATGCCTTCGTCGGGCGCATGGGCGGCGAGCGCTCGGAGGTGGCGCGCTGCACGCAGCTGGACTACGACCGCGAGTTCAGCCTCGTGGCCGTCGCTCCGGCGCCGGGCGCGGAGGGCGTGCTGGGCGAGGTGCGCTCCATCCGCGACCCGGACGGCGAGCAGGCCCAGTTCGCCATCCTGGTGCGCGCCGACTGGCAGCACCGCGGCCTGGGGCACCTGCTGATGGCGCGGCTGCTGCACCACCTGCGCCAGGGCGGCGTGCGCCGCGTCAGCGGCGCCTGCTCGCCGGACAACCAGGCCATGCAGGCGCTGGCGGCTCGGCTCGGGTTTGCAATCGAGCAGCATGCAGACGAGCCGATCATGACATTTGCCCTCGAAATGGACAGCTAACCGTCAAGTGCGTGGGTGAGGGGTTGACTCATGTCAATCCCGCGCAAGGGCCGCTGCAGAAAATTCGGGCCTCAAACGGGAGACCTGCAGTGGCGAGACAACCTGGGAGCACCACCTTCTGGAAACCGACCCCGGTTTCAGGCGAGGTGCATGCCCCGGCCGCCGCCGGCGGGCCCGCGGCGCCGCCCGCCGGCTGGCGCGAACACCTGGACCGCAGCGCCCTCCTGGCGGCGCTGCTGTACGCCGCCTTCGGCGTGGCATGGATCCTCTGGTCCGACCGCCTGCTGTTCGGGCTGTCGTCCGAGGTGGCGGTGCTGCGCAGCTTCAGCGAGTGGAAGGGGCTGGCCTTCGTCGGCCTGTCGACCTGCTGGATGGCGGCGGCGGCCGTCTTCGTGCTGCAGCAGCGTCGTGCGCTGATGGCGCTGCGCGAGCGCGCGGAGCAGGAGGAGAAGCTGCGCGCGCTGGGCCTGCTGGACGCCATCACCAACAGCATGCCGGACCTGATCTTCACGCGCGACCTGCAACGCCGCTTCACCTTCCTGAACCAGGCCACCTGCGACGCGCTGGGCCAGCCCGCACAGGCCGTGCTGGGCACCACGGGCGACGCGCTGATGACGCCGGAGGACACGCGGCGCATCGTGGCGCTGCATGCCGAGGTCATCGAGACCGGCCGGGTCGTGTCCCGCGAGGGCGAGCTGACCGGCGCGAACGGCCGCCGCTGGTTCCTGTGCACCGTGGGGCCGCTGCGCGAGGCCGACGGCCGCGTCAGCGGCAGCTTCGGCGTGCTGCACGACATCACCGAGCGGCGCCGCCAGGAGGAGCGCCAGCGGCAGTGGGCCAAGGCCTTCGAGAGCACGCAGGACGGCGTCGTCATCTGCGACGCCGCGGGCCTCATCGACAGCGTGAACCGCGCCTTCAGCGAGATCACCGGCTACGCGCCGGAGGACGTCATCGGCCGCTCGCCGGCGCTGCTGCAGTCCGGCCGCCACGATGCCTGCTTCTACCAGGCGATGTGGGCCGGCCTCGCCCAAGACGGCCACTGGCGCGGCGAGGTCTGGAACCGGCGCCGCGACGGCGAGGTGTTCCCGGAATGGCTGACCATCAGCGCCGTGCGCGACGATGCCGGCCTGGTGACCAACTACGTGGGCGTGTTCACCGACATCACCCGCGTCAAGCGCGACGAGGCCGAGCTGCAGCGGCTGGCCAACTACGACCCGCTGACCCAGCTGCCCAACCGGCGCCTGCTGAGTGCGCGGCTGGCGCAGTCGCTGGCCCGCTCGCGCCGCAACGGTGGCCGCACGGCGCTGCTGTCCATCGACCTGGACGGCTTCAAGACCGTCAACGACAGCCTCGGCCACCCGGTCGGCGACGAGCTGCTGATCTGCATCGCGCAGCGCCTGCAGGAGCGCGTGCGGGCCGGCGATGCGCTGGGCCGGCTGGGCGGCGACGAGTTCCTCGTCATCGTCGAGGCGCTGCACCACCCGGAGGAGGCCGCGGGGCTGGCGCGCGACCTGCTGGCGGCCATCGCCCGCCCGGTCACGCTGGCCGGCGGCCAGGAGGTCTACGTGACGGCCAGCATCGGCATCAGCGTGTTCCCCGACGACGGCTGCAGCGATGCGACGGCCATGATGCGCGATGCCGACGCGGCGCTCTACCTGGCCAAGGCGCAGGGCCGCAACCGCTTCAGCTTCTTCACGCATGACCTGAACCGCCAGGCGGTCGCCAAGCTGGAGACCGAGACGGCGCTGCGCTATGCGCTGGAGCGCGGCGAGCTGCTGATGCACTACCAGCCCAAGGTCTGCGCGACGACCGGCCGCATCGCCGGGGCCGAGGCGCTGCTGCGCTGGCAGCGCGGCGGCGAGCTGGTGCCGCCGGGCTTCTTCATCCCCATCGCCGAGCAGAGCAGCCTGATCCTGGACCTGGGCGCCTGGGTCATCGACCATGTCTGCGCCCAGCAGGCGCGCTGGCGCGAACGCGGGCTGGCGATGCCGCGCGTGGCCGTCAACGTCGCCGCGCGCCAGTTCGCGGCCGGCAACCTGGACGCCGTGCTGGGCGAGGCCCTGCAACGCCATGGCGTGCCGGCCGACTGCCTGGAGCTGGAGGTGACCGAGAGCATGCTGATCGACAGGCCCGACGAGGGCGTGGCGATGCTGCGCCGGCTCAAGGAGCTGGGCGTGCGGCTGTCGCTGGACGACTTCGGCACCGGCTATTCCAGCCTGGCCTATCTGCGCCAGTTCCCCATCGACGCGCTGAAGATCGACAAGTCCTTCGTCGACCAGATCGGCAACGGGCCGGACGGCAGCGCCATCGTGGACGCTGTCATCGCGCTGTCGCATCGCCTGGGCCTGAGCGTGGTGGCCGAGGGCGTGGAGACGCAGGCCCAGCAGGCTCATCTGCGCGCCCAGGGCTGCGACGAGCTGCAGGGCTACGGTCTGGCGCGGCCGATGCCGGCCGAGGCCTTCGAGGCGCTGTGCGTCGCCACGGAGGTCTGACCTTCGGCAGGGCTTCGGCGGCGGCTGGATACTGGGTGCTCCACCCACGGAGACACCCGCCCATGAAGACCTGGTTCACCGCCGCCGCCCTGCTCGCCACCGCGTCTGCCGCCGTGCAGGCCCAGCCCGCCGACCCGTTGAAGGCCGCCGTCGCGGCCGAGCACCGCACGGTGGGCAACGTGGCGCGCGACGCCTGGCGCCACCCGTACGAGACGCTGAGCTTCTTCGGCATCAAGCCGACCGACACCGTGGTCGAGCTGTCGCCCGGCGCCGGTGGCTGGTACACCGAGATCCTGGCGCCCTACCTGTCGGCCCAGGGCCAGCTCTATGCCGCCGGCGACGACCCCGCCTCCACCTCGGCCTACAGCCAGCGCAGCGCCACCCGCTTCAAGGCCAAGATGGACGCGATGGGCGTGTACGGCAAGGTCAAGATCACCGTGTTCGACCCGGTGAACGGCAAGCTGGACATCGCGCCCCCGGGCAGCGCCGACGCGGTGCTGACCTTCCGCAACGTGCACAACTGGATGGCCCAGGGCACCACGCAGGCGGTGTTCAACGCGGCCTTCAAGGCGCTCAAGCCGGGCGGCGTGCTGGGCGTGGAGGAGCACCGCCTGCCGGCCTCGCGCCCGCAGGACCCGAAGGCGCCGAGCGGCTACGTGCACGAGGCCGTCGTCATCCAGTTCGCCGAGGCGGCCGGTTTCAAGCTGGCCGGCAGGAGCGAGATCAACGCCAACCCCAAGGACACGGCCGACCATCCCAGCGGCGTCTGGACGCTGCCGCCCACCTACGCGCTGAAGGACAAGGACCGCGCCAGGTACCAGGCCATCGGCGAGAGCGACCGCATGACGCTCAAGTTCGTCAAGCCCTGACGGACCGGCCGGCGGGGGCGCAGCCATGATCCACGCCGTCATCGGCTACGGCCGGCTGGCGCGGGCACTGGTGCCGGCGCTGCAGGCCGCGGGCGAGACCGTGCAGGTCGGGCGCCGCCACCCCGGGCCCGGTGAGCTGAGCGCCGCGGACGCGGCGCGCACGGCCGACTGGGTGTGGCTGACGGTGCCCGACGACCACATCGCCGCGACCGCCGCGGCACTGCCCTGGCGGCCCGGCCAGCTGGGCCTGCACTGCAGCGGCGCGACGCCGCTGGCGGCGCTGGGTCCGGCGCCGGCGGCCGCCGGCTTTCACCCGCTGAAGCTGCTGGCCGGCGACGCCGGGCTGGGCCCCGCCCATGTGGGCATCGAGGCCGATGCAGCCTGGCGCCCGGCGCTGGAGGCGCTGGCCACCCGGATGGGCCTGGTGCCGCTGGCCTTGCCCGCGCCGATGGACCTCCGCGCGCGTGCGACCTACCACGCGGCGGCCAACCTCGCGGCCAGCGGCGTGCTGGCGGTGCTGTCCGAGGCGGCGGCGCTGTGGGCCGCGGCGGGCCTGGCACCGCAGGCGGCACTGCCGGCGCTGCTGCCGCTGACCCGTGGCAGTCTGGACACCGCCGCCGCCCGCGGGCTGGCCGGCGCGGTGTCGGGGCCGATCGCGCGTGGCGATGCCGCGGTGCTGGCCCGGCACCTGGACGCGCTGTCGGCCGCCGCGCTGCCGGACGACCTGCTGATGGCGCTGGGCCGGCGCCAGCTGGCGCTGGCCGAGGCGGCCGGCCGGCTGGATGCGGCGCAGGCCGCGGCGCTGCGCACGCTGCTGCAGCCGGCCGCGCGGGCGGCGTGACAAAGGCCGCGCTCCGCCGCGCCCCCATGCGCCGCCGGCGGCCGGCACGGCCCTAGACTGCCCCGCGCCCGGCGCCATGACCGGGCCCACCCAGGGAGTTCCGATGTCCGACGCGTCCATCCAGGCCATGATCCGGTCCGACGCTGCCCAGATCCTGCACAACGTGGCCGATGAGCTGCCGGACGCCCGCGAGCGGCTGGCCTACGTGCGCAGCATGACGGAGCAGGCCGCCACCAAGGTGCTCAACCTGGTCGAGGCGGCCCAGGCGGATGCCGAGGCCGTGCGCAAGAAGGGCCGCGAGCTGTCGGACGCGCTGAACCGGCTGGCGCTGTCCAGCAACATCAGCCCCGAGCGCGCCCGCGCGCTGATGAAGCTGTGCGCGGCCTATGCCGCCGACGCCGCGAGCTTTGCGGCGCGCGAGAAGGCGCTGCACACCGAGATCATGATGTCGCAGGACTTCCAGGATCTGTCGGGCCAGGTCATCAACAAGGTCAGCCGCATGCTGGAGCGGGTCGAGCCGCCGCTGCAGGACCTGATCGCGTCGCTGCCCGCGCCGGTGGCGCCGCTGGCGGCCGAGCACCTCGGCGGCGTGCAGACGCCCGACAAGGCGCTGAAGCAGGACGACGTGGACGACCTGCTGGCCAGCCTGGGCTTCTGAGCCTCAGGACCAGCCGGCCGGGTCCAGCCGGTAGTAGCCGCGCAGCTCGGCGTACAGCGCCGGGTGGCCGGCCGCCAGCTCGACGGGTCGTTCGAAGAACAGCTCGCTGACGACGGCGAAGAACTCCGCCGGGTCGGTGGCCGCGTAGGCGTCGATCAGCCCCGGCTCGCCGTGCGCCAGCCGCGCCCGCAGCGCATCGAACTCGTGGTGCATGACGGTGGACCAGCGCCGGTAGGCCTCGGTCGTGGGCAGCGCCGGGGCGCCATTGGCGGCGCCGCCGGCCTGGTCGAGCTGGTGGGCGAACTCGTGGATGACGACGTTGTGGCCGTCGCCCGGCGTGGCCGCGCCGCGCTTCACCTCGTCCCAGGCCAGCAGCACCTGGCCCTGGCTCCAACTCTCGCCGGCCAGCACGCGGCGCTGGTCCGACAGCACGCCGCCCGACTCCGTCACCGGCCGGTCGACGATGAAGGCGCCCGGGTAGACCAGCACCTGGCGCAGCTCGGGGTAGAGGCCACGGGCCGCGCCCAGCAGCGGCAGGCAGGCCAGCGCGGCGATGGTCACGCGCACCTCGTCGGTCACGCGCAGTCCGCGGCAGCCGATGATGGGCTTCTCGGCCAGGAAGATCTGCATCAGCCCCTTGAGCCGCAGCTGCTGGCGCGCCGGCAGCCGGGCCACCAGCGGCACATGGCGCCGCAGCAGCCGCCGCCAGGCCGGCGGGAAGGGCCGGCCGGCGATGCGGGCGCGGCGCCGCCGCACCCACAGCGGCCACAGCGCGATGGCCGCGGCGGCCAGCAGCACGACGATGAAGGACAGGAGCAGCGCCATCGCCGGCAACTGGGTCTGGCGGCGCGCTTTGCAAGCCCCCCGAACCGGCCCGGCCGACGGGCGGTGTCAGGCTGCCGTGGGCGCTGATCGGCTAGTCTGCGCCCATGCCCGCCACCGACCACCGACTGCAGGCTTGGCAGGTGCTGCTGGGCGGCATCTGCGCCCTGGTGCTGACCGTGGGCCTGGCCCGCTTCGCCTACACCCCCCTGCTGCCGCAGATGCATGCCCAGGCCGGGCTGGGCCTGGCCGACGGCGGCCTGCTGGCGGCCATCAACTACGCCGGCTACATGAGCGGCGCGCTGCTGGCGGCCTGGATAGAAAGCCCCGCCTGGCGGCGCCGGTTGTACAGCGCGGCGCTGCCGCTGGCATTGCTCATCACGGCGCTGATGGGCTGGAGCACGCAGTTCGGCGCCTGGGCGCTCTCGCGCTACCTGGGCGGCCTGTGCGGCGCGGCCGGCATGCTGCTGGGCTCGGGGCTGGTGCAGGGCTGGCTGATGCGCGCCGGGCGGCGGCCGGAGCTGGGGCTGTACTTCATCGGCCTGGGCCTGGGCATCGTCGTGTCGGCGCTGGGCGCCATGGGCATGGGCGGTGCCGACCTCGGCTGGGCGGCGCAGTGGCAGGGCTTCGCGCTGATCGGGCTGCTGTTCCTGGTGCCGGCCTGGCGGTGGCGCCCGCCGGTGCCGCCGCCGGCCGCGCGGGCCGCCGCCGGCGCGGCGCCCAGCCGGCGCTGGATGGTGCTGATGGCCATCGCCTACTTCTGCGCCGGCTGGGGCTTCGTCATCAACGCCACCTTCACGGTCGCCATCGTCGAGAAGCAGCCGCTGCTGGCGGGCCAAGGCCCCTGGGCCTGGCTGCTGGTGGGGCTGGCGGCCACGCCGGCGGTGTTCCTGTGGGACCGCGTCGCCCGCCGCACCGGCGATGTCGGCGCGCTGCTGATCGCCTTCGGCGTGCAGATCCTGGGCGTGCTGCTGCCCGTGCTGGCCAGCGGCCTGGCGGCGGCGCTGCTGGGCGCGCTGCTGTACGGTGCCACCTTCATCGGCATCGTCAGCCTGACGCTGGCGCTGGTGGGCCGCCGTTCACCCACCAACCCCGGCAAGGCGATGGCGCGGCTGACGCTGAGCTACGGGGCCGCGCAGATCAGCGCACCGGCGCTGACCGGGCGCATGGTGGAGGCCAGCGGCAGCTTCGACGCTGCGCTGTGGCTCACGGCTGCGGTGCTGGCGGCCGGCATGCTGGCGTTGTGGGGCGTGCGGCGCGCGGAGCGCTGACGGCACGCCGGCCGGCGCATCACTTCGGCCGGCGCATCACTTGCCGGTCGCCATGCCCTGGAAGGTGCGGCGGGTGTCCTCGAGCTGGCCGACTGCGGCCTTGCGCTGCTCGGCGGTGCGGCAGCGGGTGGTCGGAAAGTTGGTACCGCTGCGCGCTTCACGTTCGCAGACGGTGTCGTCGGCCTTGGCAGCCAGCGGGACGTCCTTGTCGGGCGGCGTGGATGCGCAGCCGGCGAGGGCGAGCGGGAGGGTGCAGGGCAGCAGTCGTGTCATGGCATGACGGTGAGCTGCGAAGCCAGGATAGCGCGACGACCGAGGACCGCATCGCTGCCTGGCGAGGCGTTTACCCCCGTCCGTGGGGAGGCCTCACCCGCCCTCATGCCGCGTAACTCTCTGTGACGCGGTCATCCGCGGCGCGGCCGGCACGGTTGAAGGCTGGCGGCCGCGCCTATGCGGCCAGGAGGTGGTTTCATGAAACGAGTCCCGCTGGCCTTGACCTTGATCTGTGCCGCGCTGTTGTCGGGCTGCATCGTGGTGCCCGTCCACCGCCATGGCGGCTACCGAGGGGCGGACCACCATGGTCATTACCAGGGCGGTCCGGTCTACGTCCAGCCCGGCTACCGGCGATGAGGCGGCGCCTGGCCGCGCCGCTGTTGCTGGGCGTGGCTTTGCTGGCCGGCTGTGTGGTGGTGCCGGCGCATCGCGCCAGCGATCACGTCGCCGGCTATGCCGGCGCGCCGGCCGTCATCGTCGATACGCCGCCCCCGCCGCCCTATGCCGAGGCGCAGTCGGTCATGCCCTATCCGGGCGCCGTGTGGGTGGGCGGCTACTGGGGCTGGCGCAGCGGCCGCCATCATTGGGTGCCCGGGTACTGGGACCGGCCGCACCCGGGCTACTACCACCAGCCGCACCGCTGGGAGAACCGCGGCGGGCGCTGGCACCTGCGCCTGGGCGGCTGGATCAGGCTGTGAGGCTCACACCCGCTCGATGACGGTGGCGATGCCCATGCCGCCGCCGACGCACAGCGTCACGGCGCCGGTCTGCAGGTCGCGGTGTTCGAGTTCGTCGAGCAGCGTGCCCAGCAGCATCGCGCCGGTGGCGCCCAGCGGGTGGCCCAGCGCGATGGCCCCGCCGTTCACGTTGACGCGCTCCGGGTCCAGCCCCAGGTCGCGGATGGTCTTCAGCGGCACGGCGGCGAAGGCCTCGTTGATCTCCCACAGGTCGATGTCGCCGGCCTGCAGGCCGGCCTGACGCAGCGCCTTCTGGCAGGCCGGCGTGGTGCCGGTCAGCATCAGCGTGGGCTCACTGCCGACCACCGCGGCGGCGCGGATGCGCGCCCGCGGCCGCAGCCCGGCCGCGTCACCGCCGGCGCGCGAGCCGACCAGCACCAGCGCCGCGCCGTCGACGATGCCGGAGGAGTTGCCCGCATGGTGGCGGTGCTCGACCGCCGCCGCCTGCGGGTACTTGCGCAGCGCCAGCGCATCGAACCGGGCGCCCAGCTTGACGAAGGACGGGTTCAGCGCGGCCAGGCTGTCCACCGACGTGGTGGGGCGGATGGTCTCGTCCTGGGCCAGCAGCAACTGGCCCGCCGCGTCGTGCACCGGCACCAGCGCGCGCCCGAAGCGGCCCTCGGCCCGCGCCGCCGCGGCGCGCTGGTGCGAGCGCGCGGCCCAGGCGTCCAGCGCCTCGCGCGGGAAGCCTTCCAGCGTCGCGATCAGGTCGGCGCTGATGCCCTGGGGCACCAGGCCGATGGCATCGATGACGCGCTCGTCCAGCAGCCAGGCGCCGCCGTCGCTGCCCATCGCCACCCGGCTCATGCTCTCGACGCCGCCGGCCACCACCAGCCGCTCGAAGCCGCTGGCGACCTTGGCCGCGGCGAGGTTGACGCTTTCCAGCCCCGAGGCGCAGAAGCGCGACTGCGTGATGCCGGCGACCGACTGCGCCCAGCCGGCGTCCAGCACCGCGATGCGGGCGATGTCGCCGCCCTGTTCGCCGATGGGGGTGACGCAGCCCAGCACCACGTCGTCGACCAGCGCGGTGTCGAGCCGCGTGCGCTGCTGCAGCGCCTGCAGCAGCGTGCGCACCAGCCAGATGGGCGTGGCGCCGTGCAGCGAGCCGTCGGGCTTGCCCTTGCCGCGTGGCGTGCGGCAGTGGTCGTAGAGGTAGGCGTCGAACATGGGGTCTCCTGGCGCGGCGCGCCGATGCGGCTCAGGCGGGTGCGGCGATGCCCACGGCCCGTTCCAGCGCTGCGATCTCCTCGTCGATGTAGCCGGCGAGCCGGCCGAGGTTGGGCAGCGCGTCGGTCGCGATCATGCCGAAGGACAGCGTGCCGGCGTAGCTGAACAGCGTGATGTTGAGCAGGTGGGTGGCGGGCAGCGTGGACACCGGGTGCATCTCCAGCAGCGGCGCGCCCTTCAGGTAGAGCCGCTGCTCGGGCCCCGGCACGTTGGACACCAGCGTGTTGCCCATCGGCGTGATGACGTCGGCCAGCTTCAGCGTGCCGGCGATCTGGCCCAGCAGGCCGGTCAGGATGGTGTAGGTCTCGACCGCCTCGGGCGCCACCGAGTCGATCATCGCGCGCACGTTGCGCAGCGAGTAGCCGACGTTGCGCAGCCGCACGTAGGCGTCGTCGGTGGGCGGCGACAGGTCCACCAGGATGATGCCGATCTTGTTGCCGCTGGCCTGCTCGCCGTCGCGGCGCAGGTTGACCGGCATCTGGATGGTGATGGGCCGGTCCAGCGCGATGCCCTCGTCGGCCAGGTAGCGGTGCATGGCGCCGTCCAGGCAGGTCAGCGCGACATGGTTGAGCGTGGCACGCGCGACCTTGCGGATGGCGTCGATGCGGGCCATCGGCACGGTCGCGGTGGCGAACTGGCGGCCCGGCGTGGGGTTGCCGGTGAAGGGCGTCGCGCCGCTGGCCATGAAGGGCAGGGCGATGGCGTTCTTGGTCAGCTTGACGGCCTCCAGCGCCAGCATGGCCGTGAGCCGGCCTATGCCCACCGCGCGCTTGCTGTTGGCGGTGAGCTGCTTCCAGACCGTGCCGGCCAGGGCCTGGTCCAGCCGCTTGTTGCGGCCATGGCCGCCCTTGCGGCTGTGGTCGAAGGTCCAGACCGGCGTGAGGCGGTCGTCGTCCGCCGTCTTGCGCAGCGACTCCACGCCCCAACGCATCATCGTGATGCCGTCGGCCACCGCGTGATGCATCTTGTAGTAGACGGCGAACTGCCGGTCCCACAGGCCGGCGATGACATGCACCTCCCACAGCGGCCGGCTGCGGTCCAGCACCGGCTCATGCAGCCGTGCGGTCAGCGCGTACAGCGCCTCGCGGTCGTTGTGGCCTGCCTTGAGCTTGTGGAAGAACACATGCTGCGCCAGGTCCACCGCGTCCGCCGGGGCCCAGCTCGGCAGCAGGCCGGCCGACACGAACTGGATGACCTGGTTGAACGGCGGCCGGACCTCGGTATGGGTCAGCAGCTCGTCGTAGAGCCGGCGGGCGAAGGTGGCCGTGGCGCCCTTGGGGAGCTGGTGCAGGTGCAGCCCGGCCACATGCTTGGGGCTGGCCTCGGTCTCCGCGATGAAGAAGGCGAGGTCCAGCAGGGAGAGTCGGCTCATGACGGCGCTTGGCGTGGCGGTCGGGCCAGCATAGGCGGCCGCCCGGGGCGGTCAAGGCGGGGTTATCACGCGTCCCCGCTGGTGGCCTGGCGCCTGCCGCTGCGGCGTGCCTTGTCGGCCAGGCGGGCGGCCTCCTGCTCGGCGGCCTTGCGCGACTCCTCGTCGGCGGCGGCCTGGCGCCAGGCGGCCATCTCACCGGGGGTTTCCAGCGTGATGCGGCCCAGCAGGCCCTGGCGGTAGTCAATCAGCAGCGCCTCGGCGGCCTTGTGCATCTGCACCGCGCCGCCGCGGATCTTCGCGCCGCGTTTCAGGCCGATGGCCTCCAGCACCGCGTCGTCCTCGCCCAGCTCGGCCAGGCCGTAGCGCTCCCGCAGCCGCTCGGGGTAGCGGCGCTTGAGCACGGCGATCAGCTCCAGCGCCACCTCCGCCTCGTCGAAGGCATTGCGGCCGATCGCGCCGCTGGCGGCCAGGTGGTAGCCGCTTTGCTCGATGGCGATGCGCGGCCACAGCATGCCAGGGGTGTCGAACAGGTAGAAGCCGTTCTCCAGCACGATCTTCTGCTCGGTCTTGGTGATGCCGGGCTCGTCGCCGGTCTTGGTGGCGCGCTTGCCGACCAGCGTGTTGATCAGCGTGCTCTTGCCGACGTTGGGAATGCCGCAGATCAGCACGCGCAGCGGCTTGTGCATGTCGCCGCGCTGCGGCGCCAGCTCGCGGCAGGCCTTGATGAGCGCCCGTGCCGGGGCCTTGTCGCCGGCGTCCAGCGGGATGGCCCGCGTGTGCGGCTGGGCGTTGTAGAAGTCCAGCCAGGCGGCGGTCTGCTCGGGGTCCGCCAGGTCCTGCTTGTTGAGCACCTTCAGCGACGGCCGCCCCGTGGTGAGCGATGCCAGCAGCGGGTTGCTGCTGGAGCCCGGCAGCCGCGCGTCCAGCAGTTCGATGACCACGTCCAGCCCTGCCTTCACGCGATCCTTGATCGCCTGGCGGGTGGAGTTCATGTGGCCGGGAAACCAGTTGATGGGCATGCGGTCAGCGGTTGGGTGTCGGAAGGGCTGGCATTGTCCGGTCTTGTCTCGCCCTTACATCCCGTTTCGGCGGCCGGCGCGGCTGCGCCAAGATGCACGGGTCACTGGTAGAGGAAGGTATGCGATTTCAAGGAGTGCTCAGTGCCTGGAACCCCGAGACGGGTCATGGGCGGATTCGCCCCACCGACGGGGGTGCGGAGGTGTTCGTCGGCCTGGCCGCCTTTCCCACGGACGGGGAAGGGCCGCGCCTGGACGAGCGGCTGAGCTTCGAGATTGTTACAAATGGTGACGGGCGCAAGCAAGCCGTGAACCTGAAGCGCCTGCCCGCGGCGCAGCCGATCCCGGCGCTGCGCGAGGCGACCGGCGTGGGCCGGGCGCGCGTGAGGCAGTCGCAGCGCAAGCGCCGGCTGGGCCTGATGGCCGGCGGCGCCGTGGTGGCGCTGGTGCTGGTCGTGGGTGGGCTGCGCTGGTGGCAGCCGGCCGGCAAGGCGGCCGAGGTGCCGGTGGCGATGCGCCGCTGAGGCCGGGGGCGGAGGGCGCGCGGAAGCCGCCCGGTCCAGGCGGTCAGTCCTCGTTCTTGAAGACCAGCTTGACCTCGTGGGTGCCCTTTTCGCCCGCCTCGAACTTCCACTCCATCAGCGCCGACTTCACGGCGCGATCGAAGACCCGCTTGGGTTCGGCTTCCAGGATCTCGACGTCGCTGACCTTGCCGTCGGCCTCGATGATGAGCTTGGCCTTGACGACGCCGGTGGAGATGCCCTTCTTGGACGCCTCGGCGGGGAAGTCGGGCGGCACCTTCTTGACGATCTTGGGCGTGGCGTGGGCGGCGAGCGCCAGCATCAGGCTGGCGGCGAGCACGGTGGCGGAGCGCAGGAACGACATGGCAAACCTCGGAAGTGGGTGATGGGGTTCAGGCGGCGCGGAAGAAGCCGACCGCCTCGATCAGGCGGGTCGAGCTGTCGCGCAGCGCATCGGCCGAGCGGCTGAGCTCGCCGACCAGGCTGGTGTTTTGCTGCGTGGCCTTGTCCAGCTCGTTCATCGCGCCGTTGACGACGGTGACGCCGGTGGCCTGCTCCTGGGCCGAGTGCGAGATCTCCTCGATCAGCTGACCCATGTTGTTCACTTCGTCGACGACGCTGCGGATGGTGACGCCCGCGTTGTTGACCAGCGTGGTGCCGTTCTCGACCTTGACGGTCGATTCCTGGATCAGCACCTTGATCTCCTTGGCGGCGCCGGCGGAGCGCTGGGCCAGCGCCCGCACCTCGGCGGCCACGACCGCGAAGCCGCGGCCATGCTCGCCGGCGCGGGCGGCTTCCACGGCGGCGTTCAGCGCCAGGATGTTGGTCTGGAAGGCGATGCCGTCGATGACGCCGATGATGTCGCCGATCTTCTTGGAGCTGGCGCTGATCTCTTCCATGGTCTCGACGACCTTGGACACCACCGAGCCGCCGTTGCTGGCGGCCTGGCGGGCGGTCACGGCGATGCCGGCGGCGCGGCGCGTCAGGTCGCTGGCGCCCTTCAGCGTGGAGGCGATCTGCTCCACCGAGGCGGCGGTGTTCTGCAGGCTGGCGGCGGAGCGCGTGGTGCGCTCGGCCAGGTTGGAGTTGCTGTCGGCGATGGAGCCGGAGTTGGACGCCACCTCGCTGGCGGCGGTGGACACGTCGCGCACGACGCCGGACAGCGCGGTCTGCATGTCCTTCATGGCTTGCAGCATCTGGCTGAGTTCGTCGCGGCCCTCGACCTGGATGTCCTGGGTCAGGTCGCCGGCCGCGATCGCCTCGGCCGCGGCCTGGGCCTTGCGTGCCGGGCCCACGATGGAGCGGGCGATCACCAGGCCGCCACCGATGCCCAGCGTCACCGCCACGGCCACCAGCACGAAGGTCACCACCATCGACGAGCGGGCCAGCTCGCCGCCGGACACGGCCAGCTGCTTGCCGCTCTCGAACTGCATGTCGACCAGCTTCTTCAGCGTCTCCTGCAGCGCGGCCTGGGCGGGGCGCAGGTCGGTGATCAGGCTTTCGCGCGCCTCGTCGGGGCTGCCGTCGGGCTGGATCTTCTGGAACTTCTCCAGCGCGGCCAGGAACTTGGTCTTGCGCTCGCGGACCTCGGCGACGACGGCCTTCTCCTTGTCGTCGCTGGTGGCGGCTTCCAGGCCGCCCAGCTGCTTCTCGCTCTCGTCCAGCGCCGCGGCGATGGCCGCCTTCTGCTTCTTGATGGCGCCGGCGGTGTCCAGCAGCAGCAGGTCGCGCACCGCGCGCGAGATGATGTTGACCTGGCTCTCGAGGGCGTTGGCGGCCGCGATCTTGACGAGGCTGGAGTTGGCCGTGCGGTCCAGGTCGTTGGCCAGGCCCTTGGCGTTGGAGGCGCCATAGAAGCCGATGGCCATCAGCAGCACGACCAGCAGGCCGAAGCTCACGGCCAGGCGCTGTCCGATGCGCAGTTGGGTCAGGAAGTTCATGCGGGTCAGGTCCTCGTCCGGGGGGTCTTCGGTGTCGGCGGCGGGTGGCCGCTCTGGATTCGGCAGCAATGTAGGCCGCGCAGCCACCGTTGGGCCGCGCCACCTCGTGTCCGGCGCGCAGTGTGTCGCGACTGGTGACGATTTACTTCAGCGCCGCCGCGGGGCGCGTGAAGTCGTTCACGTCGCTCCAGGCCCGGCACTGCGCCATGTCAATGCATGGCGGCGGCCGCAGCACGCAGGCGCAGCACCTCGACGGCGTCGATCTCGCCGGCCCGGTGACCGAACGACTCGCGCAGGTGGCTGGCCAGCGCGGCCAGGTCGTCGGCGCCCAGCACGCCGGCGAAGGGCGGCATGCCATAGGGCTGCGGGTGGCCCGGCGTGGCGGGTCCGAAGCCGCCGCGCTCGATGACGCGGATCAGGTTGGCTGCGCTGGCCTGGCCCACGACCCGGCTGCCCGCCAGCGCGGGGTAGGCCGGCGCGCCGGCCTCGTCGCGGCGGCCCTCGCCCTGCTCGCCGTGGCAGGCGGCGCAGTGCTCGCGGTACAGGCTGGCGCCGCGCTCGCGCCGTTGCGGGTCCGGCTTGGCCGGCTCGGGGCGCGGCACGGCCTGCTCCGGCAGGGTGCGCAGGTAGTGGGCCATCGCGGCCAGGTCGGCGTCGTCCAGCGCCGCCGTGCTGCCCAGCACCACCTCGGCCATCGGTCCCTGGGCGGTGTGGCCATCGGCATGGCCGTCGCGCAGCCAGCGTTGCAGGGTCTGCGGCGACCAGCGCTGCACGCCCGCCTCGGCCGGGTCGTGCAGCGACGGCGCCTGCCAGCCCAGGCCTACCAGCAGCCCGCCGCGGAAGTCGGCCGCGCCGCGGTCGCCGCCCAGCGCGTCGCGGCTGGCATGGCAGGCGCTGCAATGCGCCAGGCCCTGGCTGAGGTAGGCGCCGCGGTTCCATGCGGCATCGCGGCTGGGGTCGGGGCGGTACACGCCGGGCCGGAAGTACAGCGCCCGCCAGGCGGCCGTGGCGAGCTGGCTGCCCGTCTCGCCGTTGAACGGCCAGCGCAGCTGGTGGGCGCGGCGCCCGGCGGCCACGGCCGGCTGGCTGTGCAGCCAGGCGTGCAGCGCGTCGGCGTCCTCGCGGCTGACCAGGGTCGTGTTGGTGACCGGGTGGGCCGGCACCAGCAGGCGGCCGTCGCGGGCGATGCCCAGGTGCAGCGCGCGCCAGAAGTCGTCGGCGCTCCAGCCTGCCAGGCCGGTGGCGTCGGGCGTCAGGTTAGTCGAGAAGACGGTGCCGAAGGGTGTCGGGATGGGCCGGCCGCCGGCCAGGCGCGCGCCGCCGCGGGCCGTGTGGCAGCCGGCGCAGTTGCCCACCGCGGCCAGGTAGGCGCCGCGCCGCAGGTCGATGGGGCCCGCCGACGGCGGCGTGGCGTCGCTCAGGCCGCGCTGCCAGGCCAGCAGCGCCCAGCCCCCCAGCACCAGCAGCGCGGCCAGCAGCAGGCCGCCGACGAGCAGGCGCTTCATGCGGGTGCCCGGCTCATTCCAGCCCGCCGCAGCGCATGGGCGCCGGCGCGGCCGGTGCGGGCGCCGGATGAGGGTCGGCCGGCAGCGCCCGGCCGGCCAGGAATTGCGTCATCGCGTTGATCTCGGCCGGCGTCAGCGTCTTGGCGATCTGCGCCATGCAGTCGGGCGCCTGGGCCCGGCGCAGGCCGCTGCGCCAGGCGCCCAGCTGGCCGTTCAGGTAGTCGCGCGACAGCCCCAGCAGGCCCGGCACGCCGGGCTGCGTGCCGGTCAGGCGCTCGCCATGGCAGGCGGTGCAGGCCGGCAGGCGCCGCGCCGCGTCGCCCTGGCGGATCAGCGCCTCGGCGCGCGCCAGCTCGGCGGCCGGCAGCGTGGGCTGCTGCGGCGGCGGGTAGGGCAGGTCCAGCGACGCGAAATGCCCGGCCAGCTCCTTCAGGTAGGCGTCGGACAGCGGCGCGATCAGCTCGCTCATCAGGCCGTAGTCGCGCCGGCCGTCGCGGAAGTTCAGCAGCTGGTTGTAGAGATAGCCGGCCGGCTTGCCCGCCAGGCGCGGGTAGTAGCCATCGGGCGCGGCGCGGCCCTCCTTGCCATGGCAGCCGGTGCAGGCCTGGGCGCGCTGCGCCAGCGTGGCGGGCACCGGCCCGGCCGGCGGCGCGGCGACCGCGGCGGTGCAGGCAGCGGCCAGCAAGGCCGGCAGCCAGCGCCCGCGCGCTGCGGTCATGCGCGTGCCCCGAAGATCGCGCTGCCGATGCGCACCATGGTCGACCCGGCGGCGATGGCCGCCTCCAGGTCGGCACTCATGCCCAGCGACAGCGTGTCCAGCCCCAGCCCCTGGCTGTTCAGCGTGTCGAACAGCGCCGCCATGGCCTGGTGCTGGGCGGCGGCCTCCGGCCCCGGTTCGGGCACGGCCATCAGGCCGCGCAGCCTCAGGCCCGGCAGCGCGGCCACCCGGTGGGCGAGCGCCGCCACTTCGCCGGGCAGCAGGCCGCTCTTGCTGGCCTCGCCGCTGATATTGACCTGCAGGCAGACGTTCAGCGCCGCCAGCCCGGCCGGGCGCTGCTCCGACAGGCGCTCGGCGACCTTCAGCCGGTCGACGCTGTGCACCCAGTCGAACCGTTCGGCCACCGGCCGGGTCTTGTTGGACTGCAGCGGGCCGATGAGGTGCCACTGAAGCTGGCCGCGCAGGTCGGCCAGTTCCTCGATCTTGGCCAGCCCTTCCTGCACGTAGTTCTCGCCGAAGGCGCGCGCGCCGGCCGCGAAGGCCTGGCGCACCGCCGCGGCGGGGAAGGTCTTGCTGACCACCAGCAGCCGGACCGCGTCAGGCGGGCGGCCGGCCGCGACACATGCCGCAGCGATGCGGCTTTTGACGGATTGCAGGGAGTCGGAGATGGCCATAATGAAACGAGGACTCCACCGCACATCATGGACATCACTCAACTGCTGGCATTCTCGGTCAAGAACAAGGCCTCCGACCTGCACCTCTCGGCCGGTCTGCCGCCCATGATCCGGGTGCACGGCGATGTGCGCCGCATCAATGTCGAGGCCCTGGACCACC
>CAXDTK010000031.1:0-27941 GCA_963992225.1 uncultured Comamonadaceae bacterium | reverse complement strand
CTCATGGCTCAATCCTCTCAGAGTGTTGAGCCTCCTCGAAACCCGGGGCGATTCACGCACCTAGGTGGACAAGTACGACCTAAGCGAACGGGACATCTGTACCAAGTTCATCACGCCCGCCATCCAGGCTGCCGGATGGCAGCAGGGGCAGTTCCGGGAGGAAGTCAGTCTCACGGACGGTCGCGTCATGGTTCGCGGCAAGCTGACCGACTTCCTTCGCCGGTGGAACAGCGCCGAACGCAAGCAGGCCGTGCTGGAAGAGCTGGCGGACCACGGCGTCCCGCTGGAGGTCTTACAGCAGCCCGATGCCGCCTGCGCCGACGGTGATCAATGACGCGTGGAACAGGATTTGGGTCTCCGGGCTTGCGTGGTGCCCGGACGCCGGCCGTCAGATTTGCGCGGCAGCACGGTCAGGACCCGCACGATGAAAGCGTGCAGCTCGTTCATGTAGTTCTGCAGGAACTTCTTCGTGCCTTCGTCGGTAACGTCGCCGTCGGCGCTGATAAGCCCGGGCTTGAACTGGATGTAGGCCTCGACCTGGTTCATGAGCGGCGAGTCGCAGAAGCACAGCACACCGCGCAGGCTCTGCTGCGCCAGCGCGGTGCCGATGGCGCCGGGTGAGGTGCCGATGCCTTCCGAACTGCGAGCCATCGATCATGGGCGTTCGCAGCAACGGCCCGGGCGGCAGCGCTGATCAGATCTTCGTTGGCGATCTACGCGATGACTCGGTAGCGGCAAGCGAACGCGCGCGCACTGCATCCACCTGCCCTTCCGTGCAAACGGCAACAGTCAGTCCCTGCTCCCAGGGCGTCAACACGTGAGGTCGACGTGCAGATCCGGCGCCTGCCAACCGAAGGTCGGCGGTGTCGCCGCGAGAGGGTGGATGCCTCGGCCTCAGGGAGCCCACCTTCGACGGCCGACTCAAGGCGAAGGGTCCAAGCCAGACACAGACACTAGGGTTGTCACCATTAATTCGTAAATCTGCAATCGTTAATATAACGAATCACTGATGTTGCCAAATGCGGCATCAAGGGTGGCGGAGCACAGGCGTGCTGCGCCCGCTCGACGGAACTAAGGCCTGGCGCCGATGCCAGGCCACTGGAGACAAGGCTTCCTATGCCGTGCTGCGTGTTCAACGCTGGCCCCGGAGTGGCCCCTGACCGCCTCACCAAAGGGGAGACGCAGCAGTGACGAGCGACGCCCTGCCCTCGGGCCGCCTGCGCAAGGCGCCTGAAAACTTCCTGACGCCCGATGACGTGCGCACGGTGATGGCCGAAGCCGGTCAAGGCCGCCGCGACTTCGTACGCCGCGCGTTCGCGGCGGCGCTGGCCGGCGGGGGCGCAGCAGCGGCTGCTGCGCAAGGTGCTGCTGCTGGTGATCCGAACATCCTCACGCTACCCGAGCACAGCCAGGGGCTGGGGCAACCGGTGGCAGCCGAGGGCTATGGCAAGCCCTCCAAGTACGAAGCCAACGTGCAGCGCCGCCCGAGCCCGGGTCTCACGCAGACGACACAGGCGTCGGTGTCCTTCGCGCCGCTGCAGTCCCTTTTTGGCATCGTCACGCCCAGCGGGCTGCACTTCGAGCGGCATCATCAGGGCTGGTGGGACATCGACCCGTCAAAGCACCGCCTGATGATCAACGGCAGTGACGCGAGCCTGCTCAGGAAGCCGCTCGTCTTCACGATGGACGAGCTGATGCGCCTGCCCAGCGTGAGCCGCTTCCACTTCATCGAATGCGGCGCCAACACCGGCATGGAATGGGGCAACGTCGCCGTGCCCACCTGCCAGTACACCCACGGGATGATCAGCTGCAGCGAGTTCACC
Source organism: uncultured Comamonadaceae bacterium (assembly GCA_963992225.1). Classification (GTDB taxonomy): domain Bacteria; phylum Pseudomonadota; class Gammaproteobacteria; order Burkholderiales; family Burkholderiaceae_C; genus Pelomonas. The sequence goes on along the minus strand of CAXDTK010000031.1, from coordinate 26,118 downwards.
GGCGTGCCGCTGCGGGTGTTGTTCGACCTCTGCGGCGTCGACTACAAGCGCGCCCGCTACGTGCTGGCCGAGGGCGCCGACTGCTCCAGCATGCCCCGCACCGTGCCGATGGAGCTGGTGGAAAGCGGCGAGGTCTTCGTCGCCTATGGGCAGAACGGCGAGATGCTGCGGCCTGAGCAGGGCTACCCGTTGCGCCTGGTGGTGCCGGGCGTTCAGGGCGTGAGCTGGGTGAAGTACCTGCGCCGGCTCGAGGTGGGTGACCAGCCCTACGGCACCAAGGACGAGACCATCCACTACATCGACCTCATGCCCGGTGGCCTGCACCGCCAGTACACCAGCACGCAGGAGTGCAAGAGCGTCGTGACCACCCCGTCGGGCGGGCAGGTGCTGCTCGACAAGGGCTACTACCAGATCAGCGGCCTGGCCTGGTCTGGCCGCGGCAAGGTCAAGCGCGTGGACGTGACCACCGACGGCGGACGCAACTGGCGCACGGCCCGCTTGCAGGACCCGGTCATGAGCAAATGCCTGACCCGATTCACGCTCGACTGGCAGTGGGACGGCAAGGCAGCCCTCATTCAAAGCCGCGCCATGGACGAGACCGGCTACGTGCAACCCACGACGCGTCAGTTGCGCGGCGTGCGCGGCACGCGATCGATTTATCACAACAATGCCATCCAGTCTTGGTTGGTGGAAGAGAGCGGCGAGGTGCGCAATGTCCAGCTCTCCTAAGCGCTTGCTGGCCGCCCTCCTCGGGCTGGTGGCGATCGGCGTCTCGGCGCAGACGTCATATCCCGGCATCGGCCGGGCCGCCACGCCCGCAGAGATCAAGGCCTGGGACATCGATGTGCGGCCCGACTTCAAGGGGTTGCCGAAAGGGGCCGGCAGCGTGGGCCAGGGCCAGGACATCTGGGAGGCCAAATGTGCCTCCTGTCATGGCGTGTTCGGTGAGAGCAACGAGGTGTTCTCGCCACTCGTGGGCGGCACCACGGCCGACGACATCAAGACGGGACGCGTCGCCCGCTTGAACGACCCCACCTTCCCGGGCCGCACGACGTTGATGAAGGTCTCCACCGTCGCCACGCTGTGGGACTACATCAACCGTGCAATGCCGTGGAATGCCCCGAAGTCGCTGAAGACCGACGAGGTCTACGCCGTCACGGCCTATCTGCTCAACCTCGGCGGCATCGTGCCCGAAGGCTTCACGCTCTCCGACGCCAACATCGCGGACGTGCAAAAGCGCATGCCCAATCGCAACGGCATGACCACTGCACACGCCATGTGGCCCGGCAAGGGCATGGGCAAGCCAGGCGCCGTGGACGTGAAGGCCAGCGCCTGCATGCAGGACTGCGAAGCCGAGCCCAAGCTGGCCTCGCTGCTGCCGGACTTCGCCCGCAACAACAACGGGAACCTCGCCGAGCAGCAGCGCCTGGTCGGACCGCAACGCGGTGTGGACACGACGCGCCCGCCCGGCGCGCGACGCGAAGGCCCGATCACCGTGGCCGCCACACCAACGGCAACCCCTGCACCGAACGGTGCCGCAACGGCCCTGGCGCTGCTCAAGAAGCACTCCTGCACCGCCTGCCACGGCCTGGACCAGAAGCTGGTGGGCCCCGGCTTCAAGCAGGTCGCGGCCAAATATGCCGGTCGCGCGGACGCCGAGTCGTATCTCGCCAACAAGATGAAGACCGGCGGCCAGGGCGTCTGGGGCCCCATCCAGATGCCGGCCCAGGCCTTGTCCGACGCCGACCTCAAAACCCTCGCGGGCTGGCTGACCACGGGTGCAGCAAGTCGCTGAACCGCTGGATCGCCCGCATGCATTCAACAACCAAGCCTTCTAACGTGGACCGCCTCAAGGAGACTCCCATGCTGAACCGACGTACCGCGCTTGCCCGCTCCGCCCAGGTCGCCCTGATGCTCGGGGGCCTCGGCCTGCTGCCCCGTGCCGCCATGGCGGCTTACCCGAGCGCCGCCTTCGAGGCCAAGACCATCACCGACCTGATGAAGGCACTCGGCGCAGGCGCCCCGGTCGAGAGCAAGGACGTCACCGTCACCGCGCCCGACATCGCGGAGAACGGCGCTGTCGTGCCGGTGGGTGCATCCACCTCGCTGCCGGGCGCCAAGCGGCTGCTGCTGCTGGTCGAGAAGAACCCGAGCGTGCTGTCGGCCGCGTTCGACGTGAACGAGTTCGTCGAACCCAGCTTCACCACCCGCGTGAAGATGGGCCAGTCATCCAACGTGCTGGCCGTGGCCTTGATGGCCGACGGGCGCGTCCTCTACGCCCAGAAGGAAGTGAAGGTCACCCTCGGCGGCTGCGGCGGCTGAGACGGGACCCCTCGTCCAAGGACGACCTTGGCCGGTCCCCCGAGGGGACGGCGATGCTCGCCGGATCGACCGGCAAGCACATCGCCAACACGGGGCGGCTTGGGGCGGCCCGGCGTGCGGCCCGCAATGCTGAAGATCAACTGAACAGGAGACAGACATGCCCGATCCCATGCGCATCCGAGCCCAGGCGGCCGGCGACAAGACCACCGTCCGCGTGCTGATGAGCCACGAGATGGAAACCGGCCTCCGCAAGGACGCTGCCGGCAAGACCATCCCGGCCTGGTTCATCCAGGAAGTGACGGCCCAACTCAACGGCAAGCCCGTATTGAGCGCCGATTGGGGGCCCTCCGTGTCCAAGAACCCCTTCCTGCAGTTCATCGTGAAGGGCGCCAAGGCCGGCGACAAGATCGCCGTCACCTGGCGCGACACCCGCGGCGAAAGCCGCACCGACGAAGCCACGGTCTCCTGACCGCCCTCTGGCCACCCGTCCGCTCGTCACTGCAGGAGGGCCCATGCGCTCACGATTGATTGCGTTCGCCGCCATCGCGGCCGCTGCCATCGCCACCCTACCCCTGGTGGCCCAGACCCCCCCACCGGCGAAATCCGCCGCCGACGGCATCGCCGAGTACCGCAAGATGCTCGAAGACGGCAACCCCGCGGAACTCTTCGAGGCCAAGGGCGAAGACCTCTGGAAGACGCCGCGTGGGCCGAAGAACGTGACGCTGGAAGCCTGCGACCTGGGCCTGGGCGCGGGTGTCGTCAAGGGCGCGTGGGTGCAGTTGCCCCGCTACTTCCCCGACACGAAGAAGGTGCAGGACCTGGAGTCCCGACTGCTCACCTGCATGCAGACGCTGCAGGGCTTCGACGCTGCCGAGATCGCCGCAACGCCCTTCGACAAGGGCGAGCAGGCCACCGTCACGGCGCTCGCCGCGTGGATCTCCTCCATGTCGCGTGGCATGAAGATGGCGCTGCCCCAGAAGCATCCCGAAGAAAAGCGCGCCTACGAGCTCGGCAAGCGCGCCTTCTTCTACCGCGGCGGGCCCATGGACTTCTCCTGCGCGAGCTGCCACGGCGAAACCGGCAAGCGCATCCGCCTGCAGGACCTGCCCGACCTGACCCGCAGCCCCGGCGATGGTGTCGGCTTCGCGGCATGGCCGGCCTACCGCGTGTCCAGCGGTGAGCTGTGGAGCATGCAGCGGCGTCTCAACGACTGTTTCCGCCAGCAGCGCTTTCCCTACCCCGGCTTCGCCTCCGACGCAACCATCGCGCTGGGGGTCTACATGGGCGTCAACGCCAAGGGTGCCGAGTCCATCGCACCCGCCATCAAGCGCTGAGGAGACTGGCCATGAACAACCGACACCTCGTCGCCCTGGCATGCGTGATTGCCACCGCCGCCCATGCCCAGACGGCCAAGCAGCTCGACCAACAGGCCGACGCCATGATGCGCGCGTCCTTCCGTGAGCAGGGCATCGCCAAGCTGGACCGGCTGAACCAGGACGACGCGCAGAAGGCCTGCTCACAGGCCAAGCCGCCCACGGCGGCGGCGGTGAAGAAGATCGAAGCCGCCCAGATGGCCACCATCAAGTGGCCGGCGAATGGCCAGTACATCGGCGACTACAAGGAGGGCGAAAAGCTGGCCCAGAACGGGCGAGGCATGACCTGGACCGACGCCAGCGTCGCCCCCGCCAAGAACGGGGCCATGTGCTACAACTGCCACCAGATCGACAAGAAGGAAATCTCCTTCGGCACGATCGGCCCGAGCCTCTGGAACTACGGCAAGCTGCGCGGCGTCACCGACCCCGCAGACCCGGCCGCTGCCGCCATCGTCAAGTACACGTGGGGCAAGCTCTACAACAGCAAGGCCTACTCGGCCTGCTCCACCATGCCGCGCTTCGGCCATGCCGAGCTGCTCGACGAACAGCAGATCCGCGACCTGATGGCGCTGCTGCTGGACCCCAAGTCCCCCGTCAACGAGTAGGCGCGCCATGTCCCTGTCCAAGCGTGATTTCCTGCAGGTGCTGTCCTGTGCCGCGGTCGCCGGCCTGCCGCTGGCTCGCGAGGCCGAGGCGGCCACCGACAAGGCCGAGGGCCGGCTCTACGATCTGCCGCCATTCGGCAACGTCTCGCTGCTGCACATGACGGACTGCCACGCGCAGCTGCAGCCCATCCACTTCCGGGAGCCCAGCGTCAACCTCGGCGTGGGCGGCATGCAGGGCCAGATGCCCCATCTGGTCGGCGAGCACCTGCTGAAAGCCGCGGGCCTGCGCCCGGGCACGCCGGTGGCCCACGCGCTGACGGCGCTGGATTTCGAGACCGCCGCGCGCCGCTTTGGCCGCGTCGGCGGTTTCGCCCACCTGGCCACGCTGGTCAAACGCCTGAAGGCAAGCCGCCCCGGCGCCTTGCTGCTGGACGGCGGCGATACCTGGCAGGGCTCGGCCACCTCGCTGTGGACCAACGCGCAGGACATGGTCGACGCCTGCAAGCTGCTGGGCGTGGACGTGATGACCGGCCACTGGGAGTTCACCTATGGCATGCAGCGCGTCAAGGAGATCGTCGAGAAGGACTTCGCCGGGAAGGTCGACTTCGTCGCCCAGAACGTGAAGACCGCCGACTTCGGCGACCCGGTCTTCAAGCCCTACACGCTGCGCCACATCAACGGCGTACCGGTGGCCATCGTCGGCCAGGCGTTCCCGTACACGCCCATTGCCAACCCGCGCTACATGGTGGCTGACTGGGAGTTCGGCATCCAGGACGCCCACATGCAGACGGTGGTGGACGAAGCCCGCGCGGCCGGCGCGCAGGTCGTCTGCGTGCTCTCGCACAACGGCATGGACGTCGACCTCAAGATGGCCTCGCGCGTGCGCGGCATCGATGCCATCCTCGGCGGCCACACGCACGACGGCGTGCCGGTTGCAGTGCCGGTCAAGAATGCCGGCGGCATCACGCTGGTCACCAACGCCGGCAGCAATGGCAAGTTCCTCGGCGTGATGGACTTCGACGTCAAGGGCGGACGGGTGGCGGATTTCCGCTACCGGCTCCTCCCCGTGTTCGCCAACCAGCTGCGCCCCGATGCCGAGATGCAGGCGCTGATCACGAAGATCCGAGCCCCCTTTGAAGCGCGGCTCTCCGAGAAGCTCGCCGTGACGGAGGGCCTGCTCTACCGCCGCGGCAACTTCAACGGCAGCTGGGACCAGCTCATCTGCGACGCCCTGATGGACGTGCAGGGGGCCGACATCGCGTTCTCCCCCGGCTTCCGCTGGGGCACCAGCCTGCTGCCGGGCGACACCGTGACCCGCGAGTTGCTGATGGACCAACTGGCCATCACCTACCCCTACGCCACGCTCACCGAGATGACCGGCGCGACCATCAAGACCGTGCTGGAAGACGTGGCCGACAACCTCTTCAATCCCGACCCCTACTACCAGCAGGGCGGTGACATGGTGCGCGTGGGTGGCCTGACCTACACGATGCGGCCGGCCGAGAGCATGGGGCGGCGCATTGCCGACATGCGGCTCAACGGCAAACCGATTGACGCCGACAAGCGCTACAAGGTCGCTGGCTGGGCGCCCGTGGCCGAAGAGGCCCGCAGTGCGCCGGGTGTGAAGCCGGTCTGGGAACACGTCGAGACCTGGCTGCGCGCGCAGGGCGGCCACGTGAAGCCGCGCAAGATCAACACACCCAAGCTCGTGGCCATGCAGGGCAACCCGGGCCTGATGGCCCCCTGACACCGGAGCACGCGATGCGCCATTTGCCGACTCTGCTGCTTGCCTGCCTCGCCACCTCGGCGTCGGCCGCCGACGCGCCACCGCTGTTCTCGACGCAGCAGCTCACGCCCGAGACGGCCCTCGTCGCCGCCCGCGCGGCGATGGCGCACTGCCGCCAGGCGGGCCACCAGGTCGCGGTCGCCGTGGTCGACCGCAGCGGCCTCGTGCAGGTGCTGCTGCGCGACCGCTTCGCCGGGGCGCACACGCTCGACATCGCCCCGCGCAAGGCCTGGACAGCGGCCAGTTTTCGCATCCCCACCGCCGCGCTGGCCGTCGAAACTCAGGCCGGCAGGCCGATGAGCGGCATCCGCCAGTCGGCCCAGGTCATGGCCATCGGCGGCGGGCAGGTGATCGAGGCGGCGGGCGCCGTGGTCGGCGCCATCGGCGTGTCAGGTGCCCCAGGCGGCGAGGCCGATGATGCCTGCGCCTCGGCCGGCATCAAGGCCGTGACCGAGCTGATCGAATTGAACGGCTGATTCCCACTCGCGAGGAGACCCTCATGCGAAAGCGCTTCCTGCTGGTCCTGTTCACGACGTTCCTCGCAGCCCCCTTGGCCTGGGCCGGTGATCTCGTCGCCTATCACTTCGACAACGCCGCCGTGCAAGGGCTCAAGGGGTTGCGCAATCTGCGCAACCACCTCGATACCGACCCCTCGGCGCAGGTCACGGTCGTCGCGCACGCCGAGGGCGTGGACATGCTGCTGGAGGGCGCCAAGGCCGCCAACGGCACCGAGTTCGCGCCGCTCGTCTCCGCGCTCAAGGCACGCGGCGTGCGCTTCGAGGTGTGCGAGATCACGCTGAAGAACCGCGGGCTCAAGAAGGAGCAGTTCGTGCTGGACGCCGACTACACCCTTTCCGGCGTGGTGCGCCTCGCGAAGCTGCAGAAGGAAGGCTACGCCTACATCAAGCCCTGAGATGAGGTCGCTCGCTCAGGGATGGCCGGGCCGGACCGCCGGCCCGGCGCATGGCCCGCCGTCCGCTGATTCCCATGCTGCTCGAATCCACCATCGACCGCCTCGGCGAGCCAGGCACGCTCGCTCTCGGCGCTGCCGTCATCGGCGTGCTGTTCGGTTTCTTCACCCAGCGTTCGCGCTTCTGCCTGCGCGCCGCGGTCATTGAGTTCGCCCGCCACCAACGCACCGGCGGGCGGCTGACGGTCTGGCTGTTTGCCTTCGCCACCGCCGTCGGTGCGACCCAGTTGCTTGCGCTGCTGGGCATGTTCGACGCCGGCAATGCGCGCCAGATCGCCGCCCGCGGCAGCCTGTCGGGCGCCGCCATCGGCGGTGCGTTGTTCGGCGCGGGCATGATCCTGGCACGCGGCTGCTCCAGCCGCATGCTGGTGCTGGCGGCCCAGGGCAATCTGCGTGCGCTGCTGTCGGGGCTGATCTTTGCGGTCACCGCGCAATCGGCGTTGACGGGTGCGCTGTCGCCGCTCAGGGTGATCGTGTCCGAGTGGTGGACCATCGATGGCGGTGGTGCCCGCGACCTGCTGGTGCGCACCGGCATCGGCCATGGCGGCGCCCTCCTCTTCGCGGCCGTCTGGTTTGCGGCCGCCGTGTTGTGGGCAAGGCGCCAGCGCGTCGGCCCATGGGGCTGGGGCGGTGCCGTCGGCGTGGGCCTGGCCGTGGCGGCGGGCTGGTGGTTCACGTACGCGATGTCCAAGCTCGCCTTCGACCCCCATCCCATCCAGTCGTTGAGCTTCACCGGGCCATCGGCCGAGGTACTGAGCCGCGTGCTCTTCGTCAGCGACAAGCCACTGAGCTTCGACGTCGGGCTGATCCCCGGCGTGTTCCTCGGTGCCTTCCTCGCGGCGGCGCTGTCGGGCGAACTCAAGCTCGAAGGCTTCCAGGGCGGCGCGAGCATGCGCCGCTACATCGCGGGCGCCGTCTGCATGGGATTCGGCGGCATGCTGGCGGGTGGCTGCGCGGTGGGCGCGGGCCTGTCCGGTGCGGCGGTATTTACCGCCACCTCGTGGGTCACTTTGGCCGGCATCTGGATCGCAGCGGCCATGACCGATCGCCTCGTGGACCGGGGTGACGCTCCACCCGCAGCGACCGAGGCAGGTGCGACGCGATGAGGCACCTCATCACCGCCCTGGTGCTGGCGCTGGCGGCGACATGGGGCTGGGCTGCGCCACTGACGCTGCAACAGGTGGCGCCGGGCATCTGGTTCACCCAGGGCGAGGCCGCCCTCGGGTCGCCGGACAACCGCAACTTCATCTCGAATGCCGGCGTCGTGGTCACGCCGGAAGGGGTCGTGGTCATCGACGCGCTCGGCTCCCCCTCGCTGGCGCAGGATCTCCTCATCGCCATTCGCGCCATCACGCCGCTGCCGGTCCGGTATGTGGTGCTGACCCACTATCACGCCGACCACATCTACGGTTTGCAGGTTTTCAAGGACCAGGGGGCCACCGTCATCGCTCATGAGGCCGGGCGCGACTACCTGCAGTCCGACACCGCCCAACTGCGCCTGCAGGCCAGCCGCGAGACGCTGGCGCCCTGGATCGATACGCAGACGCGGCTGGTGCCGGCTGACCGATGGCTAAGGGCGGACGAGGTGCTGACTGTCGGCGGGGTAAGGTTCCTGCTGCGCCATGTGGGCCCTGCCCACACGCCGGAGGACCTCACCGTCTTCGTCGAAGGCGCACGCGTGCTGTTCACCGGGGACCTCGCCTTTCGCGGGCGCATTCCGTACGTCGGCCAGGCCGACAGCCGGGGTTGGATTGGCGCGCTCGGCCGGTTGATCGACAGCGCACCTGCCGTCATCGTGCCTGGTCACGGGCCCACGTCCACCCAGGCCCTGATCGACCTGAAGCTCACGCGGGACTACCTGCAGTACCTGCGCGACACCATGGGGCGCGCCGCTGCCGACATGCAACCGTTCGACGAGGCCTATGCGGCCACGGACTGGTCGGCCTTCGAAGCGCTGCCATTGTTCAAAGTCGCCAACCGCATGAACGCCTACAACACCTACCTGCTGATGGAGCGGGGTGCGCCATGAACGGCCGGCTGCTTCTTGCTGCCCTCCTGGCCACTGGCCTGGCCCAGGCCGATCCCGCGGCTGAAGCCCTGTTCGCACAATGCCCGTCGGGCATCCCGAGCAGGGATCTGCAGGGCCGCCCGCTGGACTGGCCGGCCCTGCGCACTTCGCCCGTGCTGGCCGTGATCTGGTCGCCCGACTGCGCCTTCTGCGCCCGCCACAACGAGAAGCTCGGCCGGGTACTGCGCGAGACACCCGGCGCCGCAGTGATCGGCCTGGCGGTGGACGGCACGCCGGAGGCGGTGAAGCGCGCCGTGCAGCGACGCGGCTACGAATTCCCCGTGCTGGTCGACGGCCACGGCCCTTGCGCGCTGCGCCCGCAGCTCACGCCACGCCGGGTCGTGCCCATGACCTGCTGGCTGGGAGACGCGCCCCGCCCGCCACGCTGCATCCCCGGCGAGATGAGTGAAGACGACCTCCGCGAGCTGTTGAAGGTTCAAGCCCGGTCCAGGCGCCAGTCCTGATAGCGCAAGCCCAGCCACGCGCCCCCCACCATGGCCGCCAAGGCCAGAAAGCTCCCGAGCGACAGCGTCGACACGCCCGTGATGCCCTGCCCGATGGTGCACCCGAGCGCGACGATGCCCCCCACCCCCATGCAGGTTGCACCGACGAGGTGAACGCCCAGGTCGCTCACGTTGCCGAATCCTTCCCAACGGAAGCTGCCATCGCGCCAGGCCATCAGCCCTGCGCCAACGACGATGCCGGCCGCCGTGGCGATACCCAGCGTCAGCGTCTTGGACTGGTCACTGAACATCAGCAGCCAGTCGAGCGCATAGGCCACCGGCGCGATGGTGCTGAGCGACTCCATGCGCCGCGAATTCGTCCCGAGGTACACCGGCTCCAGCGTGCGTGGGTCCTCCGGCAGGAAGCCCAGGTGGCCGGAGACCCACCACAGTGCGGTCACCACCGCGCCCACGCCGAGCCCGGCGAACAGCACGGCCAGGGCTCCCGCCTCGCGTGAGCGAAACGCCAGGAAGGCCAGCAACAGCGCGAAGACGATGGCCAACCCTATCCCCCAGGTCGCCGGGTCGCCTGCGAAATGAGCCGCCAGCAGGCCCGGCAGTCCCTGGCCGCTTGGCAGTTCGAGGGCGACCTTCTCCACGGTCCCGACGCGCACCACGGCCGTGAGCCCGCGCAAGGTGGCGCCGGCCGCGATGGCGGCCACGAGCAGCACCACCAGCGACTTCAGGTTGCCGCCGCCCAGGCGTACGAGGTTGCGGCTGATGCAGCCCGATGCAAGCACCATGCCGAAGCCGAACAACACACCGCCCACCAGCGCCGACAGCCACAGCAGGCGAGGCGTGGTGTAGATGCTGGCGCTCGGGTCGACCAGGCCCAGCGCCGCCAGCGACTGAAAGCCCAGCAGGGCTACCGCACTGGCGACCATCCACATGCGCGCCCGCCGCCAGTCGCCCATGGCGTAGATGTCGGAGATGGCACCCATCGTGCAGAAGCGCGTGCGCTGGCAAAGCGCACCGAACGCGACGGCCAGACCAAAAGCGGCAGCGAGCACCTGACGCGTGAGTGCGGGCAGGCTTGATTCGTCCATGGCGGTCGGCGGCGTGCGGAGTGGCGGCCCCCTATTCTCGGTTCTTGGGAGGTGCACATTTGCGCTTGCTGATACAGTGATTTACCCCATTCCCCACCCGCGACCGCGATGAGTGCCGATCCCGAGGAAGACCGTGTCTTCGAATCTGCCGCCGAGCTGTTCGGCGTGCTCGCGACGCCCATCCGGCTCAGGATCATCAGCGCCGTCTGCAACGGCGAGCGCAACGTCTCCGACCTGCTCGCGCAGATCCAGACCACCCAGCCCAACATGTCCCAGCATCTGTCCACGCTCTACCGCGCGGGCATCTTGGGCAAGCGGCGCGAGGGCACGCAGATCTACTACCGGCTGCAGAGCGAAAAGGTCGCCATGCTCTGCCGTGCGGTTTGCACTCAGCTCGCGGTGGAGATCGACGGCGACGAGCCCGTTCCGGCCGAAGAGCGCCTGCTGGTCGGCGGCTCACGCTGACGCGAGCCCGGCCAGCCGGATCAGCGCGACTGCAAGCCGGCGTCAGTGCGCCGGAGCTTCGTGGCTGAGCGTGCGTTGAATCACAAGCTCAAGGATCTCGTCCGCCGTACCTTGCGTATGCCGTTGCAACGTGAACCGCCTCACAACGTGACGGCCAAGCGGTCGCTCATGTCATCAGCGGTTGCGAACTAGACGCGCCGCTTGACGGTTTGGAGCCCATCAAATACTGTATAAATAAACAGTCAATCGATGCACAGGCCGTTCGCACGCCATGGTGACCTCCGCGCCCTCCTCTCGACGACCTTGGCAATACGGCGCCGGTGTGCCACGGCTGCTGTTGCTGTCCCAGCCGTCTCCCGCAGTGCTTGCGGGGATGCAGACGGTGATCAGGCGCTATGGGCTCGAAGCGCGGTTGGGTCGGGCGATGTTCGATGCCGTGAACTGGCACCAGACCTGGTCGGGCCGCTACGAGGACACCGCCGCCATGCGTGACCGCCTGCGCCGCGTTGGCGCAGGCATTTCGGTGCCGGCCTTCACCCTGTCGTTCAACCGCGTCGGTGGCGAGGCGCATTGGACGCTGCTGGGACGCGGCCGGCCCGAAGGGTTCAAGCGCCTGCTCGGCGCCGTGCGTGCCGAACTGCAGGCCAGCGACCTGGATGCGCCGGGCCACACGCCGCATGTCACGATCAGCTATCGGGCGCCCGAGCCGCTGAAGACGCTGCCGATCCCGCCTGTCGCCTGGCAGGTGGACGAGATCCGGCTGGTGGCCGGCCAGGGCAGGCCCTACCGCTACGAGGTGCTGGACCGCTGGCGGCTCTTGCAGCCACCCGCGTCACCCCAGCTGCCCCTGTTCTGAGTGCCGGCGGCGGCCTCAGCGGTCGACACCGCCGTCGCGGGCCACCGCGTCCTCGGGCAGGTCGAAGGCCGCCCCGTGCTCCAACGGCGCCAGCAGCAGGTTCAGCTCGGCGGTGCTGAACTTGCCCAGCGCCGCGCCGTCGTCGCGCCCCAGCAGGCCGTCGGCCAGGGCCTGCTTGCGCACCTGCAGCGCCAGCATGCGCTCCTCGATGCTGCCCTCGGCCACCAGCTGGTAGACGAACACCGGCTGGTCCTGCCCGATGCGGTGCGCGCGGGCGCTGGCCTGGCTCTGCACGGCCGGGTTCCACCAGGGGTCGACGTGGATGACGGTGTCCGCGGCGGTCAGGTTGAGCCCCACGCCACCGGCCTTCAGGCTGGCCAGCAGCAGCGGCACCTCGCGCGCCTGGAAGCGCCGCACGATGTCGCCGCGCTGCGCAGCCGGCGTCTGGCCGGTCAGCTGCAGGTGCAGCAGGCCCAGCGCGTCGAGCTCGGCCGAGATCAGGTCCAGCATGGCCGTGAACTGCGAGAACACCAGCAGCCGCCGGCCCTGGGCGACGAAGTCGGGCAGGTGCCCGCGCAGCCATTCGAGCTTGGCGCGCTCGACCTGCGGCGGCAGCTGCAGGCCCTTGAGCAGCAGTGGGTCGCAGCAGACCTGGCGCAGCTTGAGCATGGCGTCCAGCACGCTGATGAGGCTGGTGGGGCTGAAGCCGTCGCGGGCCAGGATGCGCCGCACCATGTGGTCGGCCGCCACGCGCACGCTCTCGTAGAGCTGCTTCTGCTGGCCCAGCAGCGGCACGCGCCGCACCAGCTCGGTCAGCGGCGGCAGCTCGGTGGCCACCTCGGTCTTCATGCGTCGCAGGATGAAGGGCCGCACGCGCGCCGCCAGCAGCCGGGCGCGCGGGCCGTCGCGGTTGACCTCGATGGGCTTGCGCCAGAAGCGCGCAAAGTTGCGGGCATCGCCCAGCAGCCCGGGCATCAGCAGGTCGAACAACGCCCACAGCTCGCCCAGGTGGTTCTCCAGCGGGGTGCCCGTCAACGCCAGCGCGTGGCGCACCTGCAGCCGGCGCAGCGCGCGGGCGGCGCGGGCGCGGGCGTTCTTGACCGACTGCGCCTCGTCCAGGATCAGCAGGTGCCAGGGCTGCGCCGACAGCGCCCGCAGGTCACGCCAGACCAGGGCATAGGTGGTCAGCACCAGGTCGGCCTCGGCCAGCGGCGCGCGGGCAATGCGGTCCGCGCCGTGCCAGACCTGCACCCGCAGGCCGGGTGCGATGCGGGCCGCCTCCTGTTGCCAGTTGGCCAGCAGCGAGGTCGGCACGACGACCAGCGCGGGCCGGTCCAGCCGGCCGGCCAGTTTCTCGGTCCACACATGGGCCAGCGCCTGGGCCGTCTTGCCCAGGCCCATGTCGTCGGCCAGGATGCCGGCCAGGTGCTGCTCGCGCAGGTATTGCAGCCAGGCCAGACCGTGCAGCTGGTAGGGCCGCAGCGCCAGGCCCAGGCCGGCCGGCTGGGGCAGCGCGGCGGGGGCGCCGGCGGCCAGCAGCCGCTGCGCAACGGCCTTGAGCCCGGCATCCCCGTCGATCTGCCAGCGCCCTCGCCCGCCGTCTTCGATCAGCCGCAGGCGCTCGGCGTCCCAGGCGCTCAGCCGCACGGCCTCGCCCTGGTCGAGCTGGGCGGGCTTGAGCAGATCCAGCAGCGCCAGCATCATGGCCTTCAGCGGCGCGGCCTGCGCATGGAAGCGCCGCCCACCCGGGGCGCGCAGCTTGATGAGGGCGTCGTCGTCGATCGCCGCGATCGCGGCGGCGTCCAGCCAGCGCTTGTCGCGGCGCAGCAGGTTGGCGATCAGCGGCGCCAGGTCCACCCGCTGGCCGTCGACGTCCATGCCCAGGCTCGCCAGCCAGGCACCCCCGCGGCGTTCAAGGCCCAGGCCCTCGACGCGGCGGCCGGGCGGCAGCGTCGCCGCCTCCGGGCCCGCCTCGCCCGCCCCATCCGCCTCGGTCAACCCGAGGTGCCAGCCGCTGACGGCCTGGCTGTGATGGGCAAAGCCCGGTTCGGTCGTGACCTGCCAGCCCTCGGCCAGCAGCTCGGGCATCTGGTCGGCATGGAAGTCGCCGAAGAAGGCTTCCTGCGGCAGGGTCCACAGCGAGGGCCCCAGGTGCTGCGCGGCGCCGCGCCACTGCAGCAGGCCGGGGTCCAGCGGCAGCAGGCCGCGCTGCAGCAAAACCTGCTCGGCCGTGGCACCGCCGCCGGCCAGCAGGGCCACCGTCACCTGCTCGCCGCGTGGACCCAGCGGTCCGCGCGGCCGCAGGCCCAGCAGGCCGTCACCGCGGGTCAGCGTGCGCAGCGTGAGGTGGGGTGGGTCAACAGACATCGCGACAGTCTCGCAGCGCGCGGGACCGTGATGCAGCGCAACGCTTAGTGCATTGCGTGGGCCGGGCGCCGGGCCGCTCCCAAGCCGGCCCGTCTGGCGATGTGCTTGCGGCTCGATGCCGCAAGCATCGCCGTCCCCTCGGGGGACCGACCCGACCGTCCGCGTTCAGCGTGACGGGCTGGGCGAGGGGCTCACAGAACTGACTTGATGTGCGCCGCGATGGCGTCGTCCTGGCAGTTCGTGAAGAACAGCTCCTGGAACTTCTCGCCCGACACGGCGGCCTTCAGCAGCTCGGGGTCGACGGCCTTCAGCGTGGTCAGCATGTCCTTGCAGGAGGCGGCCTTCAGGTCCTTCAGGATGCCGCGGTTCTTGGCCATGATGGCGGCGCGCTCCTTGGGGTAGCCCACGCCACGCTCGTGCTCGAACAGCTTGCGGTAGCAGTCCTGCAGGTTCAGCTCCGCGGCCCAGCCGAAGCCCTTGGCGTAGGGCATGGACAGGCAGTTGCCGTCGTTGATCTGGCCGAACAGGAAGGCGTCGGTCGGGTCGATGACCAGGCCGCAGAACACGCCGGGCATGCTGTTGCAGGCCAGCATGGAGCCCATGCCGGTGCCGCAGCCGGTGACGACGAAGTCGGCGGCCTTGGAGTTCAGCAGGATGCCGGCCAGCAGGCCGTTCATGACGTAGGTCAGCGAGGCCTTGTCCTCGGGCGCGTACATGCCGTAGTGATGGACGCTGTGGCCCAGCGGCTCCACGACGGTCTTGAGCGCGTTGTGGACGATCTCGGACTTGGCGGCCTGGCTGTTCTCGATGATGAGGGCGATCTTCATGGCGGGTGGCTTTCGAAAAGCGAATGGGGGCAGAGGCGACGGCGGTCACCCCGATGCGGGGTCGCAGCGGCGCGGGCCAGAGGGCCCGGGCGCTGGCCCTCATGCCGGAAGGCGGGCGTGCAGGACGGCATGGTCCGCAAAGCCCTCTGGCCCACCGCGATCCCTGCCTGGGCAGGAAACCGGCGCTGGCCGCCATTGTGCCCGGAAGTGGAACGCCGTTTCAGACTGACCGCTCAATCCCGCGAGCGATGCAGGCTGAATTCAGTCGCCCTCGCCGCCCAGGGGCTTGAGCTGCCGGCCAGCCGGCAAGGCCCGCAGGTATTTGAAGGTGCCGGTGGCGTGGGCGCAGAGCCTGCCGTCGGCGCCGAACACCGAGCCCTCGCAGAACGCCATGGTGGTGGAGCGGTGCAGCAGCCTGCCCACCGCGCGCAGCTCGCCCTCGCCGGGGCGCATGAAACTGGTCTTCATCTCCACGGTCACCACGCCGGG
The DNA here is from genome assembly GCA_963992225.1 of uncultured Comamonadaceae bacterium. Taxonomy (GTDB): domain Bacteria; phylum Pseudomonadota; class Gammaproteobacteria; order Burkholderiales; family Burkholderiaceae_C; genus Pelomonas. The sequence continues at coordinate 10,441 of CAXDTK010000031.1, read as the reverse complement.
CCCCAGGTCCGGCAGGTGCCGGTTGACGCTGCGGGCCGCATGGGCCATGGCCACGTCCAGCAGCGTCATCACGACGCCGCCATGCGCCACGCGCCAGGAATTCAGGTGCTGCTCGGCAACCGTCAGCCGCAGCTCGGCCTCGCCGTCGCCGATGGCGTGCAGGCCCAGGCCCAGTTGTTCGACGAAGGGGATGTGGACGGGGAACTGCATCCCCTCAGTTTCCGTGCACGGCGCTGACGCCACCGTCGATGGCCAGGATCTGCCCGGTGATGTGCTTGCCGGCGCGCGAGGCGAACAGCAGCGCCGCGCCCTTGAGGTCGTCGTCGTCGCCCAGGCGGTTCAGCGGGGCGTGCGAGGCCATCTTCTCGGCGCCGACCGCCGCCAGCAGCCCCTTGGTCATCTTGCTGGGGAAGAAGCCCGGCGCCAGCGCGTTGACGGTGATGCCGTATTGGCCCCACTCCCCGGCCAGCGCGCGCGTGAAGTTCACGGCCGCGCCCTTGCTGGTGTTGTAGGCGATGGTCTTCATCGCGCCGGAGTTGCCCGACAGGCCGGCAATGGAGGCGACGTTGATGATGCGGCCCGACTGGCGCGGGATCATGCTGGCCTTGGCCACCGCCTGCGCGAACACGAACAGGCTGCGGATGTTCAGGTCCATGACCTTGTCCCAGGCCTCCAGCGGGTGGTCCTCGGCCGGCGCGCCCCAGGTGGCGCCGGCGTTGTTGACGAGGATGTCGATGCGGCCCAGCCGCTCCATGGTCTCGGCCACGACGCGCTGCACGTCGTCGTCCTTGGCGGCGTCCGCCGCGATCCAGCGCGCGTCGATGCCGCGGTCCTGCAGGTGGGCCGCGGCCTCCTCCAGGTCGGCCGCCTTGCGCGAGGTCAGCATGATCTTGGCGCCGGCCTCCCCCAGCGCCTCGGCGATCTGCAGGCCCAGCCCGCGCGAGCCGCCGGTCACCAGGGCCACCTGGCCGCTGAGGTTGAAAAGGTCTTGAACTTGGGTGCTCATGGCTTGTCTCCTTATTCGGTTGGGGTCAGAGCACTCGCGATGCGAGCGGTCTGGCCCGCAAGGTCTTAAAAGTATTCGGTCTTGATGTCGCGGCACAGCGGCTCGCGGCGGGCCACCACGTCCAGCCAGGCGGCAATCTTGGGCAGCTCGTAGGCGAAGAAGTAGCGCGCTGCGGCGCGTTTGCCGTTTGCAAAGTCGCTGTCGCCCGCCACGCTCAACGCCACGTCCAGCCACAGCCAGGCCAGCACGGTGTGGCCGAAGGCCTGCAGGTAGGGCACGGCGTTGGCCAGCGCTTCTTCCGGTTCGCCGGTGCTCCACGCCTTCTTCGTCGCGCCGCCCACCTGGGCCAGAGCCGCGGCCAGCTGGTTGGCCTGCGGCGCCCAGTCGGTCTGCATGGCGCGCTGGATGGTGGCCTGCACGCGCGCGGCCAGCGCGGCCAGCGAGGCGCCGCCGTTCATCACCACCTTGCGGCCCAGCAGGTCCAGCGCCTGGATGCCGTGCGTGCCCTCGTGGATCATGTTCAGGCGCTGGTCGCGCCAGTACTGTTCCACCGGGAAGTCGCGCGTGTAGCCGTAGCCGCCCAGCACCTGGATGGCCAGCGAGTTGGCCTCCAGGCACCACTCGCTGGGCCAGCTCTTGGCGATGGGGATGAGCACGTCCAGCACAGCCTGCGCCTCGGCCACGCGGTCGGCGTCGGTGCCGGTGTGCAGCTCGTCGACGAGCCGCGCGCAATACAGCTCCAGCGCCAGGCCGCCTTCGACATAACTCTTCTGTGCGAGCAGCATGCGGCGCACGTCGGCATGCTCGATGATGGGCCGCTGGGGCTGGGAGGCGTCCTTGCCGGACGGGCCCATGGGCCGGCCCTGCGGGCGCTGCTTGGCGTAGTCGAGGCTCGCCTCGTAGCCCGCGTAACCCAGCATCACCGCACCAAGACCGACGCCGATGCGGGCCTCGTTCATCATGTGGAACATGGCGCGCAGGCCGTCGCCGGGCTTGCCGACGAGGTAGCCCACGGCGCCCTTGCGGCCGCCCGGCGTGAACCGGCCCTCGCCGAAGTTCAGCAGGCAGTTGGTGGTGCCGCGGTAGCCCAGCTTGTGGTTCAGGCCGGCCAGCGCCACGTCGTTGCGCTCGCCGGTCAGCCGGGCCTGCACATCGACGAGATGCTTGGGCACGATGAACAGCGAGATGCCGCGCGTGCCGGGGGTGAGCTTGCCGTCCGGCCCCGGGATCTTGGCCAGCACCAGATGCACGATGTTCTCGGTGATCTCGTGCTCGCCGCCCGAGATCCACATCTTGTTGCCGGTGAGCCGGTAGCGCGCGCCCAACGGGTCGGCCTCGTCGTCCAGCTCGGCGCGCGTGGCCACGTCGGACAGCGACGAGCCGGCCTGCGGCTCGGACAGGCACATGGTGCCGAACCAGCGGCCTGCGAACTCGTTCTTGGCGAACACCTCGCGCTGCGTGGGCGTGCCATGCGCCATCAGCAGGCTGGCATTGCCCGAGGTCAGCATCGCGTAGCCGCCCATCGCCACGCTGGCCTTGCTGAAGAAGGCGTTGCCCGCCATCTCGATGACGCAGGGCAGCTGCATGCCGCCGAACTCGTAGTCCTGCGCCGCCGCCAGCATGCCGGATTCGGCATAGGCCCGGGTCGCGTCATGCGTGGCCTGCGGCAGGTGCACACGCTCGCCATCGAAGTGCGGCTCCTGCGTGTCGGCCAGGCGGTTGAAGGGCGCGAACTTGTCGCGGGCGATGCGCTCGCAGGTGTCCAGCACCGCGGCGAAGGTTTCGGTCGAATGCTCGGCGAAGCGCTCACGGGCGGTCAGGTCGCCGGCCTTGAGCCAGTCGAACAGCAGGAAGTCCAGGGTCTCGCGCATTTACGGCTGATCCGTTTGGGTCACGGCCATGGTGCCGCTGGCCTTGGCCACGAGCCTGCGCTCGCCGCCGGCCAGCGCGTACACCTCGGCCTCGGTGAAGGAGACTTGTCGGCCGGGCTTGATCACCCAGGCCTCGCACACCAGCCGCTCGCCGCTGGCGCCGCGCAGCAGGCTGGTCTTGAATTCGGCCGTCAGCACCCACCGGCCTTGCAGCGCCATGGTCTGCGCCGCCGCACCCATGGTGTGGTCGGCCAGCGCCGCGATGACGCCCGCGTGCACGACGCCGGTGTGCTGGCGGTGGCGGGGCGCGATCACCAGTTCAGTGGTCACGCGGCCGGGTTGGACGGCGGTGGGCTCCACGCCCAGGTCGGCCATGAAGGGCGCGGAGCGGAAGAAGCCGCGCAGCGTGTCGAGGTCGGCTTGCATGTCAGTCCTGGGACAGGCGGACGATGGTGCCCTGCGCCAGCGCGCAGAGCTTCTCGGTCCCGTCCTTGACCGCATAGACCTCGCAGCGGCACACCGCCTGCGTCTTGCTGACCGCCTGGGCCTCGGCGCGCGCGATCAGCCGCTCGCCCACCGCCGGGCGCACGTAGTTGATCTTGAACTCCGAGGTCAGCACCGGCACCTGCATCGCGGTGCCGCCGGCATAGGTCAGCGCGTTGTCGGCCAGGTAGCTGACGACCCCGCCATGCGCAAAGCCGTTCTGCTGCAGCAGGTCGTCGCGCAGCGGCAGCTGCAGCTCGACCTGGCCCGGCGCCAGCGCCGCGAGCTCGGTGCCCAGCAGCCGGCTGAAGGACTGCTGGGCCAGGACCTCGCGGCCCATCTGCAGGAAGGCCTCCGGCGGGACGGCCATGGCGGTCAGAGCACCTCGAACACGCCGGCCGCGCCCATGCCGCCGCCGATGCACATGGTCACGCACACCCGCTTGGCGCCGCGGCGCTTGCCTTCGATGAGGGCATGGCCGGTCAGGCGCTGGCCCGACACGCCGTAGGGGTGGCCCACGGCGATGGCGCCGCCGTTGACGTTGAGGCGGTCCATCGGGATGCCCAGCGTGTCGGCGCAGTACAGCACCTGCACGGCGAAGGCTTCGTTCAGCTCCCACAGGTCGATGTCGGCCACCGTCAGGCCCAGCTTCTTCAACACCTTGGGCACGGCGAAGACCGGGCCGATGCCCATTTCATCGGGCTCGCAGCCGGCCACGGCGAAGCCCAGGAAACGGCCGATGGGCTTGAGGTTGTGCGCGGACGCGTACTGCTCGCTGACCAGCGCGCAGGCGCCGGCGCCGTCGCTGAACTGGCTGGCATTGCCGGCGCTGATGACGCCGCCGGGCAGTGCGGTGCGCAGGTCCTTGATGCCCTCGTAGGTCGTGCCCTCGCGCAGGCCTTCGTCGGCCGACACGGTGACTTCCTTGCTCATCAGGCCCATGACCTTGTCGGCCACGCCCATGGTGGTCGTCACCGAGATCATCTCGTCGTTGAACAGGCCGGCAGCCTGGGCGGCGCAGGCCTTCTGCTGGCTGGCAGCGCCGTACTGGTCCATGCGCTCGCGCGAGATGTTGTAGCGCTTGGCCACGTTCTCGGCGGTCTGCAACATGCTCCAGTAGATCTCGGGCTTGATCTTCAGGAGGGACGGGTCGGCCAGCATGTGCTTGTTCATCTCCTGCTGCACGCAGGAGATGCTCTCCACGCCGCCGGCGATGTAGACATCGCCCTCGCCCGCGATGATGCGCTGGGCCGCCATGGCGATGGTCTGCAGGCCGCTGGAGCAGAAACGGTTGATGGTGACGCCGCTCACCGACACCGGCAGGCCGGCCTTCAGCGCGATCTGGCGGGCAATGTTGGCGCCGGTGGCGCCCTCGGGGTTGGCGCAGCCCATCAGCACGTCCTCGATGGCGCCGGCCTCGATGCCGGCGCGCTCGACGGCGGCCTTGACGGCATGGCCGCCCAGCGTGGCGCCATGGGTCATGTTGAACGCGCCCTTCCAGCTCTTGGTCAGCGGGGTGCGGGCGGTGGAGACGATCAGTGCGTTGCTCATGTCTTGATCCTTGTTCGGTCGGCGAAGGCGTTTAAGTGAAGGACTTGCCTTCAGCCACCAGGCGTGCCAACAGCGGCGCCGGCGTCCAGAACGCGGCGTCGTCCATCGGGTTCTTGGCAAAGCGCTTCATCGCCTGCACGACGTTGAACAGGCCCAGCGTATCGGCGTAGCACATCGGGCCGCCGCGCCAGATCGGGAAGCCGTAGCCGGTCAGGTAGACCATGTCCACATCCGACGCGCGCTGGGCGATGCCCTCTTCCAGCAGATGCGCGGCCTCGTTGACCAGCGCGAACACCAGGCGGTGCACGATCTCCTCGTCGCTGATCTGGCGGGTCTTCGCGCCGATGGCTTCGCGGTGCTTGGCCAGCATCTCCTCCACGACCGGCGACGGGATCGCGTCGCGCTTGCCGGGCACGTAGTCATACCAGCCGGCGCTGGTCTTCTGGCCGTAGCGGCCCAGCTCGCACAGGCGGTCGGCGCTGGCCGAGTACTTCATGCCGGGCTTCTCGACATAGCGGCGCTTGCGGATCGCCCAGCCGATGTCGTTGCCGGCCAGGTCACCCATGCGGAACGGGCCCATCGCGAAGCCGAACTTCTCGACCGCCTTGTCCACCTGCTGCGGGCTGCAGCCCTCGTCCAGCAGGAAGCCGGCCTGGCGGCTGTACTGCTCGATCATGCGGTTGCCGATGAAGCCGTCGCAGACGCCGGACACGACCGCCGTCTTCTTGATCTTCTTGCCAATGGCCATCACCGTGGCCAGCACGTCCTTGGCGGTGGCCTTGCCGCGCACGACTTCCAGCAGCTTCATCACGTTGGCCGGGCTGAAGAAGTGCATGCCCACCACGTCCTGCGGACGCTGGGTGAACGACGCGATCTTGTCGACGTCCAGCGTCGACGTGTTGGAGGCCAGGATGGCGCCGGGCTTGGCCACGGCGTCCAGTTGCTTGAACACCGCCTCCTTGACGCCGATCTCCTCGAACACCGCCTCGATGATGAGGTCGCAGTCCTTCAGGTCGTCATAGCTCAGCGTGGTGCTCAGCAGCGCCATGCGCTGGGCATACTTGTCTTCCTTGAGCTTGCCCTTCTTGACCTGGGACTCGTAGTTCTTCTTGATCGTGGCGATGCCGCGGTCCAGGGCTTCCTGCTTGGTCTCCAGGATGGTGACCGGGATGCCCGCGTTCAGGAAGTTCATCGAGATGCCGCCGCCCATGGTGCCGGCGCCGATGACGCCCACCTTGGCGATGGTGCGCAGCGGCGTGTCCTCGGGCACGTCCGAAATCTTGGACGCCACGCGCTCCGCGAAGAACAGGTGGCGCAGCGCCTTGCTCTCGGGCGTCATCATCAGCGCCGCAAAGCCCTCGCGCTCGGCCCGCATGCCGTCGTCGAACTTCATCGTCACCGCGCCGGCCACCGCCTCCAGGCAGCGCAGCGGCGCGGGGAAGTTCCTGCTCATGCCGCCCACCATGTTGCGGGCGAACTGGAAGTAGGCGTCGGCGTTGGAGTGGCGGGCCTTGAGGTCACGCACCTTGGGGAGCGGGCGCTTTTCCGACACTTCCTCGGCGAACTTGACCGCGGCAGCCACCACGTCGGCGTCGACGATCTTGTCGAACAGCTTCTGGCCCGGCACCATGGCCAGCATCTGCGCTTCCACCGGCTCGCCGCTGACGATCATGTTCAGCGCAGGCTCCACGCCCAGCGCGCGCGGCAGGCGCTGCGTGCCGCCGGCACCGGGCAGCAGGCCCAGCTTCACTTCCGGCAGGGCGACCTTGGTGCCCGTCTGCGCCACGCGGTAATGGCAGCCCAGGCTCAGCTCCAGGCCACCGCCCATGCAGACGCTGTGGATGGCCGCGACCACCGGCTTGCTGCAGTTCTCGACGACCGCGATCAGGCTCAGCAGGTTGGGCTCGGCCAGCGCCTTCGGTGAGCCGAACTCCTTGATGTCGGCGCCGCCCGAGAAGGCCTTGCCGGCGCCGGTGATGACCAGGGCCTTCACGGCCGGGTCGGCTTCGGCGCGCTCCACGCCGGCCGCGCAGGCCGAGCGGGTGGCGAAACCCAGACCGTTGACCGGCGGGTTGTCGAGCGTGATCACGGCAACGGCGCCGCGAACTTCGTAATGGGCTGTCATGGGCACGACCTCGGGTTGACGGGCCTGCGCCGCGTCTCCTGCAGCCGGCCCGGAAATAGAACGACCGTTCGATTCTAGGCAGCGCCCGCGGCGCTTTCTTGTCCCGGCAGTGACAAGCTCATTCGCGGCCGCGGCGCAGCACCACCGTGTCCTTGAAGGCCTGCGGCTCCTCGGCCGGTGCGGGCGGCTTCAACTTGGACTCGGCATAGCGGCGCGCGGCCTCGGCGGCGTCCACCGCCGGCTCGACCATGGGTGGCGGCGCGGGCCGCGGCGTGGGCCGCACGGCCAGGCGCAGTTCATGGTTCTCGCGCTGCAGCTGCTCGATCTGCTTGCGCGCCTGCGTGAGCTGCTGAGCGGCCAGCTGCCGCGCCTGGTCGCCCTGCTGCAGGCGCTGCTGCTCCAGCTTCAGACGGCCCGACAGCCAGGCGTACACCGCTGCCGCAGCCAGCAGGCCGCCGATCAGAATGCCACCCAGCAGTGGCAGAAATTGGCTGTTGTCCATGAGTTCTCCCTGACGTCGTTGTCAGGGCAACTGTAGGGGTGCCACGGCGGCACGGCGGGTCAGCCAGGGTTTCCCATAAGTCGCCGCGGCCGGTTGGCAAGGCGCGGCCGTCCCCGATGACGGCTTCAATGCGCCGCGGCGCTGACATGCGTGCCGGCCACAATGCCTCGCGCCATGCCCCAGCTCCTGTCGAACCTCCTGGCCCGGCGCCGCCTCTGGCGCGCGTTGCTGCTGCTGCTCATCCTCACCATCTGCTGGCTGGCCCTGTCGCCCGTGCCGCCCAAGACCGCAGACACCGGCTGGGACAAGGCCAACCATGCGCTGGCCTTCGCCGTGCTGGCCTTCGTCGGCGTGTGGGCGTTCGCGTCACGGCCGCGCCAATGGCTGTGGCTGGTGCTGGCGCTGCTGGCCTACGGCGGCGGCATCGAGATCGCGCAGAGCTACCTGCCCCCACGCGAGGCCGACCTGGCTGACCTCCTGGCCGACGCCGTGGGCATCGCGCTGGGCCTGCTCGTCGCCTGGCCGCTGGCCGCCCTGGCGACCACCAGGCGCTGACCGCTGGCCGGCGTAGCTGTCCCCCGCCCAGGGGTCACCGTCCTACAGCCGGGGCGTTCTGCACTGACATACCGTTGGCAACAGATTGCGCTACGGTGTGCCCATGTCGATAGCCCCGTTGCCGGACCTGCTCCGCGCCACCCGCGCCCGTTCGTTGGCCCTGGCCGCCCCGCTGTCGGACGAGGACGCGCAGCTGCAGTCCATGCCCGATGCCAGCCCCGCCAAATGGCATCTGGCGCACACCACCTGGTTCTTCGAGACGCTGGTGCTGGCGCCGCAGCTGCGCGGCTACGCGCTGTTCGATGAACGCTGGCCGCGGCTGTTCAATTCCTACTACGAGAGCCTGGGCCCCCGCCACGCGCGCCCGCAACGCGGCCTGCTGAGCCGGCCCGCGCTGGCCGAGATCAAGGCCTACCGGGCCCATGTCGACGCCGCGCTGGCCGACCTGCTGCCGCACGCCACCGAAGACGCCCGCCGGCTGATCGAGCTGGGCTGCCACCATGAGCAGCAGCACCAGGAGCTGCTGCTGACCGACATCCTGCATGCCTTCTCCTGCAACCCGCTGCTGCCCGCCTACGACGCCGCCCCGCCGGTGCCCGCCAGGCCGCCGGCGCAGGGCTGGCTGGGCCACGCGGGCGGCATCGTCGACATCGGCCATGACGGCGGCGGCTTCGCGTTCGACAACGAAGGTCCGCGCCACGCCGTGCTGCTGGCGCCGTTCGAGATCAGCAACCGGCTGGTGACCTGCGGGGAATACGCCGACTTCATCGCCGCCGGCGGCTACCGCGAGCCGTTGCTGTGGCTGTCCGACGGCTGGGCCGCCGTGCAGGCGCAGGGCTGGCAGCGCCCGGCCTACTGGCTGGACGACGGCCGCGTGTTCGGTCTGCACGGCCCGCAGCCGCCAGACCCGCAGGCGCCGGTCATGCAGCTGAGCTTCTACGAGGCCTGCGCCTATGCCGAATGGGCCGGCGCGCGGCTGCCGACCGAGTTCGAATGGGAAGCGGCGGCGGGCCTGCCCGGCTTCGCGCAGGCCGACGACCAGGCCTGGCAATGGACCCGCTCCAGCTACGCCCCCTACCCCGGCTTCAAGCCGGCGGCCGGCGCGGTGGGCGAGTACAACGGCAAGTTCATGGTGGGCCAGCAGGTGCTGCGCGGCGGCAGCCTGGCCACGCCGCCCGGCCATGCGCGCCGCAGCTATCGCAATTTCTTTCCGCCGGCCGCGCGCTGGCAGTTCAGTGGAGTGAGGCTCGCAAGATGAAACCGTCCATCGAATGGCGCCAGCCGCGGGCCTCGGCCGACACCCAGCAGTTCGCGGACGACCTGCATGCCGCGCTGTCGCGCGCGCCCAAGGCCATCTCGCCCAAGTACTTCTACGACGAGATCGGCTCGCGGCTGTTCGAGCGCATCTGCGAGCTGCCCGAGTACTACCCCACGCGCACCGAGCTGGCGCTGCTGCAGGCCCATGCCGCCGACATGGCCGCGCAGATCGGCGAGCGCGTGCAGCTGGTGGAGTACGGCGCCGGTGCGCTGCTGAAGGTGCGCCGGCTGCTGGACGTGCTGCCGCGCCAGACGCTGCAGTTCGTGCCGATGGACATTTCCGGCCCCCACCTGCTGGCCGCCTGCGACGGCCTGGCGGCCGACTACCCGGGCCTGGCCATCCAGCCGCTGGTGGCCGACTTCACGCGCCCGCACACGCTGCCGCCCTGCCCCGCGGGCAGCTGCCGCGTGGGCTTCTTCCCCGGCTCCAGCATCGGCAACTTCGCGCCTGCCGAGGCCGACGCCTTCCTGCGCCTGGCCGCCGGCGAGCTCAAGGGCGGCGGCCTGCTGATCGGCATCGACCTCGTGAAGGACGAGGCCACGCTGCATGCCGCCTACAACGACGCTGCCGGCGTCACCGCCGCCTTCAACCTCAACCTGCTTGAGCGCGCCCGCCGCGAGCTGGGCGCCGAGTTCCCGGCCGACGGTTTCGAGCACCTGGCGTTCTACAACCCGGCCCACCGCCGCATCGAGATGCACCTGCGCGCAAGCCGGCCGCTGGCGCTGCAGCTGGGCGGCGAGATCTACGCCTTCCACGAGGGCGAGACGCTGCACACCGAGCATTCGCACAAGTACACGGTGGAGGGCTTCCAGGCCATGGCGGCGCGCGCGGGCTTCCGGCCCGGCGCGGTCTGGACCGACCCCAACCACTGGTTCGCGCTGCTCTGGCTGCGCGCTTGAGGCCCGGCTAGCACCCGAACAGGGGACAGGCCACTGCGGGGCGCGAACCCCACGGTCGTGGTGACAATCCGGGCAACTCAAGGCGGCCCCGGGCCGCGCTCCCGGATCTGTCTCTTATACACATCTGACGC
>CAXDTK010000030.1:0-28209 GCA_963992225.1 uncultured Comamonadaceae bacterium | reverse complement strand
TACACCTAAGCCTTCGTCGGCAGCGTCAGATGTGTATAAGAGACAGGCCGACGAGAACGACGGAGGGCTTGGCGCGGGCGATGAGTTCTACCGGCGTTTCGGCCGAGGCGGGCACACCGGAGAAGGCCAACGCCAACGCAGCGGCCAAACAAGCACGGCGTTTATGGTTCACAACTCTTCCCCGACGTGGCGTGTTTCCAGGGCAGCAACACAGCGCCGCCAGGCATCGTCCGTGCGGGTCACGCGCACGCCGTAGTAGCTTCCTTCGCCGTTGATCTTACGCAGGATTTCGACCTCCAGCTCGGAGTGCTCATCGGTGCCGAGTTCCACCTCGACACGGCCCTTGGCGCCAACCGGCAAGGGCAACTTCGAATGTGCCTGCAAGCCGCCCTGGGACAGCTGGATGACGGTGATGACCAGCGGATCCGGCGCACCGCCCAGCGCACGGAACTCCGCCGGGCAGCGCATCGAGAACCGCTGATGCCGCCGCATGGCAGCAAAGGAGACATGCTCTTCTTTCAGCATGGGCAGCACATGGCGGAACTCGGGCTGGTCGTAGATCGACCACAACAGCGCCCGCTTCCGGTCGTCCAGTTCCTCGAACACCGCGCTGCGCTGGTTGAAAAAGTAGTCCAGCATGTCCGGCGTCAGCACCGGGTCGTTGGTCAGGTGATAGCGGCGCCGGGGAAGCTGGATGTGGGGCAGCTTCAGTTCGACGAAATAACGGTAGAGGTTCTTGCGCGGCTTGCGGGCGCCGTAGGTGCGGCGGAATACGTCGCGCGCCCGGTACAAGTCCAGCGTGGCGCCCACGGCCGGCGCGCCGTTGGCGAAGTCGTAGTGATCGACCGTGTTCTCCTGAAGCCGCAGGAAGAACAGCAGCGACTCGTACATCTCGATGCGGTCCGGATTCACCGCAATGACCAGATGGCGGGTGTCGAAGTACTGCGTGCAGTACTCGTACATGAACTTCATCAACGGGAACAGGATGGAGCCACCCGTCTTGCGGAAGTCCGGATGCACGGCGAGTGCCGAGATTTCGGCGATCTGGCCCTCCTCGGCCCGCACGGGGCTCAGGTCGAAGGCGGCCTGCATAGGAAAGCCGAACACACCCTCCCGGATCATGGAGATCGTGCCCACGACCCGCCCGTCGTACTTCGCGCACAGCGTGGTGGTCGTCGGCAACGCGTGATACGACGTGACGCGCATGCCCGAAGGCGACGGCTTCATGAAGCCGGACGACACATAGGCATCGTGCAGGATGCGAAAGCAGGCCTCGAGTTCGTCCCGGGTGTTGGCGACCTTCAGTTGCAGGCGGCTGTCCGGCGCCGGATCGCAATCGATCATGCGACGGTAAAGCTCGAAGCGCACGTCGCGCGGCAACTTGGACAGCCCCAGACGAAGGCTGCGGTGCCAGACCTTGCGAAAGGATGCTTGCTTGATGGTCATGCGGCTCCTTCGGAGGGTTTGCGCTTGGCGGTTCGCTCTACAACTGTCCCATGAGCCGCTTCACCTCGTCCTGACGGGAGAACTTCGAGCCCAGGCCCGCCAGACTTTCAAGCTCTTTGCGTGCCGCTGGCAATTGCTTGTCATTGATGAGGTATTCCGCCAGATGCAGGCGGTGCAGCGGCAGGTCCGGCTGGAGTTCGACAGCACGACGCTGCATGGCGATGGCCCGATCGAGGCGGCCGGCCCGGGCGTGAATTTCCGCAAGCGTGTCGTGGTAAGACCCGGACTTGGGCGCCAACGCCACCGCCTTCTCGCTGAACTCCAGGGCGCCGGGCTTGCCCTGTTGAGCGAGGATCCAGGCGAGGTTGTTCAGGCTGGCCGGATCATTGGGCACAACGCCGAGCACGTCCCGGTAAAGGGCCGCTGCGGTGTCAAGCTCGCCGAGAGCGAGATAGCGGTCACCGAGGTAGTAGTTGAACACCGGGTCGCGGGGATGCTCGGCTCGCCATTCCTTCTCCAGCTTCTGGGCGTCCTTCAGTTGCGCGGCATCCTCCATCGCGCGATGGAGCTTGACGGCACTGGCGCCCACACGCGCCTTGGCCAGGCCATTGCGATAAGCACTGACCGCACCGACATAGTCTGCCTTTGCCACACGCAAGTCACCCTCCAGCATCCAGCCCACCGGATCAGCAGGAGCCGCCGCTTGAGCGGCACGCGCCTGCGCCAGCGCCTGTTCGCCCTTGCCGGTACGCGCGAGCAAGGACACCAGTTGGAACTGGGCATCCGCGTTGCCCGGCTCCAGCGCCACGGCCTTGGTCAGCTGAGCCATGGCGCCGGGCGCATCCTTGTTCGCCAGATGCGCCTGTGCGGAGCGCAGCAAGGGCGTCACCTCCTTGGGCTGCAAGGTGGCGAACTGCGAGAACGCCTGCAGCGCCTGGTTGATATTGCCGGCCGCAAGTTCTGCGACACCCACGGCCTCGATCGCGGCGGCGCTGGACGGGAAGGCAGAAGCCGCTTCGTTGGCGACGGTCTGTGCGCGCTTGATTTCACCCGCCTCCAAAAGCGCGCGGACGAGGGCCACCCTGGGCTGGTCGCTCTCTGGGTATTTCTTGACCAATGCTTCAAGTGCCGTCGCCAACTGCAGAGGCGACCGCCCGGCGTTCTTGTCATGGGCAACGATCGCAAGATCCGCCCGGATGGAACGCGGATTCTTTTCCTGGAAGGCCTTCAACCGTGCCAGCGCCGCATCCGCTCTACCCGCGCGCTGATCCAGCGTGACCAGCGACAGCACCGGCGTGATGTCGTTCGGGTCGCGCTGCGATGCGGTCTCGAACTGCTTCACGGCCTCGTCAACGTTGCCTTGTGCCAGGGCCAGTTCGCCCCGCAACAGCGCTGCCACGGCGTGGTTGGGCTGCTTCTGCTCGATGACCTCGATGGCTTCGCGCGCCTGATCGAGCTGACGCCCGCGCAGGTAGACGGAGGCGACCAGCACGTCGGCTTGCAACGTCGCCGAGGTGCGGGCCACCTCCTTGAGTGCCAGCACCCCGCGACCGACCCGGCCCTCGTCGATGTCGAACACCGCCAGTGCGCTGCGAGCCCGCTCATCGCGCGGGTCGGCACTGACCGCGCGCTGGTAGAGCTGCTTGGCCGCCTCTGGATCGCCCAGGCGAACTTGGGCATCAGCCGCCAGCGTGTACGCCTCGGCGGGCACATCGCTGCGTTCGCTCAGCACCGGCTGCAGCGTGGCGAGCGCCTTCTTGTTGTCGCCCGAGCGCAATTGCGCCCGTGCAAGCAACAGCCGCACCGGCGTGGGTTGGGCTGCGCGCGGCAACGCCTTGCCCAGATGGGCCGAAGCCTGCGCGTAATTGCCCGCTTCGAACGCAATGCGCCCCGCCAGCTGCAATGCCGCCGCATGTTCGGGGGCCGCCTTCAGCACCTGCTGGATGGCGTCCTGCGCGGCGCGCAGGTCGCGACGGTCCAGCGCCAGCAGCGCGGTGAAGTAGTAGGTGGGCAGCGAACCGGGGTGGGCCTTGCGCAACTGCTCGAGCTGCGCAGCGGCCGCCGGCGCATCTTTCTGCGCCATCGCCAGCTGGATCAGGCCGGCATGGGCCTGCACTTCCTTGGGGTCGATCGCCAGCACGGCACGGTAGGCATCGGCCACCGCGGTGACGTCGAAGCGCCCTCGCATCTGGGCCATCAGTTCGGCGCGGAACAGCTTGGGCCGCACGGCCTGCGGGTGGCTGCGCTCGGCACGCGTGACGTCCTCCATCGCGCCGGCCAGGTCGTCCCGCAGTGCCTTCAGCTGCGCCATGACGAGCAGGCCACTGAGGCCTTCGGGATCGTCGCGCAGCGACGCCTCGGCGCTGGACATCGCGAGGTCCGTCTTGCCGCGCGCGCCGTAGGCCGCCGCCAGGGTGGCCGCCAGTTCTGCCTGCGCCTTGGGCGACCCGAGCTTCTTGCCGGCCCAGTCGGTGATGAGCCGGTCCCACTCCCCCTGCGCGAGCTGCGCACGCGCGTGCAGCGGGGCGACCTGGTCGGGCTCATAGCCCGCCGTCGTGAGCTTGCTGAACTCCACCAGCGCGCCGGCGCTGTCGCCGCTTTCCAGCAAGGTGCGCCCGAGCAGCAGCCGCGCCTCGTTCAGGTTGCCGTCCTTCTGCAGCGCATTCTTGAACTCGATCGACGCCGCCCGGTACTCCTTCTTGTCCAGGTGCGCACGACCGGCCTTGATCAGCTGGGTCGGATCCTGGCCGGAACAGGCGGTCAACAAGCCGACGGCCGCTGCGGCAACCCAGGTGCGACTGCGGCGCCAGGCGGGAACAGAGGAATGGGTCATTTGATCTGCAATCGGTTCATCAGGTCGTAAAGGGTCGGCCGGCTCACACCCAGGACTTCGGCGGCACGCACGATGTTGCCGTCCGTGCGCGCCAGCGCGGTGATCACGGCCTGGCGTTCGGCGGCCTCCCGCACGGTACGCAGGTCGAGTGTCGCCGCATCCGACCCGGCGTCCGGCGTCGTGCGCAGCCCCAGGTCCGCGGCGCCGATGCGGTCTTCGTCGGCCATGATGACGGCGCGCTTGAGGATGTTCTGCAGCTCCCGGACGTTGCCCGGCCAGCGGTGGGTTTCGAGCGCCCGCACGGCGTCGTCGGCCAGCGTGGGCACCGGGCGCCGCATCTCGGTGGCGAAGCGGCGCGCGAAGGCGTGCGCCAGCAACACCGGGTCGCCCACCCGGTCACGCAGCGGCGGAATGTCGACGACGATCTCGGCGAGGCGGTAGTAGAGGTCTTCACGGAAACGGCCATCGGCGATGCGCGCGCGCAGATCCTGGTGCGTCGCGCCGACGACGCGCACGTCGATCGGGATTTCCTGGCGCCCGCCGACCCGCTCGATGACGCGCTCCTGCAGGAAGCGCAGCAGCTTGGCCTGCAGCGGCATCGGCAGGTCGCCGATCTCGTCCAGCATCAGCGTGCCGCCGTTGGCGGTTTCGATCTTGCCGAGTGTGGACTTGGTGGCGCCAGTGAACGCCCCCTTCTCGTAGCCGAAGAGCTCGCTTTCCAGCAGCGTCTCAGGGATGGCCGCGCAGTTGATGGCGACGAAGCGCCCCTTGCGCTTGGACGCGTCGTGCAGGCCCTGGGCGAGCACCTCCTTGCCGGTGCCGCTCTCGCCCAGCAGCAGCACCGTGGCATCGCTAGGCGCCACCTTCTCGATCATGCGGCACACCCGCTGCATGCCGGGGTCACGCGTGACCAAGCCGGAGAAGACGTCGCTGCTCTGCTGCATCTGCAGGCGGCGGTTCTCCTGCTGCAGCTCGTACAGCCGGTACGCGCGCTCGACCGTCAGGCTCAGCACGTCGGGGTCGACCGGCTTGGCCAGGAAGTCATAGGCCCCCATGCGGATGGCCCGCAGCGCGTTGTCCTGGTCGTTCTGGCCGGTCAGCACGATGACCTTGGCGGCCGGGTCCAGCTCCAGCAGCTTCTCCAGGCAACGGAACCCTTCGGAGACCGAGTCGCGATCGGGCGGCAGGCCCAGGTCCATCGTGACGACGGCCGGGCTGCTGCGGCGGAACTGCAGCACGGCACTCGCCACGTCATCGGCCACGACGGATTCAAAGCGGTCCAGCGACCACTTCAGCTGCTTCTGCAACGCCAGGTCATCCTCCACGATCAGCAGCGGCGCGTGGCGAGGCGTGCTCATCGGCCCTCCAGCGCCGCCAGGGGCGCATCGGCCTGGGCATGGAACAAGGGCAGCATCAGGGTCACGGTGGTACCCCGGTTCAATTCGCTCTGCACGCTGATCTTGCCTCCCAGTTCCTGCACGTATTGATAGCTCTCGTGGGCACCGATGCCCATGCCGCTGGCTTTTGTAGTTTGAAACGGCTTGAACAACCGATTCTGTATGAATTCGGGGCTCATGCCGCAACCGTTGTCCTCGACGAGGATGCGCGCCTGGCTGCCCTGCGCATCTAGCGTCAGGCACACCCGCCCGTCCGCCGGCGTGGCATCGAAGGCGTTCTGCACCAGATGGCCCACCACCCGCTCGACCCTTTCGGCATGCCCCCGCGTGCTGACGCCCGGCTGCAGCTGCAACTGCAGCTCCCGTCCCTTGCTGTGGGCGGCCGCGGCCAGGCGGCGTGCGATCTGCTCGAGGTCGACACCGCTGGTGACGCCGTGCGGCTTGTCCCCCTCGCGCAGCTGCAGCATCAGCTGGCGCATCTTCTCCAGCGAGTTCTCCACCGTGTCGAGCATGTCCTGCTGGAACTCGGGGTTGTCGCGCAGCCGCTTGGCGTTCTTCATCATCAATGACAGCTGGGTCACGATGTTCTTCAGGTCATGCACGACGAACGCCGACATGCGGTTGAACGCGTCGAACTTGCGTGCCTCCAGCAACGCTTCGGTAGCCTGGGCCTGCGCGAGATAGCCGGATGCCTGGCTGGCCGCGGTGCGCAGCAGGTCGCGCACCTCCCAGTTCAGCTCGACGACCGCGCGCGGCCGTCCCAGCACGGCAAACCCGATCAGCGCCTCGCGCGCGAGCAGCGGCACCAGAAGCCAGCAGCGCGGTTCCTCGCTCAGCCAAGCCGGCAGCACCAACCCCGGATAAGCCGCCGGCTGCTTGCGCCATTCATCCAGGTCGACGATCCACGCGCGCTCCTGCCAGAACGCGGCGAGCGGACCATGCCGCGGCTCGCTGGCGCCTTGCGCGGGCAGGTTCCAGCACGCCGCCTGCACGAACTCCGCGTCGGCCGACCGCTGCAGCCACAGCATGCCGCTGGGGCTCTCCACCAGATTCGCCAGCGCACGCACCACCGTCTCGGCCGTGTGCTGCGGCTCCGCGCTGCTGGACAGCAGCTGCGTGAAGCGCAGCCATTCCTCGCGGTAGTCGTAGCGATAGCTGAAGAAGTTCTTGCTGATGTAGACGCGCAGACGCGCGCGCATCGAGCCCGAAGCGACGAGCAGCGCCAGAGCCACCAACGCGACGAACACCAGCGCCAACGACAGCGCCCGGCCCCATTGCCCGCCCGTGTAGCGCACGTAGTAGCCAACGCCGGCCACGATCAACAGATAGGCCCCGACCAACAGCAGGGCCGCCGAATGGAAGACGGCGGCGCGCGACACATGCAGCTTGCCCAGCCAGTCGCCATGCCGTCGGGAGGCCACATAGAGCAGCGGCACGGCGGCCGCATGAACCAGCGCGCGCACGCTGACCGCATCGCCGTCGAAGCGCTCGAACAATGCGGCCTGCGAACTGATGAACAGGTCGAAGACAAAGATGCCACCCAGCCCGAGGCAAACGGGCTTGGCGTTCCAGCGCGCATCGCCGGTCGCGTTGCGCAGCATCTGCTCGACGAACACCAGCCCCAGCACGGCCAGACTCAGCGACGACAAGGCGAGCGGCTGCGCCAGGTCACCGGGCGGCCGCGCTTCGGCGGCGACGATCAATGCCAGCTGCACCAGCGCAGCAAAGCCGGCCATCGGCCGCACCCAGCCCAGCCCGGCGCCACCTCGCGACGCCGGCAGCAGCATCGACATGAAGACGAACCACAGTGCGAAGCGCAGCAGGTCCAGGCCCGGCGGGAGCCAGCCCGGCAGTCGATCCGACCAATGCCTTGCGCCGTCCACCAGCGTCACGCCGGCCCAGCCCGCGCTCGCCACCAGCGCCGCCAGAAACACCAGCGCCAGCGCGGTCACCGGCAGGCTGCCGCGCAGCAGGCGCTGCGCGAAGTACAGCGCGAACAGCCCGTAGGCCAGGCAGCCAATGAAGTTGCCGACGCCACCCAGGGACAGAAGCGGCGCCACGGCAGCGGTCACGAGACCGGACGCAGGTTCGTAGGCGAAGGTGGGCATGCGGGATTCAAGCATGCCCGGGGACAGGCGGGCAGCGGCGGCGACGCTGGCAGCGGCTCAGCGCGCACCCTTGCCGGTCAACACGACGGCAACCGTCTCCAGCATGATCAGCAGGTCGAGGAATAGCGAGTGGTTCTTGACGTAGTACAAGTCGTACTGCAGCTTCTCGACCGAATCCTCGATCGTCGATCCGTACTCATAGCGAACCTGGGCCCAGCCAGTCACGCCCGGCTTGACACTGTGACGCACGGCGTAGTACGGGATCTTGCTGGTCAGCTCATCGACGAAGAACTGACGCTCGGGCCGCGGGCCCACCATGCTCATCTCGCCGCTCAGCACGTTGAACAGCTGAGGCAGTTCATCGATGCGCACCTTGCGGATGAAGCGGCCCACACGCGTCACGCGGTCATCGTTCTTGGTGGCCCAGCGCGGCTTGCCATCCTTCTCGGCATCGGTGCGCATGCTGCGGAACTTGATGACCTTGAACGGCACGCCATTCAGCCCGACCCGCTCCTGGCGGTACAACACGGGGCCGCGCGACTCCAGCATGATCAGCAGCGCGGTCACCAGCATGATCGGCCAGGACACCGCCAGGATCAGCGCGGCGAACACGATGTCGCAGACACGCTTGATGGCCGCGCGCATCAGCCCCTGGCTGAAGCCGTCGCCAAACACCAGCCAGCCCGCGTTGACGTGCTTGATGTTGATCTGCGCCAGCGTCTTCTCGAAGTGCGTCGCGATGTCCACGACCCGCACGCCGGACAGCTTGCAGTCCAGCAGCTGGCGCAACGGCATGCTGCCGCCGCGGCGCTCGCTCAGCGCCACGACGATCTCGTCGACGTTGTGCTTCAGCGCCGCCTCGGTGAGGTTGGCACCGTCGTTGATGATCTCGGCGGGCGCCACGTCGAACTGTTCCTCGTTCGGACCGGCGTAGTAGCCGACGATCTGCGCATGTGGGTCGGAGGCCCGCAGGGTATTGCCCACGGTGCGTGCGGCCGGGCCGGCGCCAAAAATGAGAATGCGGCTGCGCATCCGGGCTTGCGTGCCGGAATGCGCCGCGTAGACGCGGTGCACCATCACTGCCGCGACGGCAGCCATGGCCACCAGTGTCAACAGGTCACGGTGGCTGGTGTCGGAAGGCACCAGGCTGAAGATCGCATAGGCCAGGGGCAGGCCGAACAGCAGGCCAAACAGCGCCCGCGCGCAGGATTCAGTGATCGACCGGTTGTGTACGTGCTGGTAGAAGCCCGTGGCCGAGTTGATGACGAACATGCATCCAGCCAGCGAGAGCCCGTGCGACGCGGCAAACGGCAGCACGGTCTGTGCGGCCTCGCCCTGGCTCAGAACGACGGCGATGACTGCAAAGACGATCAGGCCGAGGTCGAAAAAGACCTGAAGCAAGGTCTGCCTGTGCAGGTAATGGTTGAATATTCGAATCATTTACTTCCCCGATCACTTCGCTCGGCGCCAACCTATTTGCAAACCCGACGGATGAAATTCGAATCAATATCGATACTCATCTCATTTGGCGCAAATGCCGCGGTCGCATCGCCGCTCATCGACCCTGCCAGGGCACCGAGTCGGTGACAGCGGGCCGCGGTATGGCGTGTCCAAGCTTGACGCCTGGTGGAACACCGATCACCCGACCTTGATCGCGCCGGCATCATGCCTTCGGCCCCTGGCGTTGAAAGCCCCCCGTTTGGAGGGTCGCTGCCCCTTGAATCCGTCTCGCCAGGCCATCACGGCCCGCCACCTGGCAAGGGCGTTTCCACGCCGGGCGGCAGTAGACACGATCCCGTCCCAGGGGCCCGCATTGCCGCGTCGCAGCAACTGGCTCAAACCGTGCGAAACGCACAGGGGCCGGGGTGGAATTCGACGAAACGCATTTCTGCAAACTCCCGACGCAGTGCTGGCCCAGCCGGATTTCGTGGTCATGTAAATATTACGCAGCACAGACTGGCAAAATATTTGTGTCGACGCTGTCGCATCCCGCAATCGTTTGTCGTCCATATGCAGTGACGCCTCGAGCGGCGCGAACGCGCCGCCGCGTCCACCTGCAGCCAAAAAAAAGCCCGCCAGGCGGCGGGCTTTTCGTTTCGGCGAAGAGATCAGCGCACGACGGCGATCTGCTCGCGGGCGCCGCCCTTGTAGGTGTAAAGCGTCAGGGCGCCGTTCTTGATGTCGCCCTTCTCGTCGAAGGCGATGGTGCCGGTCACGCCCTTGTAGCCGGTGGTCTTGGCCAGCACCGGCAGGTACTTCGCGGGCTCGGCGGAGTTGGCCTTCACCATGGCTGCGGCGAGCACGTTGACGGCGTCATAGACGTACGGGGCGTAGATCTGCACGTCGACATTGAACTTGGACTTGAACTTGGTCTTGAACTCGTCCATCGACTTCTTGGCCTCGCCTTCGACGCCACCCGCCTCGGCGCAGACGACCTGACCGTCACCCATGGTGCCGGCGGCCAGCTTGGGAAGTTCGCCCGTGCAGATGCCGTCGCCGCCCATGAACTTGGCTTCGATGCCCAGCTGCTTCATCTGGCGCAGCATCGGGCCGGCCACGGCGTCCATGCCACCGAAGAAGACGACGTCGGGCTTCTTGCCCTTCAGGGAGGTCAGGATGGCGGTGAAGTCCGTGGCCTTGTCGTTGGTGAACTCACGGCCGACAACCTTGCCGCCAGCGCCCTTGACGCCCTTCTCGAACTCGTCGGCCACACCCTGGCCGTAGGCCGTGCGGTCGTCGATGACGGCGATGGACTTGCCCTTGAGCTCCTTCACCGAGTACTTGCCCAGCGTGCCGCCCAGGTGCACATCGTCAGCGACGACGCGGAAGGTGGTCTTGTAGCCGTTGCGGGTGAACTTGGGGTTGGTGGCGGACGGCGAGATCTGCGGGATGCCGGCGTCGCTGTAGACCTTGGAAGCCGGGATGGACGTGCCGGAGTTCAGGTGACCCACCACGCCCTGGACCTTGGCGTCGACCAGCTTCTGCGCCGCGGCCGTGCCCTGCTTCGGATCACCGGCGTCGTCTTCGGCCAGCAGCTCGAACTTGGCCTTCTTGCCGCCGATGGTCACGCCCTTGGCGTTCAGCTCCTCGATGGCCAGACGGGCGCCCAGCTCGTTGTCCTTGCCCAGGTGCGCGATCTGGCCGCTGGTGGGGCCGACATGGCCGATCTTGACGACCAGGTCCTGGGACATGGCGGCACCGCTGAGCAGCGCAGCCACGGCGCCCACAACCACATTCAACTTGACTTGCATGGATCGACTCCAGATTGGAAGAGAGGAAAAGACAAACAACTGTTGAGTTTTCAACCGAATGAACATACCCCAAATCCAGGGGGCTCTCATTCGGGAAAGCGTGGACGCGAAGCGGTCAACCGGCGGCCGAGAAATGGTCCAGGCTGGCACCCGAACGCTGGTAGGCGCGATAACGCACACGCCCTGACTGAACGCTGTCGGGCTCGCCGCCGATGACCTCCAGCACACGTTCAAACTCAAAGGCGGCGGACGGCATCTCGTCGCCGAGATTCACCAGCAGCCCGCGGTGCGGCAACCGGGCCGCGTCATCGACCAGCAACACCTCGCCCGGCGCGGGCGCGCGGGTGCCGTCCCAGCGCCGGTGCGGGATGAACTCGGTGGCGTCGAAGCTCCACAACAAGGCGTCGAGCCGCGCCGCCTGTGCCGCCGGCACGCAGATGCCCACCGGCTTGCCCGACGCCAGCGCACGCCGGACCAGCCGACACGCGAAGTGCAGCGGATCGGCGGCGTCGCTGTAGAAGCTGACCTGGACAGGCACGCCGCTTTACTTGGCGTGGCTCAGCACGAAGTGGGTCAGCAGGCCCACCGGCCGGCCGGTGGCCCCCTTGCTCGCGCCGCCCTTCCAGGCCGTGCCGGCGATATCCAGGTGACCCCAGCGGAACTTGTCGGCAAAGCGCTGCAGGAACTTGGCCGCCGTGATGGAACCGCCCGCGCGGCCGGCGATGTTGGCCACATCGGCGAAGTTGCTCTTCAGGCCCTCGGCATAGTCCTCGTCCAGCGGCATGCGCCAGCAGGGGTCCAGGGCGGCGTCGCCCGCGGCCGTCAGCGCGGCCGCCAGTTCGTCGTCGCTGGCGTACATGCCGCTGCGCACACCGCCCAGCGCAATGACGCAGGCGCCGGTCAGCGTGGCCACATCCACCACCACGGCCGGCTTGAAGCGCTCGGCGTAGGTCAGCGCATCGCAGAGGATGAGGCGGCCTTCGGCGTCGGTGTTGAGGATCTCGATGGTCTGGCCCGACATCGAGGTGACCACGTCGCCCGGCTTCACGGCGTTGCCGCTCGGCATGTTCTCGCAGGCCGCGACGATCATGACGAGGTTGAGCTTGGGGCGCAGTTCGGCCACGGCACGCAGAGTGCCGATGACGCCGGCCGCGCCCCCCATGTCGAACTTCATCTCGTCCATCTCGGCACCCGGCTTCAGCGAGATGCCGCCGGTGTCGAAGGTAATGCCCTTGCCGACCAGCACCACCGGCGCCACCGTCTTGGCGGCGCCTTCGTAGCGCGCCACGATGAAGCGCAGCGGCTCGTCCGAACCCTTG
This sequence comes from uncultured Comamonadaceae bacterium, assembly GCA_963992225.1. GTDB lineage: Bacteria > Pseudomonadota > Gammaproteobacteria > Burkholderiales > Burkholderiaceae_C > Pelomonas. The sequence goes on along the minus strand of CAXDTK010000030.1, from coordinate 15,855 downwards.
GCCACGGCCAGGAAGCTGCCCATGCCCAGCTTCTCGACCGCCTTGCGGTCCAGCACGTCCACCTTCAGGCCATGGGTCTTGCCCAGGCCCCGCACCACCTCGCCCAGGTAAGTGGGCGTCGCATGGTTGGCCGGGCGGTTGGCGCATTCGCGGGCCAGTTCGACGCCGGCGGCGATCGCCTGGCCACGCGCCAGGCCGATCTTCGCGGCCTTCTGGTCGGCCTTGCCCGCCAGCAACGCCAGCTTGGCCAGCTTGGGCGCCGCCGGCGCGCTGGGCTTGGTGTGGCGGTACAGGTAGACCGCCTCGGCGCCGGCCAGCGCGGCCTGCTCGGCCAGCGACTCGGTCAGCGCCGCGTCGAAGCCGACGAACACCACGCTGGCGCTGACGGCGCCGCGCGACTTGATCTGCCCCAGGCCCGCGGCCAGCGCCGTGCGCGCGGCGGCCAGCGTCGTCTTGCCGCTGGCCGCCAGCACCAGGCGCGGCGCCTTGACGCCTGCGGCCTGGGTCAGCGTCAACGCCTGGCCGGCCTTCAGCGCGAAGTCGCCCAGCTTGATGGCGGCCTGCACATGCCCGGCCACCACCGCATCCAGACCGGCCGCCACCGCGTCGCCACCGAGCACGACCACGAGGGCGTCCGTCGCCACGCCGGCCAGCGCATCCAGCTCTGCGGTTTGAATCTTGAAGTCCATAATGACTAGAAGTAGATAGAAGTGCGTTTGATGTTATTCGATTCATCCACGCGGTCCGAGCTGGCACGGAGCTTCGGCGTCACCCTGGTGGTCATCCTGACCATCATGCTGACGTCGACGCTGATCCGCACGCTGGGCCAGGCCGCCGGCGGCAGCGTCGCGCCCCAGGACGTGGTGCTGCTGATGGGCTACGCCACCATCGCCCACCTCGCGACGATGCTGATCCTGTCGCTGTTCGTGGCCGTCGTCGTCACGCTGGGGCGGCTGTACCGCGAATCGGAGATGACGATCTGGTTCGCCAGCGGCATCCCGCTGTCGCGCTTCGTGCGGCCGGTGCTGCGCATGGCCTGGCCCGTCCTGCTGGCGGTCATCGTGCTGGAGCTGGTGGTCTGGCCCTGGGGCAACCAGAACAGCGCCGAGCTCAAGGACCGCTACCAGAAGCGCAGCGACCTGTCGCGCGTGGCGCCGGGCCAGTTCCAGAGCTCGCGCGACGGCAGCCGGGTGTTCTTCATCGAGCGTGACGGCGACAACGCGGCCACCGGGCGCAACGTCTTCATCCTCGCCACGCAGAACGACCGCGAGTCAGTGACGACCTCGTCGCGCGGCCACCTGCAGATGACCGGCGACGACCGCTTCCTGGTGCTGGACCACGGCCAGCGCAACGAGACCCAGCTCAAGACCGGCGAGAAAAGCCTGGCCCGCTTCGAGCGCTACCAGGTGCTGACCGACACGCAGGTGCTGGCCAATGCCAACCAGCTGCCGCCCAAGGCCACGCCCACGCTGGACCTGCTCAAGCTGCCGACGCCCAAGCACCAGGGCGAGCTGGCCTGGCGCTTCGGCATGATCCTGGGCGGCATCAACATGGCGCTGCTGGGCGTGGGGCTGGCGGCGTCCAACCCGCGCCGCGCCAACAACTGGAACCTGCTGTTCGCGCTGCTGGCCTTCATCGTCTACTTCAATCTCATCAGCCTGTCGCAGTCCTGGGTGGGCAACGGCCGCATGAGCCTGCCACGGGCGCTGATCAGCGTGCACGGCAGCGCGCTGCTGCTGTCGCTGGCGATGATCTGGCTGCGCGACAACGGCAACCGCTTCTGCCTGCGCCGCCGACTGACCGGAGCACCGGCATGAAGACCGTCCGCCGCCTGCTCTACAAGGACATCGTCGGCTCGGTCGTGCTGGTGGCCGTGTCCTTCCTGTCGCTGTTCTTCTTCATCGACTTCGTCGACGAGCTGGATCGCATGGCCCGCATCGGCATGGGTGCCGGCAAGGCCGCGCTGCTGGCCGCCATGGAGCTGCCCGGCCACTTCTACGAGCTGTTCCCGATCGCGGTGCTGATCGGCGCCATCATGGCGCTCACCCGGCTGGCGCAGAGCAGCGAGTTCACCATCCTGCGCACCGGCGGCCTCGGGCCCGCCCGCGCGCTGAGCCTGCTGGCGGGGCTGGCGGCGGTGTTCGCCGTGCTGACCTTCGTCATCGGCGACTATGTCGCGCCGCAGTTCGAGCGCCGCCGCGACGAGCTGCGGGCCGGTTTCGTGCGCGACACCAACCCGACCCAGCGCGGCGCCTGGCTCAAGGACCACCAGCGCATCGACGGCGAGGAGCGCAGCTACTCCGTCAAGGTCGGCCGCGTCGGCAGCGAGGGTGACCTGGAAGACGTGCGCATCTACGAGTTCGACGCCCAGGGCGGCCTGATGTCGCGCACCGAGGCCGGCAAGGTGGACGTCGATGCCCGGGGCCTGTGGCACCTGCAGACGGTCCGGCGCACGCTCTGGAACCCCGGCGCCGTGACGGGCAGCGGCTCGGTCGGCGAGGTGGTCGTCAGCGAGCAGCAGCTCGACCGGCTGGACTGGCAGAGCTCGCTGCACGCCGGCGTCATCGCCGCGGCCGTGCTGCCCGCCATGTCGATGTCGACGCTGGAGCTGTACCGCTACACCGAACACCTGTCGGCGCAGGAGCAGTCCGCCCAGGCGCACAACATCCAGTTCTGGCGCAAGGCCTTCTACCCGTTCGCCTGCTTCGTGATGGTGGCGCTGGCCCTGCCCTTCGCCTACCTGCATGGCCGCTCGGGCGGCGCCAGCATCAAGGTCTTCGGCGGCATCATGCTGGGCATCAGCTTCGTGCTGCTGAACAACGTGGCGGGCCACCTGGGCCTGCTGAAGAACTGGACGCCCTGGGCCGTCGCGGCGACGCCCAGCCTGATCTACATGGGGCTGTCCATGGCAGCCTTCACCTGGCTTGTGAGATACCGATGAAATCGGCGATGAACCCGGCGATGAATCCGGCAGAGAACCCGGCCAACCAAGAGGGCCTGCTGCTGTTCGCCCATGGCGCCCGCGACGCGGCCTGGGCGCGGCCGTTCGAGATCGTCGCCGAGCGCCTGCGGGCGGCAAGGCCGGACGTGCCGCTGGTGCTGGGCTTCCTCGAATTCATGTCGCCGGGCATGGAGGACGCCGCGGCGCAGCTGGCCGAGGCGGGCTGCCGGCGCGTGCATGTGCTGCCGTTGTTCCTGGGCACCGGCGGCCATGTGCGGCGCGACGTGCCGCCGCTGCTGGACCGCCTGCGCGATCGGCACGGCGACGCCGTCGAGTGGCTGCTGCATGCGCCGCTGGGCGAGCACGAGGCCGTGCTGCAGGCCATGTGCGACGCCTGCCTGGGCACGCTGGCATGAACCTGCACCAGTTCCGCTTCGTCCAGGAAGCCGCGCGCCGCAACCTCAACCTCACCGAGACGGCCAAGGCGCTGTTCACGTCGCAGCCCGGCGTGTCCAAGGCCATCCTCGAACTGGAGGAGGAGCTGGGCGTCGACATCTTCTCGCGCCACGGCAAGCGGCTGCGGCGCATCACCGAGCCGGGCCAGCAGGTGCTGGCGTGCATCGAGATCATCCTGCGCGAGGTGGGCAACCTCAAGCGTATCGGCGAGGAGTACTCGCGCCAGGACAGCGGCACCTTCTCCATCGCCACCACCCACACGCAGGCGCGCTATGTGCTGCCCACGCCGGTGGCCGCGCTGCGCCGCAACCTGCCGCAGCTGCGCATCAGCCTGCACCAGGGCAGCCCCGACCAGGTGGCCAAGATGCTGCTGGACGAGACCGCCGACCTGGGCCTGGCGACCGAGTCGCTGGCCCAGTACCCCGAGCTGGTCACCCTGCCCTGCTATGAGTGGCAGCACGTGATGGTGGTGCCGCGCGACCATCCGCTGGCCGGCGTCGAGCGCATCGACCTCGAACAGCTGGCCGCCGAGCCGCTGGTGTCCTACCACCCCAGCTTCACCGGCCGCACCCGCATCGACAAGGCCTTTGCCGCGCGTCACCTCACGCCCAACATCGTGCTGGAGGCGATCGACTCCGACGTCATCAAGACCTATGTGCGCCTGGGCATGGGCGTGGGCATCGTCGCCGAGATGGCGATGCGCGAGGAGCCCGCGGGCAGCGACCTCGTCGCGCGGCCGCTGGGCGCGCTGCTGGGCAGCAACGTCACGCGCATCGCCTTCAAGCGCGGCGCCTACCTGCGCAACTACGTGTACAGCTTCGCCGAACTGCTGTCCGAGCGCCTGAGCCGCAAGCTAATCGAGAAGGCGATGAACGGCGACGCCACCGACTTCGGGCTTTAGCCTGCGGCGAGCTGGCCGTTCGCGGCGCCCGGCTCCAGCGGCAGCATCAGGTCCACCTCGTCGCTGCGCAGGCCGGCCTCGAACAGGTCGCGCGCGATGCTGTACAGCAACAGCAGGTCGCGCAAGGCCGGCAGCTCGAAATGCGGCGTGCCGGGGCCACCGCCACGGGCGATCAGCTCCTGCAGCATCTGCATGGCCGAGGCGGGGTCCGACCAGACCACCTGCAGGTGCGCGATGACGGTCGGGCTGGCGTCCAGCGTGCGCCCGCGCGCCAGGCTCTGCGCCCAATGCGGCGCCATCGTCTGCAGGCGCTGCTCGAACTGCCGGGCCAGCCCGGCGAAGGCCTCGGGCTGGCCCTGCTGCTGGCATTGCTCCATCAGCAGCAGGTAGGGCATGGCGCCCGCGTTGCCGGCGGCCAGGCGCGCGGTGAGCAGGTCGGCCGCGGCCTCGTGCTGGCCCAGCAGCTGCAGGAAATCGACCTGCTGCTGCAGGTCCAGCAACTCGTCCGCGACGGTCAGCTGCGGGGCCGGCTCTGCCGCGGCGCTCGCCTGCACCGGCAGTGGTTGGGTCGCCTGCATGGAGAACGCCGCCATGGCCGCCGGCAACGGCGAGCCGGTCATGGGCCGGGGCTGTGGCCGGGTCACCTGGTGCTGCCCCTCGTCCGGCAGCGCGGCGGCCCCGCCGACCACGGGCGGCGCCATGCCGGGCGATGGCGCCGGTGCCGGCGGCGGCGGCGGGCTGGTGGCCCCTTCGGCGGCATGCAGCGCGCGCCAGTAGGCCAGCTCGCGACGCGCCCGGTCGTCGCGCCAGCGGCTGCCGTAGAAGGCGGCGGCGCCGGCCAGCAGGCTGACGCCCAGCGTGAGCAGCCAGGCCAGCGGATCGCGGTAGGGCGACACCCCGGAGCGCGGCACGGCCGGCGGCGCGGGCGCGACGTCGGGCGCCGAGGCCACCGGGGCCGGCGCGGCGGGGACGCTCGCGGCCGGCGCCTGCTGGCGTGCCTCCAGCTCCGCGCGCAGCTGGGCCACGGTCTGTTCGAGCTGGTTGATCTGCGCCTCCAGCTCCGGCGTCAACACGACTTCGCCGGCCTGGGCGGCGGGCCGCGGCGCGTCGGCCACCAGCACCTCGGGCCGCTCCATCACCAGGCGCGGACCGGTGGCACGTGCCTTGGGCCGGGTGCGGGGGCGCGCGGGCGGCGGCTTCGGCGCCTCGGCCTGCGGGCGGTGCGCCGCCTGGGGCGCCGGCGCAGGCGCCACGGCGGGCGCGGCCACCGGCAGCGGTGCCGCTGCCGTACCGGGCGCGGGGTCGACCAGCAAGTTGAACTCCCGCGTCAGCCGCAGCGGGCAGCCCAGCGCCAGCGTGAGGCGCAGCGCCGGCTCGTCGATGCGGGCCAGGCTCTGCAGCCGGATGCGCTGCTGCCCCGCCTCGCCCTCGATGCGCAACTGCAGCAGGCCGGCCGGCACGCGGGCGTCGCCGGCCATCACCTCGGCCCGCAGGCAGCTCTCGCCGAGCTGCTCGCCATCGGCCAGTGCCAGCGGGATGCTGACATCCAGCGACTTGCCGAGGGAGGAATGAACGAGCGGCCGGCCCAGCCCCAGCGCCCCGGCGTCGTCAGACGCGAGGCCGAGCAGCAGTGCGAACGCAGGAGTGAAGGCACCCAGCAACGTCGGGCGCAGAGCCGTGAGGGGCATTGACGGCGGAGCGGCTAGCGATGCGGTTGAAAAAGGGGATGGACAACGCAGTTCACTCTAGCATGCGCCCGCCCGTCCGCCGGGGGCTGCACAATGCCGCTCCAAGCCATGAACGCACTCAGCCTCACCCCCGCCGAACGCCAGCAGATCGACCAGGGCGCCTGGTTCTCCCGGCTCTCCGAACCCCTGCGCAACGACATCCTGCAGCGTGCCTACATCCGCCGCCTGGCGGACGAGACCATGCTGTCGCACCGCGGCGAACCCGCCGAGGAATGGTGCGGCGTCGCCAAGGGCGCCGTGCGTGTCAGCTCGGTGTCGCTGGCAGGCAAGCAGATCTCGCTGACCTATGTCGAGCCGGGCACCTGGTTCGGCGACATCGCGCTGTTCGACGGCCTGCCCCGCACGCACGACGCCTATGCCCACGGCGAGACCACGCTGCTGTGCGTGCGCAAGGCCGACTTCCGCGCGCTGCTGCAGGCGCACTCGGAGCTGTACGACGCGCTGCTGCGGCTGAACTGCCGGCGGCTGCGGCTGATGTTCGACATGATCGAGGACCTCAACACCCGGCCGCTGGCCGCGCGGCTGGCCAAGCAGGTGCTGCTGCTGGCACGCTCGTACGGCGTGCAGGAGGGCGGCGAGATCCGCATCGGCCTGCAGCTGGCGCAGGAAGACCTGGCGCAGCTGCTGGGCGCGTCGCGCCAGCGGGTCAACCAGGAGCTGAAGGCCTTCGAGCGCGAAGGCGCGGTGCGCGTGGAACCGACGCGGCTGGTCGTGCTCAACCGCGACAAGCTGCTGGCCGCCGCGTCGCGCTGAAGCGCCCGGGCAGCGCGGCGGCATGACGCTGCCGCGACACGGGCGCGGGCAGGGCGATCGCACAATGGAAAGTTCGTGCGCTACACAACGAGACCATGGAAGCATTCACCGGCACCCGTCCCCTCGCCCAGGCCCTGGACACCCCCGCCCTCGAGGCCTGGCTGTCCGCCCATGTGCAGGGATTCGCCGGGCCGCTGACGCTGGCGCAGTTCAAGGGCGGCCAGTCCAACCCGACCTACCTGCTGACCACGCCGGCCGCGAAGTACGTGATGCGCAGCAAGCCGGCGCCGGTGGCCAAGCTGCTGCCGTCGGCCCATGCCATCGAGCGCGAGTTCCAGGTCATGCACGCGCTGGCCGGCACCGGCGTGCCCGTGCCGGCGATGCTGGCGCTGTGCGAGGACGAGGCCGTCATCGGCCGCGCCTTCTACGTCATGGAGTTCATGCCCGGCCGCGTGCTGTGGGACCAGAGCCTGCCCGGCATGGGCAACGCCGAACGCGCGGCCCTCTACGACGAGATGAACCGCGTCATCGCGACGCTGCACCAGGTCGACTTCGCGGCCGCGGGCCTGGCCCAGTACGGCAAGCCGGGCAACTACTTCGAGCGCCAGATCGGCCGCTGGAGCAAGCAGTACCTGGCCTCGGTCACCGAGCCCAACCCGGCGATGGACGCGCTGCTGGCCTGGCTGCCGGCGCATATCCCGGCCTCGGCCCGCGACGAGCGCGAGGTGGCCATCGTGCACGGTGACTACCGCATGGACAACCTGGTCTTCCACCCCACCGAGCCGCGCGTCATCGCGGTGCTGGACTGGGAGCTGTCGACGCTGGGCCATCCGCTGGCGGACTTCAGCTACCACTGCATGAGCTGGCACATCCAGACCTCGGGCGCCGCACGCGGCCTGGGCGGCAAGGACCTGGCGGCGCTGGGCATCCCCAGCGAGCGCGCGTACGTGCAGCGCTACTGCGAACGCACCGGCCGCGCGGACATCGACGCCGTCATGGCCGACTGGAACTTCTACCTCGCCTACAACCTGTTCCGCATCGCGGCCATCGTGCAGGGCATCGCCAAGCGGGTGGTGGACGGCACGGCCTCCAGCGCCCAGGCCCGCGAGACCGCGGCCAGCGCGCGCCCGCTGTCGGAGCTGGCCTGGCGCTTCGCGCAGAAGGCCTGACCGCCCGGCCCGGCGGCGGCGTCAGCCGACCTCGCCGGTGCGGGTGGAATGCGTCCAGGCGATCGACGTCGTCGTCGGCCAGGCGCCGCCTTCGGACAGCTGGCCGTTCACGCGCACCGCCTCGCGCGCGGCGCATTCCAGCAGCCGCACCAGCGCCTGCAGCTTGGGCAGCTCGGCCTCCGGCATCGCGGTGCGCAGGTAGAGGTTGCCGCGCAGGCACATCATCACGAAGGGGTGGCCGGCGGGCAGCAGGTCCTGGCTGGCCTGCGCGAGCGCTTCGCTGAGCTCGCCGTCGACCCAGGAAGCCGCCAGCTCCTTGGTGACGCCCACGACGCCGTAGCGCTCGCGCACGATGGCCGAGGCCGCCTGGCTGAACTTCGGGAACATCACCAGCCAGCGCATCTCCTCCGGCGCATCGGTGTCGACGCGGGTGCGCAGCGTGTCGGTGTAGGCCTCGAAGACGGTGCGCTCCAGGTCCTCCATCAGCGTGGCGCCCAGCACCATCAGCTGCAGGTCGGGGTGCAGGCCCATCTTGCAGCGCATGCGCAGCTCCACGCCGGGCATGTAGCTGCGCTGGGGCGTACCCCATTCGATGCGCAGGGGGCCGGGCACGGCGTTGGGCTGCTCGATGAGGAAGCCTTCGCCCTCCTGCGTCTGCCTGAACTCGCCGCCACGGGCCTCGGTCCAGTCCAGGATCGGACGCCACCGGGCTGCGTTGGCGCGCGTCACGAGCCAGTGCTTGACTTGCTTTACCACCATGAGTCGTGAGAATCGGGCTGTTTGACGGGCCTGCGGGGACTGGAGGCAACCAATGATCGAAGTGTATTCATGGCCCACACCGAACGGGCACAAGGTCCACATCATGCTGGAGGAGTGTGACCTTGCGTACCGGGTGCATCCCGTGGACATCGGCGCCGGCGAGCAGTTCGCGCCGGGCTTCCTGGCGATCAGCCCCAACAACAAGATCCCCGCCATCACCGACCCCGACGGCCCGGGCGGCCGGCCGATCTCGCTGTTCGAGAGCGGTGCCATCCTGCTGTATCTGGCCGGCAAGACCGGCCGGCTGCTGCCCGCGGACGTGGCGGCGAAGTACGAGGTGCTGCAGTGGCTGATGTTCCAGGTCGGCAGCGTGGGCCCCATGCTGGGCCAGGCGCACCACTTCCGCGTCTACGCCCCCGAGAAGCTGCCCTATGCCATCGAGCGCTACACCCGCGAGGCGCAGCGTCTGTACGGCGTCCTCAACAAGCGGCTGGCGCATGCCACCTACCTCGGCGGCCCCGAGTACAGCATCGCGGACATCGCCGTGTTTCCTTGGCTGCGGTCGTGGAAGAACCAGGGCGTGGCGATGGCCGACTACCCGCACCTCAAGGGCTGGTTCGACGAGATCGCCCGGCGCCCGGCCGTGCAGCGCGGCCTGGAGGTGCTGGCCGGCGTGCGCCGCCCGTTGACCGACGACAGGGCGCGTGAGGCCTTGTTCGGCGAGCGCCAGGTGCGACAGCACTGAGCCGTGCGCCGCCTCAGTAGCCGTAGGTCTTGTTGCCGTCGGCGATGTTGTTGTCGATGCTGACCGCGTAGGTGTCCAGCAGCTTGCCCTTCTTCTTCCATTCGCCGCTGTCGTCCTTCTCCAGCTCGTAGGCGTCGCACTTGAAGCCAGCGGTCAGCAGGTTGAGCGCCTTCAGCGACGCGATCTCGGCCTCCAGCGCCGCGGCCTTCTTGGCCGTCTTGGGCGGATCGTTCTTCTTCTTGTCCAGCAGCGTCTTCAGGCTGGGGTTGCCGCCCTGCGGCGGGCCGGCCTTGGCGGTCACCTTGTAGTAGATGACCTTGCCGTTCTTGCGCTGGTTCACCTCTTCCTTCAGTTTGGTCTCGACCAGCGACTTGTGCTTGTTGTTGGCCTGCTTGGTGATGGGCGTCAGGTTGAAGCGCAGGCCCGGGCCGCCCAGGTTGTGGTTGAGCAGGTGGCCCTGCACGTAGTGGCTGCCGCGCACCGAGCGCCCCTGGCTGCGGCCCAGGTCTTTCAACTGTTCCCAGATCTGCGCGTTGTCGCCCGGCGGGTCGCCCTTGGGGTGGACCGCGCTGAGCACGCTGGCCTCCGCCGACTTCGCGCCGCCGGCGCCGTCGGTGCCGCCGTAGCTGATGACGGAGGGTGGCCGGTCGTCGTCGCCGCCCAGGATCGCGATCTGCGCGGCGAGGTCGTTGAACCAGCCGCGCATGTCCTCCATGTGCTTGGCCTTGGCCTCGTCCTTGAGGCCGCGCGGCGTCGGTGCCTCCAGTTTCTTGGCCAGGTCGGTGGCCGTGGCATGGGCCGTCTTGACGGCGGCCTTGGCGCTCTTGGCCGGCTGGTTCTTGCGCAGCCAGGTCTTCCAGGAGACGCCGGGTGAGCTGGCCACCAGCACCTGCGTGGCCTGCTCGTTGCCCTCGGTGTAGAGCGTGTAGCGCTTGCCGTTCGCGTCGATGGCCTTCTTCTGCTTCCACCACTCGAACAAGGCCTTCGCGCCGGCCTTGACCTTGCCCACCAGCTTCTTCACCACGGCGACGATCTTGGCGATGACCTTGTCGATCGCCGCATCGACCTTGGCCTGCACCTTCTTGATGAAGCCCTGGATCTTCTCGGTGATGCCCGACAGCCCCAGCAGCCGCGCCAGGAAGCCGATGACGACGGGGATGGCCGCGGCCAGCGACTTCTCGATCCAGGCGATGGCGCCGCCGATGGCGCCGGTGGCGATGGCGTGGACGGAGTTGATGACCGCCTCCACCAGCGCCATGATCTGCTGCGCCTTCTCGATGATGAACATCACCATGTTGTAGATGGCGAGGATGGCCTGCACGATGGCGCCGGCGGGGTTGAACATCGACACCACCTTGGTCACCGCCTGCTTCACCACCGTCTCGATCAGCCAGTCCTGGATCGCGCCGATGACCATCTCCTTCAGGCTGGCCAGGTCCTCCTTGACCTTCTCCCACAGCGCCGCCACGCCGCCCTGGAACAGCGCCTGCACGTACTCGGCCAGCTTCTCGATGACCGTCACGGCGGTCTCGCCGATCAGCTTCACGGCCTTGGCGCGCAGCTTGGGGTAGGTGATGCCCAGCACGTCCAGCACCAGCTTGAACACCGACATCACGCTCAGGTCGGCCGGCAGCGCGATGCCCATCGCGGCCATGGAGCCCAGCAGCCATTTGAAGAAGCCGGCCTTCAGGTGGGTCCAGATGTTGGCGACGAAGGCGTTGAAGCCGCCCTTCACCGCGGCGACCAGGTTGCCGAGAAAGCCGATGGGGTCGTCCAGGATGAGCTGGATGGTCTCCATGCCCTTCTTCAGCAGCCCCAGCAGCTGGGCCTTGAAGGCCAGCAGCGCCTTGACGATCTCGGCCAGCTTGCCGAGGAAGCCGGCCACCAGGCCCTTGTTCTCCTCCTGCATCTGCTTCAAGGCCTCGTCGGCCTTGTCGAAGGCCTCCTTGTACTTCTGCGCCAGCCCGGCCGCGAGTTCGTTCTTCTTGCTCTCTATGCCCTCTTCCAGCTCCTTGAAGCGGTCGCTCACCGCGCTCTCGGCCGCCTTGCCGGCGGCCTGCAGGTGGGCGGGCAGCGACGCCACATAGGCCTTGATCTCGGCCTGGCCGGCAGCCACCTCGGCCTTGGCCTCGGCCAGGCGCCTCTCCACCAGCGCGGCCACGCGGTCGATCAGCGCGTCCATGGCCCGCGTGAACACCGCACGGCCCTGGCTGTAGAACACGTTCACCTCGTCCGGCAGGCCCAGCGCCGCGTCGCGCAGCCAGCGCGCCAGGCCCACCAGCGGGATGCTCAGGTAGCGGCGCAGCTTGTAGTCGAAGACCTTGTCGTCGACAAAGGCCTTCATCTGCGCGATGGCCGCGTCCACGCCCGGGTCGAACAGCGCACTGACCTCAGCGTCCAGCCCGCCCAGCCTGGCCTCGACGCGCGTCTTGGTGCGGGCATAGATGCCCTCGACGGTGGTCGCGACCCTGGCGCGCTCGGCCTCCTCCTTGGCCGCCTGCAGCTGCTGGCGGCTCAGCACGCGGGCATTGCCGGCGCCCTTGCGGCCGGCCATCAGCAGCGCGCCGCCGCGCGCCGCACCCGCGGCCTGTGCGCCTGCCTTGGCCAGCACGCCCGATTCCTTGGCGCGGAACTGGGCGGGAGCTTTGTCGGCCTGCGCCGCCACCTTGCCCTTCGCGTCGGCCACGGCGCTGAAGCGCGGGTCATTGGCCTTGCTCAGCGTCTCGGGCTTGACCTTCTCGTCCTTGAGCGCCTGGTCGGTGTCCTGCTTGGTCTCCTGCAGCGACACCTCCTGCGGCCTGGCCGGCAGCGGCATGGCCTTGTCGCCCGCGATGGGCGGTGCGGCGGCGGGCGCCTCGGCCGGCAGCGGCGCGCTGGGCTGCTCCGGCACGGCGCCGGCATCGGGCGGGCGCTTGACGGCCTGGTCGGCCGGGCCGGTGGCCGCCTGCTTCTGCTGCGCGACGCCGCCGCCGGCCGCGCCCTTCATCTGGGCCTGGGCGCCGCCCTCCATGAACTTCTCGGTGTCGCCCAGCGTGCGCGGCATGGCCTTGTCGATCTCGGCGCGCAGCAGCGCCTTGAACGACGCCGGCTGCGGCTTGGGTGCCGGCGCGGCCTGCACCGCGTCGACCACCCTGGCCTTGGCGCCCGCCAGTCGCTCGTTGGCCGGCGCCTTGGCCGACTTGCTGGCCTCCCTCGCCTTCTTGGCCGCGGGCGGATGCTGCTTGAGCCGGGCCGCGCCGGCCCGGGCCTGCTCGGTGACCGCGACGAAGCGCGGGTCGCTCTTGGGCTTGGCCACCCGCGGCGCGAAGGTGCGCGGCGCCAGCATCTACAGCCCCTTCAACGGGCACAGCCCGCCGCTGCGGCGGTACTCGCGCTGCAGCGCGTCGAACAGCAGCGCGGCGTCCACCCGCTGCGCCCGCGCCAGCGCGGCGGACACCGCGTCCAGCACCACGTTGCGCACCTGGCCCCCGGCCAGCGTGCAGGCCTCGGCCACGGCGCCCAGCTGCGCCGCCGTCAGGCCATGGTCCAGCGGCAGATGGGCCCGCCACAGCCGCAGCCGCTCGGCCGCCCCGGGCAGCTGGAACGGGATGACGAAGTCGAAGCGCCGCATGAAGGCCGGGTCGATTCGCGCCTGCGCATTGGTCGTCACCAGCACCAGGCCCTGGTGGCTCTCCAGCCGTTGCAGCAGGAAGTTGGTTTCGAGGTTGGCGTAGCGGTCGTTGCTGGAGCCCACCTCGGTGCGTGGTGCCAGCAGCGCGTCGCCCTCGTCCAGCAGCAGCATCACGTCCAGCGCCTGCGCGGCGGACAGCAGCTTGTGCAGGTTGCGCTCGGTCTCGCCGATGTACTTGCTGACCACGGCCGACAGGTCCAGCCGGAACAGCGGCAGGCCCAGCTCGCGGGCCAGCACCTGCGCCGCCAGCGTCTTGCCGGTGCCCGACGGGCCGGCCAGCAAGGCGCGCACACCGGCGTTCAGCCGCGCGCCGAAGGCCGGCGGCAAGGCGCTGCGCAACCGGTCGCGCTGCTGGCAGCGCGCGGCCAGCGCCGCCAGGTCGCGCTGCAGCAGCTCGTCCAGCACCAGCGCGCCGGGCGGCGCCTGCGCCGGGTCCAGCCGCTGTGCCAGCCGCGCCAGGCCCGCGGCCCCGCCGGCCAGCGCGGCCTCGCGCAACGCCGCCTCGTCGCTGCCATCGGCCTGGCGCAGCGCCCGGCACAGGTGGCCGCAGGCCAAGTGCAGGCGCGCCGCCAGCCCCGCCGCGTCCGCCAGGCCCGGCCGGGCCTGCCGGATCAGCGCCAGGCGCTGCGCATGCTCGGGCAGCGGCAGGTGCAGGCTCAGCGCGTCGGCTGGCAGGCCGTCCAGCCCGTCCTCCTCGGCGGCCACCACGGCCCAGGGGGATGCCAGCGCGGGCAGCCTCAGCGCCTCGCCGGGCGTGGTGTCCACGCGCAGCAGCGTCAGCGCACCGCACAGCAGCGCCAGCGCCGCCAGCGTGGGCGGCGGCGCGCTGCCCGCCTCCAGCCGGCAGGCCAGCACCGGCCGGCCCTGCGCGCGCGCCAGCGCCGCCACCAGGCTGCCGCGGCCGTTGTGCTCGGGGCCGCGCACCAGCAGCGGCTGGCCATGCCAGCGCGCCAGGCTGGCGCGGGTGGCGTCGGTCAGCACCAGGCTGTCGAGCGCCGGCGCCGCCTCGGCGGGCCGCAGGCTCAGGCCCGGTGCGGGGTCGGCGAAAGGCTCGCCGCGCAGCGCCGCCCAGCAGGCCTCGTCCACCTCGAAGCGCTGGGCCGCGCGCGGCTGGCCGGGCGACTCGGGCCGCAGCACGCCGGCCTGCAGCAGCGCCCGCAGCGCCGGCCGCAAGCCGGTGCCCGGCAGGTTGCCGAAGCTGTGCTGCAGCAGCGCCGGGCCGGGCGCCGTGCCCTCGTCGCCCAGCACCTGGTTGAGCGCCTCGAACAGCGGCCCGAAGCGGCGGTCCTCCTCCACCAGGCCATGCACCAGCCACAGCTCGACGGCGCTGGGCGGCCAGTCGCGCGCCAGCGCGGTCAGGCCCGGGTGATGGGGCGGCTCGTCATCCGGCAGCGCCTCGAAGGCCGCGGCATGGTCCTGCAGAAAGCCGAAGCGCTCCGCCAGCAGCGCCTCGTCCAGCAGCGCCTGGGCCGTCTCGGTGACGCGCCAGGCGGCCGCCAGCAGCAGCGCGCGCAGCGCCGTCGCGGCCTGTGGCCAGAGGGTGTCGGTGCTGTCGGGTCGCATCAGCTGAAGGTGAAACGCAGGCGCATGCCGGCGGCGGGCAGCCAGCCCGGGTCGCGGTCCAGCCCGGCTAGCCGCCAGGCCAGGTCGTGGGCCGCCAGGTCGAACGTCACCACCCAGTCGGCGGTGCTGCGCCACAGCGTCGCGGGGCGGGCCAGCACCAGCACACGCGGCCAGTCGGCATGGCGCAGCCCCAGCCGGCGGCACAGGCGCCGGCGCAGCAGGCGCGCACAGGCGGCCAGCCAGCCGGGCCAGGGTTGCGCCGGCACGCCGGGCAGCGCCGGCATGAACTCGGGCAAAGGCCCTGCCGGCGCCAGCGCGGCCAGGGCGTCGGGCAAGGGGTCCGCCGGCAGCCGCCAGGCCTGGGCCAGCGCCGCCAGCAACGTGCCCAGCGGCACCGGCAGGCCGGGGTCCAGCGGGCGCGTGAAGTCGGGGTAGAGGCCGTCCTCCAGCAGCACGTTGACGACGAACAGCAGCGGCGCCAGCCGCGTGGGCAGCGCCTCAGGCCAGGGCCAGGCGCTGGCCATGGCAGCGCCGTCCGGCTGCGGCTGCTCCGGCCGGACCAGGGCGGCCGGCGGCGGCATGCGCGCCTGCGGCACCGGCGCGCCGCGGGCGACCGGCCCCGCGAGCCCGGGCGGCGGGCCGGCGGGGCCGGGGCGCTCGGCGGCGGCCCGCATGCCGGCCGGCGCCACGCGCGGCCGCGTCGCGCCGCGCTGCGAGGGCGCCGGGGGCGCGGTGCGTGGGGGCGGCGCCGCACCGGCGCGGTGGGCCGGGGCGGCGAGGGGCGTGCGCGCGGCCGGCGCCGCCTGATCCGCAGCCGGCGGTCGCGACACCGCAACGGAACCCTGTGCCAAGGCGGAACGGTCGAGCCCGGCGGCTGCCGGCGCCGTCATCGTGCCGGACGGCCCGCCCGGCGGGGCGGCTGCCATGCCGGCATGGCCGGGCGCCTGCTGCGCAACCGACGGCAGATGCCGCAACGAGCGGTCGGCCGGCGTTGCGGCATCCGCAGGCCCGCCCGAGGCCGGGGCCGGCGCGGCCCCGGCCGGCGGCGAGGTCGGCGTCGCTGAGGCGATGGACCGCCCGTCTGCATCTGGCGCCGGGCGCTGCAAGGCCGCTTGCTGCGGCGAGGCCGGCACGGCGGCCCCGGCGGCGG
>CAXDTK010000029.1:0-30042 GCA_963992225.1 uncultured Comamonadaceae bacterium | reverse complement strand
TACACCTAAGCCTTCGTCGGCAGCGTCAGATGTGTATAAGAGACAGTACCAGATGATCGGCCGCGTGGTCGAGGGCGAGGGCCGCAATGCGGTCGAGGTGGCCTTGCTCAGTGGGCCGGTCCGCGCGTTGAGCGTCAGACGCGGCGACGTCATCGACGGCCAGTGGCGCGTCGAGCAGGTGTCGACCAGCGGCGTCAGCCTGACCTGGCTGCCGGCCAGGCTTCCCCAGAACATCGTTTTCAAAGTCGCGCCATGAAGCAGCTCCTCGTCCTCCTCAGCGCCGTGCTGCTTGCGGCCTGCGCCAACCCGGCGCTGCGCCAGGCCGAAGACCTCGGCCGCACCAACCAGTGGCCCGCGGCGCTGCGCGTGCTGGACGACGCCCTCGCCAAGGAGCCCACCGACCCGCAGCTGCGCGCCGCCCAGGTGCGGGCCCGCGAGCAGGCGACCGCGCGGCTGATCCTGCAGATCGAGGCCTTGCGCGGTGCCGCGCGCTGGGACGAGGCGCAGGCCGTGCTGAGCCAGCTGGCGCTGGCCGACGCCCGGCATCCGCGGCTGACGGCCCTGAGCGTGGACATCGAGCGCGGCCGCCGCCACGAGGCCCAGCTGGCCGCGGGCCGCGCGGCGCTGAAGGAAGGCCGCATCGAGCGCGCCGAGGCGCAGGCCCGCGAGATCCTGGCCGAGGCGCCGCAGCACCCCGGTGCCCGCCTGCTGGCCAGCCAGGTCGCGCAGGCGCGGCCGCTGGAGACGGCCGTGGGCGAGCTGGGCCCCAACTTCCAGAAGCCGGTCACGCTGGAGTTCCGCGACGCCCCGCTGCGCCAGGTGTTCGAGGCGCTGGCCCGCAGCAGCAACGTCAACTTCGTGTTCGACAAGGACGTGCGTGCCGATGCCCGCGTGACCGTGTTCCTGCGCGGCGTGACCATGGACGAGGCGATGCGCGTCATCCTGGGCACCCAGCAGCTGGACCGCAAGCTGCTCAACGACAGCTCGGTGCTGATCTTCCCCAACACCAGCGCCAAGCAGCGCGAGCACCAGGAGCTGATCACGCGCACGCTGTACCTGACCAACGCCGACGTGAAGCAGGTGCAGGCGATGGTGCGCACCATCGCCAAGGTGCGCGACATCCATATCGACGAGCGCCTGAACCTGCTGATCGTGCGCGACACGCCCGAGGTGCTGCGGCTGGTGGAGAAGCTCATCGCGTCGGTGGACCTGCCCGAGCCCGAGGTGATGCTGGAGGTGGAGGTCATGGAGCTGGCCACCGACCAGGTCGACGCGCTGGGCCTGCAATGGCCCGACACCGTCAACTACGGCCTGCCGGCGCTGAACGGGCTGGGCCAGGCGGTAGGGCAGGTGTCGGGCCAGGTGTTCCTGAACGAGCGCAGCGGCTTCCGCGCCAGCATCGCCAACCCGGCCATCGTCGCGACGCTGCGCGGCACGGCGGGCAACTCCAACATCCTGGCCAACCCCAAGATCCGCGTGCGCAACCGCGACAAGGCCAAGGTGCACATCGGCCAGAAGCTGCCGGTGTTCACCACCACCACCAACTTCACCGGCTCCACGTCGGTGGCCGCGTCGGTGAGCTACCTGGACATCGGCCTGAAGCTGGACGTGGAACCCACGGTGCAGCTGGACAACGACGTGGTCATCAAGGTGGCGCTGGAGGTCAGCAACCTGATCCGTCAGGTCACCGGCCCCGGCGGCACCACGGCCTACGAGATCGGCACGCGCAACACCGCCACCGTGCTGCGCCTGGCCGACGGCGAGACGCAGGTGCTGGCCGGCCTCATCAACGACGAGGACCGCAAGAGCGCCGCCGGCATCCCGGGCCTGTCGCGCATTCCCATGCTGGGCCGGCTGTTCGGCACCCAGACCGACACGCGCGCCAAGACCGAGGTGGTGCTGCTGATCACGCCGCGCGTGGTGCGCAACCTGGCCGTGCCGGACGCCTCGCTGACGCGGCTGGCCAGCGGCGTGGATGCCAGCCCCGGTGCCTATTCCAGCCTGCTGCGGCGCGATGCGAAGGTGGGCGTGGCGCCCAGCAGCGGCGGCGCGGCGCCAGCGGCAGCACCGGTGCCGGCCACTGCTGCGGCCGCCATGGTGCCGAGCGGCGAAGCCACGCTCAAGCTCGACGTCACGCCGCAGATCCCGGCCGGCGGCGTCGTGTCGGTGGCGCTGAAGAACGACAGCGGCCTGCAGATCAAGGGTGAACTGGAGTACGACGCCAGCCGCCTGACCCCGGCCCAGCCGATGGCCGGTGGCACGCCGGGCCGCTACCCGGTCGAGCTGCCACCGCGCGGCGAGCGCGTCGTCGCGCTGCGCGCGCTGCCGCCGGCCGCCGGCCAGGTGCTCAACATCGGACTGACCGGGCTGTCGGCCAGCGGCCTGAACGGTGAGAGCGCGCCGGTGCGCGTCGACGGCACCGGGCTGCTGACCGTCGAGGCGGCCAAATGACGCCCCTCGTCCAAGGCGTACCCTGGCCGGGACCGCTCTGCGGCCACTGGCCGCAGAGCTTCGGCAGGCACAGCACGCCCACTGGGCGCACGATGTCCAGCCTCAGCCCCCGAGGGGGCGGCGTTGCTTGCGGCATCGAGCCGCAGGCACATCGCCATGGCGGGCCGGCTCGGGAGCGGCCCGGCGCTCGGCCCGCCAATAGCACTCGCGTTTTGTCAGGACGCTGATGCGAGGCGAGCGCGGCTTCACGCTGATCGAGATGCTGGTCGTGCTGGCCATGCTGGGTGTGCTCGCGTCGGCGGCGCGCCCGTTGCTGGAGCTGTCGGTGCAGCGCAGCCGCGAGCACGAGCTGCGCCACGGCCTGCGCACGCTGCGCGAGGCGCTGGACGCCTACAAGCGTGCGGCCGAGGCCGGCAGCATCACGCTGAGCCCCGAGGACAGCGGCTATCCCAAGGCCTTGCAGCAACTGGTGGACGGCGTGCCCGATGCCAAGTCGCCCAACGGCCGCAAGCTCTACTTCCTGCGCCGCCTGCCGCGCGATCCCTTCGCGCCCGCCGAGCTGCCCGCCGCCGAGACCTGGGGCCTGCGTGCCTACGACAGCCCGGCCGACGAGCCGCGCGCCGGCAAGGACGTGTTCGACGTGTTCTCGCGCTCCGGGCGCAAGGCGCTGGACGGCACCCAGCTGAGGGATTGGTGATGCGCCCCGTGATCGCCGCTGGCGCGACGCAGTCGCCGTCAGCCCTCCAGCAGCACCCGCGGAACCGGCTTTGCCGGGCCGCCGGGTGCGCCCGCCTGGGGGGGCGCGCGAAGCGCTCCGGGCGGGGGTTCACCTTGATCGAACTCATCGTCGTCATGGCCATCGTGGCGCTGCTGACGTCCATCGCCGCGCCGCGCTATTTCAACTCGCTGCAGAAGAGCAAGGAGACGGCGCTGCTGGCCTCGCTGACGACGATGCGCGACGCCATCGACCAGTACGCCGCCGACAAGGGCCGCTACCCTGAGTCGCTGCAGGCGCTGGCCGAGGCGCGCTACCTGCGCGAGGTGCCCGAGGACCCGCTGACCGCCAGCCGCGAGAGCTGGGTGGAGCTGCCGCCGCCCACCGACATGCAGGCCGAGGGCCGTGTCTGGGACGTGCGCAGCGGCGCGGCGGGCCGCTCGGCGGACGGCAGGCTTTATGCGGACTGGTGAGGGCCGCGGCCAGGGCGGCTACAGCTACCTGGCCGTCCTCTTCCTCGTCGCGCTGACGGCCGCCGGCCTGGCGGCGCTGGGCCAGGCCTGGGGCACGGCGGCGCAACGGGAAAAGGAGAGGGAGCTGGCGTTCCGCGGCGGCGAGATCGCGCGGGCCATGCTGAACTACCACGCGGCCGCGCCGACGCCCGGCCAGTTCCCGGCCTCGCTGGACGACCTGCTGGAAGACCGGCGCAGCGCCACCCCGCGCCGCCACCTGCGCCGCCTGTACGCGGACCCGTTTACCGGCCAGCCCGACTGGGTGCTGGTGCCCGAGCCCAGCCAGCCCGGGCGCTACAGCGCGGTGCACAGCCGCTCCAAGCAGCCGTTGCTGCGTGCCGCCTCACCGGACGGCACGCCGACGCCGATGGCCGCCGACCTGCTGTTCTCGGCCTGGGCCTACCAGAGCGGGTCGCAGCGCCCGACGGCGCCGCCCCGCGCGGCATCGCAGGCCGCCTCCGGCGCCTCCGCCGCCCTACCGTAACCGCGGGCCTGGCCCGTCGGGCGCGTGTCGGTGTTAACCCTTGACCCCCGCGCTTGCAGGGCGGGCAACTGGGGATATTCGTGAATTTTTGCTTGAACAGAATCGGGCACTCACGCTGGGCTATGAGGCCCGGCGACCGAGCTGCCGGTGCCCTGGTGCCCACAAGGTGACCCGCATCCCCTCCAGCAGCGCCGCTTGTGCAACGTCCTTACAAGGTTGAAATCAAAATGAAGTTCGGGATCCGTCTTGCTCTGGCTGCTGCAGCCCTGGTCAGCTCGCTGAGTGCGCAGGCTGGCGTGCTGCGCACCACTCTCACGTTCGACTCGGTCGACACCTCCACGCTGGCCTACGGAGACATGGGCTTTCTCGTCGACGGCGACGAGTTCTACCAGCCCGGTCTGAACGGTCAGCCCATGTTCGTCGCGCCGTTCTCGAATTCGGCTTTCGCCCAGCCGGGCGACCTGGTGGGTGCGCTGGTCAATGGCGCCTGCCAGGACCTGCTTTGCCCGGTCAACAACCCCACCACCTACCTGTCCATGCTGGATGACGGCGTGGTGGTCTTCGGTTCGACGGATGGCTTCCGCTTCTCCGTGAAGAGCTTCAGCGCCAGCTTCATCGGCAGCGGCGACCCGGCGGCCGCCACGCGGGGCCTGGTGCGCCTGCAGGGCATGCGGGGCGGTCAGGCGACAACGGCCACGTTCACGCTCGGCGCGCCGCAGAACGGCTTCCTGAACTTCAGCACCTTCAACACGGGCACCTTCGGCAACACCGAGTTCGATGTCGTCTACGCCTACGGCTTCGCCTGCGGCACCAGCACCTGCAATGCCTTCTCGACCAACCAGGCCCAGTTCGCGCTGGACGACATCGTCATCGAGCATGTGCCCGAGCCGGGCAGCCTGGCCCTGCTGGCCATCGCCGGCCTTGCCGCTGGCCGCGTGACCCGCCGCCGCGCCGCCTGACCCGCCCTAGCACCGAGGACAAATCCCATGAAGATGCAACTCAAGCCCGCCGCACTGGCGACGCTCGTCCTGCTGTCGGGCCTGGCCACAAGCTCGTTCGCGCAAGACCGCAAGACCTACATCGTCCAGCTGAAGGACGAGCCGGCCGCCTCCTACACCGGCACCATCTCGGGCCTGGCTGCCACCCAACCGGCACCCGGTGAGACCTTCAAGTACAGCAGCGCTGCGGTGCAGGCCTACCTCAGCTATCTTGGCCAGCAGCAGAGCAACGTGATCTCGCTGGTCGGTGACGCCCCCGTCATCGCGACCTACAACACCGTGTTCAACGGTGTGGCCGTCCGCCTGACCGACGCCGAGGTCCAGACGCTGCGCGACAGCTCGCTGGTGGCCGAGATCCATGCCGACGAGCCGCGTCAGCTGCTGACCACCTCGACCCCCACCTTCCTGGGCCTGACCGCACCTGGCGGCCTGTGGTCGCAGACCGTCGCCGGCAACGCGAACAAGGGCGAGAACATCGTCATCGGCATCATCGACAGCGGCATCTGGCCCGAGAACCCGGCCTTTGCCGACCGCGTCGACGCCAACGGTTTGCCCACCCATGGCGCGGGCACCCAGGTCTACGGCGCGCCTCCGGCGGGCTGGGCCGGCGCCTGCGCGACCGGCCCCGGCTTCATGGCCGCCCACTGCAACAACAAGCTGATCGGCGCGCGCTTCTTCAATGCCGGCTTCAAGGCCGCCCAGCCGGTGCTGCACTGGACCGACTTCCCCGATTCGCCGCGCGACTCGGTCGCCGGGCCGAACGGCCACGGCGGCCACGGCACCCACACCGCGTCCACGGCGGGCGGCAACGAGCTGAATACGGTCACCATCAGCGGCGTGCCGCTGGGCAACGCGTCCGGCATGGCGCCGCGCGCGCGCCTGGCGGCCTACAAGGTCTGCTGGACCTTCCCGAACGCCGCCGCCACCGATGGCACCGGCAGCCAGAACACCTGCTACACCACCGACAGCGTCTCGGCCATCGAGCGTGCCGTGCAGGACGGCGTGAACGTGCTGAACTACTCGATCAGCGGCAGCCAGACCTCGGTCAACGACCCGGTCGAGCAGGCCTTCCTGAAGGCGTCCAACGCCGGCGTCTTCGTGGCGGCCTCGGCCGGCAACAGCGGCCCGGCCCAGGCCGTCGCCCACATCAGCCCCTGGCTGACCACGGTGGCCGCCTCCACGCATGACCGCTACCTGCTGGCCAACGTGACGCTCGGCTCCGGCGCCACCGTCAGCGGCCCGTCCTACCAGACGTCTGGTCTGCCCGCGACGCCGATGATCCTGTCGCAGGATGCCGGCGTGCAGCCCTTCTCCAGCCTCTCGGACACCGACAAGCTGGCCCTGCAGCGCTGCTACAACGCGGGTGACCGCGCATCGCTCGGCGGCTCCGCCGCCGCTGCCCTCGACCCGGCCAAGGTCGCCGGCAAGCTGGTGGTCTGCATCCGCGGCGGCAACGTGCTCGTCAACAAGGCCGATGCCGTCAAGGCCACCGGTGGCGTCGCGATGATCATCCAGAACGCGCCGGGCACGAACAACTCGACGGTCTTCCAGCCCTACGTCATCCCGACGGTGCATCTGGACGTCGGCACGCATGCGGCCGTGACGGCCTATGCGGGCGCCAACCCCGCGGCGATGGCTTCCATCAGCCCCGGTGTCCAGCAGGCCGGCGTCGTCGCACCCAAGATGGCGGACTTCTCCTCGCGCGGCCCGAACATGGGCGACGCAAACATCCTGAAGCCCGACCTGACTGCCCCTGGCGTGGACGTGCTGGCTGGCGTGACCGCCAACCTCAGCCCGGCGCAGCGCGATGCCGTCGCCAACGGCACGCTGGTGCCGCCGGCCGACTTCGCCTCGTACCAGGGCACGTCGATGTCCAGCCCGCACGTGGCCGGCATCGCCGCGCTGCTCAAGCAGGCCCACCCCACCTGGTCGCCTGCGGCCGTCAAGTCGGCGCTGATGACCACCACGCGCACGACCTTCGATGACGGCCAGCCGGGCCTGGCCAACGGCTTGCTGCCCTGGGCGCAAGGCGCCGGTCACATCGTGCCCAACCGTGCGACCGACCCCGGTCTGGTGTTCGACAACGGCAAGGTCGACTGGATCCGCTACCAGTGCAAGGTCAACCGCCCGGCGGTCAGCCCGGCCTCCGACTGCACCACCTATGGCGTGCTGGACGAGACCTACAACGTCAACCTGCCCAGCATCACCGTCGGCGCCGTGACCGGCACGACCACCGTGACCCGCCGTGTCACCAACGTCGGGGGCTCCACGGCCACCTACACCGCCAGCATCACGCCGCCCGCCGGCTTCACGGCCGTCGTCGCGCCGACCTCCCTGACGCTGGCCGACGGCGCCACCGGCACCTTCACCGTCAAGCTGACGGCGGCGGGTGCGGCGGAGAACGTCTGGGGCTACGGGTCGCTCAGCTGGAGCGACGGTACGCACAACGTCAGGATCCCCGTCACCGCGCGCGCCGGCAAAGCGATTTCCGCGCCCGCGTCGCTGACGGGCACCACCGCCTCGGGGACCCGCCTGGTGACGGTCAAGACCGGATTCGCCGGCCGCATGACGGCCAACAAGGGCGGGTTGAAGGACGTCGAGATGGGCCCGCTGGCGAGCCTCACGCCGGGCGCGCTGAGCTCGAGCGGCCTGCGGACGGCCTGCACGGCCGGCACCGACCGCGCCAACGTCAAGGTCTACAACGTGACCGTGCCGGCCGGCGCGATCGTCGCCCGCTTCGTACTGCGTGACGCAGACGTCGGAACCGCCGGTGACGACAACGACCTCGGCCTGCTGACGCCCAGCGGAACCTGGGTCTATTCGGGCAACGACGGCTCCAACGAGGCCGTGGAAGTGGCCAGCCCGCCGGCTGGCAACTACAAGGTCTGCGTGGTGGCCTATGGCGGTGCGGCGACGATGACCCACCGGTTGTCGAACTGGGTCGTGACGCCCGCGGACCTGGGCGGCAAGTTCAGCGTCCTGCTGCCCAGCCAGGTCTATGCCGGCGGCACCGCCACCATCGGCATCGGTTGGTCCGGCCTGGCCAACGGCCGCTACGTCGGCGGCGCGCAGTTCAAGGACCTGTCCGGTGCCGTTCAGGCCACGACGGTGGTGCGCGTGAACACGGGCGCCGCGCCGCTATCCGAGGCGCCGAAGGACCTGTCGCCCAACGCGCTGTCCAAGCTGGACTGACCGGCTGCACGGGCCGCCGCCGGGCGGCCCCTTTCCAAGAGGCTGCGAGCGTGACGCTTGCAGCCTTTTTTCATGGGGCCTCGCAAGGCCGCGGGGTGGGCTGGGCCGGCTCGGCCGCCCTGCCGAGCCACCGCTACCTGGCCTGGCGGGTGGTCGCCAACTGGCAGCGCCCCTGCACGCAGCTGGCGCCCGGGTCGGGCGTGATCGCGCAGTTGGAGCGCATGCCGCTGGCCTCCACCTCGCGCCGGTGCGCCTCGGACTGCCGCGCCGCCAGCGCGGTCAGGCGCTGGGCGTCGGTACCCTGAGTGGACCAGGCCAGGTAGCCGGCCGGCCCGCCGCAGGCCTTGGCGCCGACCGGCACCGTGCGGCATTTCGCGTCGGCCGTGCAGGCGGCTGGGCCGATCAGCGTGCGCAGCTCGCGCGCCAGCCGGGCCGACTCGGGCTCCGGTGCCGCAGCCGATGCGGCCGAGGCGGCCGAGGCGGTGGCCGTGCCGGCGGGCGGCACCTGCTGGGCGCAGCTGGCGAGCGCCGCGGCTGCGAGCAGGGTGGCGAGGAGGCGAGGGAGGTGGCGTTGCTTGCTCATGGCCCGATGGTGGGCCGGCCGCGGCCGCTTGGCAACCGGTGTCGCCGGCCCGTTCGCCCGCGCGGCCAGGCGCCGGCGCTCAGATCCAGCCCAGGTCGATCGCCCGCAGCACCGCCTGCGTGCGGTCGCGCACGCCCATCTTGGAGAAGATGGCCGAGCAGTGGTTCTTGATGACGCCTTCGCTGTTGCCCAGCAGGCCGGCGATCTCGGTGTTGCTGCGGCCGCTGGCCACCAGGCGCAGCACCTGCAGTTCCTTCGGGCTGAGCGGATCGGGGTGGTCGGCCGCCGTGAAGGCGCGCTCGCCGCCGCGGGCTTCCATGCGCGTGGTCAGCGACGGGCGCAGCGCCGTGCCGCCGCCATGCACGTCGCGCAGCGCCTGCGCCAGCGTCTCGGGGCTGATAGCCTTCAGCAGGAAGCCCTTGGCGCCCGCCCGCACGGCCTCGTCGAAGGCGGCGGTGTCGTCGAAGGTGGTCAGCAGGACGGTCGGCAGGCGCAGCGCCCGCGCCGCCAGCGCGCGGATCAGGCCGATGCCGTCCAGCCGCGGCATGCGCATGTCGGACAGGATCACGTCGGGCATCCGCTCGGCCGCGTCGTCGGCCGGGATGGTGGACAGCCATTCCAGCGCCTCGGCACCGTCGCTGGCCTCGCCCACGACCTGAAGCTCGTCGTGCAGTGCCAGCAGCCCCTTCAGGCCCTCGCGCACCAGTTGCTGGTCCTCCACCAGCAGGATCTTGATCACACCCATCGCGGACATCTCAGTTCGATTCGGAACCCCGGGCTGGTGCGCGTCACGCGCATCTGCCCGCCCAGTTCGGCCATGCGCTCGGACATGCCCGACAGGCCGTTGCCGAAGCCCTCGGCCCGGCCCTCGCGCCAGTTCGGCGCCCCGCGGCCATCATCGTCGATGCTGACGCCGACCTCATCCCCTGCTTCCCCCAGTCCGCGCAGCGCCACCTGCACGCGCCGCGCGCCGGCATGGCGCACGCTGTTGGTCACGCCCTCCTGCACGCAGCGCAGCAGCGCATGCGCGGCGCGCGGTCCCAGGTCGCGGGCCGCGTCGTCCAGCGCCAGCTCGATGCGGGTGCTGGCGATGCCCTTCTCGATGCCGTCCACCAGCGCCTGCAGCGCGGCGGACAGGTCGATGCGTTGCGAGCTGCGCTGCTGCGACACCGCCTCGCGCACGTCGGCCAGCAGCTGCGCGGCCACGCCCTGGGCGCGGTCCAGCGCCTGGCCGGCGCCGGGCGTGTCGGCCCGCGCCAGCAGCGCGCCACCCAGCTGCAGCTGCAGGTTCAGCGCGGTCAGGTGGTGGCCCATCAGGTCGTGCAGCTCGCGCGCGATCTGCATGCGCTCGCTGTAGCGCATCTGCTCGGCCAGCAGCTGCTCGCCCGACAGCTGCTCGGCCAGCACGGCCTGCAGCCAGCGGCGCTTCTCGGCCTCGGCGGCGGCCATGCGCCCCAGGCCGAAGGCCAGGCCGTGCAGCGCCAGCATGGACGACAGCAGGCCGAACTGGTCCAGCCAGGCCGTGGCCTCGGGGCCGGCGTAGATGCCGGTGTTCAGCAGCACCTGCGCGAAGCCGAAGCCCAGCGCCACGCGCGCGGGCAGCAGCACCGCGGCCAGCGCCGTCACCAGGAAGGGCAGCCCCGGCGTCACGCCGAAGGCCAGCAGGTCCACCAGCAGCAGCCAGGCCAGGCGCCGGTTGACGGTCACCACGCTGCTGCCGCGGCTGGCCAGCCGCCACATCAGCGCGACGAAGGCCAGCAGCAGCGCCACGCAGATCAGCAGCAGGCCGCGGTCGCTGGCGTCGCCGCCGAGCTGCCGCCAGACCCGCGCGACCAGCCCGTCGTACGGCTCGGTGCGGGCGCCCGCCAGCGCCGCGCCGGCGCTGACCAGCTCCATCGCGCAGACCACCAGCGCCGCCAGCCGCAGCACCACGCCGGGCTCGGCCAGCCGCGCCAGCAGGCGGTCGAGCCGGCTCATCGGTGCCCCCGGGACGGCAAGGCCCTCATGCGGGCAGCGCCGCCGCGATCACGCCGCCCCCCAGGCAGACCTCGCCGTCGTAGACCACGGCGCTCTGCCCGGGCGTGACGGCCCATTGCGGCTCGGCAAAGCGCAGCGTTAGGTGGCCCGCCGCGTCGAAGCCCAGCCTGCAGGGCGCATCGGCCTGGCGGTAGCGCGTCTTGGCGGCGGCCCGGCCCTCGGCCGGCGCGCGGCCGGCGACCCAGCTCAGGTCGTCGGCCACCAGCGCGGGGCTCAGCAGCAGCGGGTGGTCGTGGCCCTGCACGACGATCAGCGTGTTGCCGGGGATGTCTTTGGCGGCGACGAACCAGGGCTCGTGCTCGCCACCGCCGCGCGGTGCCTTCTTGTCCTTCACGCCGCCTATGCCCAGGCCCTGGCGCTGGCCCAGCGTGTAGAAGGACAGGCCCACATGCTCGCCCAGCTTGCGGCCGCGCTCGTCCTTGATGGGACCGGGCTGGTGCGACAGGTACTTGTTCAGGAACTCGCGGAACGGCCGCTCGCCGATGAAGCAGATGCCGGTGGAGTCCTTCTTCTTCGCGTTCGGCAGGCCGATCTCGGCGGCGATGCGCCGCACCTCGGTCTTGGGCAGGTGGCCCACCGGGAACATCGCCTTGCTGATCTGTGCCTGCGACAGCCGGTGCAGGAAATAGCTCTGGTCCTTCAGCGGGTCCAGGCCCTTGAGCAACTGGAATTCGCCGTCGACTTCACGCACGCGGGCGTAGTGGCCGGTGGCGATCTTCTCGGCGCCCAGCCGCATCGCATGGTCCAGGAAGGCCTTGAACTTGATCTCGGCGTTGCACAGCACGTCGGGGTTGGGCGTGCGGCCGGCCTGGTACTCGCGCAGGAAGCTCTCGAACACGCGGTCCTTGTACTCGGCCGCGAAATTGACGTGCTCGATCTCTATGCCCAGCACGTCGGCCACCGAGGCCGCGTCCAGGAAGTCCTGCCGCGTCGAGCAGTACTCGTCGTCGTCATCGTCTTCCCAGTTCTTCATGAAGATGCCGATCACCTCGTGGCCCTGCTGCTTCAGCAGGTGGGCGGTGACGGCCGAGTCGACGCCGCCGGACAGGCCGACGACCACTCGATGTTTTTTCTCGGAACTCATGGGCTCGATTGTCCCAAACCGGCCCTGCGCCGGCCGGCAGCCGGCTTTGCCGCTGCAGGTGGCTGCGCGTGCAAAGAATCGGGCGCCCCACTGGCCGCCCGTCGTGTCGTGGCCGGACGCTGTCCGGCCCCTGTGGCCCCGGTCAGGGCGTGCAGCGGTAGACCATGACGTCGTCCAGGTACCAGCCGAAGCTGCCGCCGCACCCGTCGTTGCCCAGCTCGAAGCGCAGCTTGACCTTGTCGCCCGGCTGCGCGTAGGCGCCCAGGTTGACGATGGAGCGACCCCAGGAGCCGCTGACCGAGCCGCTGTCGCTGCCCGAGAACCCCGGCTGACCAGCCAGCGGGTTGGAGTTGCCGCCCGCGGCGGTCAGCAGGGTGGCGTTGTAGGGGTTGTAGAGGAAGTCCGCTGCGGCGACGAGCTTCCAGGCACCGCCGTTGACGCTGACCTTCACATTGCCGCCGTCGTAGCCGGCTTCGGTGGCGACCCAGTGGTCAAAGGTCAGGCGCAGCGTGGTGGCACCCACGGGCAGCGTGATCTCCGGGCTTTCCAGGCGCTGCAGGCCCGTCTCGTCGCCGCCCGGCGCGCAGGTGCCGCCGGTGTAGTCGGCCGCGAACATCGCATAACCCGGCCGGTTGGGCAGGCGGGTCACCACGCCCCAGTCGCGCGGCGTGAAGTCACCGGTGGCGCCGGCATGGGTGACGACCCATTTCACGCCGGCACGGCGGCCGCCGTCGAAGCTGTCGGACAGCAGCGCCGTGGGCGTGCCCGACGGGCACAGCGGCGGTGGCGACTTGGCCAGCATCGGCTGGAAGTTGCACTGGCTGGGCGGCGTGCGCAGTTGCACCGCCACGGCCATCTTGGTCACCTGTGCGCAGTCGCTGGCGCTGATCACCTCGCCCGAGATGGCCCCGGTCTTGAGGTCGTTGAGGTTCATGCCGGTCAGGTCGCGGCAGGACTGCTCCAGCGCGTCGGCATGGTCGGCGAAGTTGCTGGCCGGGCCCTGGTAGACCGTCTGGGCGCGGAAGTAGAGGTGTGCCGCTTTGGTCAGGCCGATGGCCGTGATGGTCTGGCCGTTGTAGCTGCCGCCGTCCACCAGCAAGGCATAGCCGTGGTTGGGCACGCCGGAGTTGATGTGCACGCCGCCCCAGTCGCCCGCCTGGGTGTTGGGGCCGCAGCTGTACTGGGTGTCGGACACCTTGGCCGGATGGCCGTAGCAGGTGGGCGTGTACATGTCGCGGATGGCGCCACCGAAGCCGCTGGAGTCTTCGCCCATCAGCCAGCGCACGGAGGAGTCCGTGCCCTTGGCGCCGCGCGCCAGCGTGGCCGAGACGCCGCCTGCCAGCACGCCCTTGATGGCGGTGCTGTCGTTCTGCGACACCATCAGAGAGGGAAGTGTGCTGTCGAAGCCGGCCGTCACCGACATGTTGCTGACCGTGGTGCCGCCCTGGTTGTTGCCGACGATCATGGCCATGGCCCCTGCGGCCTGCATGTTGACCGCCTTGACGCTGAACCCGCAGGTGCCGCGCTCGACAAACGCGATCTTGCCGGCCAGGGAGCCGGCCGGTGCCGCCGCGCAGCCCAGCACGTCCGGGGCAGCAGCCAGGCTGCCGCTGACCGAGAAGCTGCTGGGCCCCCAGGCAGCCGTCCCGGCAGCCTTGGTGCCGGCAATGGACGCCGGCGACGTGATGCTGACCTGCGGCGGCAGCGACGTGGCCGTGGTGCAGGCGCCGGGGCTGCGGGCCGCATCCGGCATGTCGCCGCCGCGGCCGTTGAGCCGGTCGATCGTCTCGCCCCAGATGTCGGAGTAGGCCTCGTTGAGTGCGCCGGGCTGCCAGGCGTAGATCAGGCCGTGGGTGTACTCGGTGTAGGCATGGCCCCATTCATGCGCGGTGATGTCGTCGGTCGTGGTGCCGGGGCAGAAGGAGATGAGCGTGCCGTTCCAGGACGCGTTGGGGCAGCCGTTGCCGCGGTTGAAGATGGAGTCCATCGTGGCGCCCTTGCCATCGAAGGAGTCGCGGCCGAAGGCGTTCTTGAACAGTTCGTAGACCTCGGCCGACGCGGCGATCATGTTGTCCGCCTCGGTGTTGCCGGTGGGGAAGGCCTGGCCCTCCACCCAGAACGGCGCGGCCGGGTAGTTGGGGCCGGGCGCGGTGGCGCCCTGGCTGTCGTAGGCGCGGCGGTACTTGGCATCGTGGATGCCGGCGATCTTGTCGATGACCTTGCCCGAGTGGGCGTCCACATAGACGAAGTCGCGCACGTCCACGCCGTTGCCTACCACCACCTGCCAGGCCAGGTGGTTGCGGCCTTCCACGCCCTGGGCCAGGCCCTGACGGTAGACCATCAGCGTGGGCGGGGCGGCCGAAAGCCGGGCCGGGCGGCCCAGGTCGGTGGCCACGCGGGTCATGGCGATCCTGCCGGCCTCGTCGGCCGAGCGCCGGGGCGTGGTGTCCAGCTCGATGCCCGGCACGAAGGTGCCGTTGGCCACCACCAGGTTGTCGCTGGCGTCGTAGTGGGTCTTCAGCTCCGCGCCGAACACCGGCACGCCCTTGTAGAACTGCTTGTGGCTGATGTGGGTGCCGCCCTGGCGGTCTTTCGTGATGCGGGCGCCGCCCAACTCCTCGTCCGCGTTGCCGATGCCGAACAGGCCGCCATAGGCACGCAGGAACTGCCGCGACCCCTCCTGCCGCGCGGTGTCGGTCATGGCGCGGCCCCGGCTCTGGGCGGCCATCCGGGCTGCCGCACTGCTGCGCGGCAGCCGCACGAAACGGGCCGCGCCCGTGCTGTCATGCAGCGACACCTCCGGCGTGCCGCCGGTGTCGGCCGCGATGCGGGCGAGGGCGTCGCGTTGGCCGCTCAGGCCGGGCCGCTCCTGGGCCTGGGCCGAGAACGCCAGCCCCAGGGACAGGGTCAGCAGGGAAAGACGCAGTGATTGACGGGTCATGGCAAGCTCCTGGCAGCGGCTCGTGGCCGCTCGACGCACTCGACGATGAAGGGGGCCGAGGCAGCCGCCTCGGCGCGTGATCAGGCGGCGCGGCGTCGCGTGACAACCAGGCCGGCGATAGCCAAGCCCACCAGCGCCAGGCTTGCCGGCTCGGGCACCGTGGCTGCGGCCAGCGTGCCGACGGTCAGGTTGTCCAGGCTGGCGTACAGCGAGGCGCCGGGGCCGCTGATCACCAGCGAGGTGATGAAGCTGTCCGACACGAAGCCACGGTAGCTGTCCGCCAGCGTGGCCGGCGTGAAGCTCTCGGTGCTGCCGTCGCTGAGCAGCAGGCTGATCAGCACGGCCTGGAAATCGTTGGAGATGTTGGTGGCGAAGAAGTTGCCGCCGATCGCCTTGACGTTGCCGCTGGTGAAGCTGATGGTCAGGGCTTCGTCGATCTGGTTGGTGCCGATGAACTCGCCGCCGCTGTAAAGGTCGCTGGGCGCGGACAGGCTGTAGGCATAGGTCCCGTTGCTGAAGTCGACCGGCGGGGCCTCGGCGAGGCCGTTGAAGCCCTCGGTGTAGGCGCCGGGCTGCAACTGGGCCAGGAAGGTGGCCGAGGAGGTGTAGACGACTGGCGCGGCCAGCGAGGCGGCCGATGCGGCGGCCATTGCCAGGGCGGTGAGGAGTCGGGGAAGGGGGAGCATGCGCGGTCCTGAAAGGGTGTTCGACCGGAGCGGCCGGTGCGGCGCATGGTTCCACCAGCCGGCGCGGCGCGCGTGCTCAAGGCTGGGGACGGCCAGCCACCAGAACTGGGGGCCCGCACCGCGCCGGTCCTGTGGCAGGCAACGACCGAGGCCGACCGTCAGCGCTCGGTGCCGCCGTCGTCGACGAGCATGAAGGTGGCTCGGTAGGCGGACGGCACCGTCGTCTGGCCGGACACGGGCGGCGGCGCCAGCGCGGTCAGCGTCAGCGCGAGGCCCTGGATGCGCGGTGCGGTGCGCGCGCTGCCCAGGTGCAGCGCATGCCACTGCCGCGGCAGCTCACCCGCCTGCGACCACATGCGCACCACCGCCTCGCCGGCCACGACGCACTGCTCACCCTGCGGGCAGCGGGAGTCGGACACCACGCTGTCGAAGCCCAGCCGCACGGCCGGGCGGGCCAGCACCGCCGTGCCGCCCACGGCCAGCGTGAAGGCCTGACCGGGCGTGATGGCCATGGGCTGTGCGGCATCGAGGTGGCTGCAGGCCGCAGGGGCCAGCGCGAGGGCAAGCAGGGCGGCGGCAGGTCTCATGGCGAGGTCACTCCAGCGGTGCAGGTGCCGGTCCAGTATGGCAGCCGTCCACCGGCAGCCATGCGCCGGGCCTCAGGCCTTGGCCTGCGGCTGCTGCAGCGACGCATGCGCGAACACCGCCTCCAGCGGCAGCCGCCGGCCGGCCGCGTGGTCGCGCACGCATTGCAGCACCAGCGGGCTGCGGTGGCGGTCGGCGCAGGCCGCCAGCTCGGCCTCGGTCAGCCACAGCGTGCGGTGGATGCCCCGGTCCAGCGCCCGGCCCGCGATGGCTTCACCCACCTGGCCCGAAAAAGCCAGCCGCACATAGGTGACGTCCTCTAATTTCGCCGGCCGCAGGAAGCGGGCGAGGTAGACGCCCAGGAAATGCTCGGGCACGAAGTGGCGCGCCGTCTCCTCCAGCGCTTCGCGCACGACGGCCTCGATGGGGCTTTCGCCCTGCTCCAGATGGCCCGCCGGGTTGTTCAGCATCAGGCCCTCGGGCGTGTCCTCCTCGACCAGCAGGTAGCGCCCGGCGTTCGCAATCACGGCAGCGACAGTCACGCTGGGACGAAACCGGTCTGTGGCAGTCATGAGACCTCCTAGGAATTCCCGCAGTGGGCGGATGCAAGCATTGTGTAAGCTGGCCCGCACTGCCCGAGGAGGAGACCCCATGCAGATCGGTGTTCCGCGCGAACGCGCGGCCGGAGAAACACGTGTGGCCGTGACGCCAGAGACGGCCAAGAAGCTTAAGGCCGCCGGCCACACGCTGCGCATTGAAAGCGGCGCCGGCGTGGCCGCCAGCGTCACGGATGCGGCCTTTGAAGCCGTCGGCTGCCAGATCGTCGACCAGGCCGCGGCTCTGGCCGCCGAGCTGGTGCTGAAGGTGCGCGCCCCCGGCGCGGACGAGCTGGCGCTGATGAAGCCCGGCACCGCGCTGGTGGCCATGCTCAACCCCTTCGACCGCGACGGCTTGGCGGCGCTGGCCCAGGCCGGCCTGACCAGCTTCGCGCTGGAGGCGGCGCCGCGCACGACGCGCGCCCAGAGCATGGACGTGCTGTCCAGCCAGGCCAACATCGCCGGCTACAAGGCCGTGATGATCGCGGCCGACCGCTACCAGCGCTTCTTCCCCATGCTGATGACGGCGGCCGGCACCGTGAAGGCGGCGCGCGTGGTCATCCTCGGCGTGGGCGTGGCGGGGCTGCAGGCCATTGCCACGGCCAAGCGGCTGGGTGCCGTCATCGAGGCCAGCGACGTGCGGCCCTCGGTGAAGGAGCAGGTCGAGAGCCTGGGCGCCAAGTTCATCGACGTGCCCTACGAAACGGCCGAGGAGAAGGAGGCCGCCGAGGGCGTGGGCGGTTATGCCCGCCCCATGCCGCAGAGCTGGCTGGACCGCCAGAAGGCCGAGGTGGCCAAGCGCGTGGCGGCCGCCGACATCGTCGTCACGACGGCCCTGATCCCCGGCCGCGCCGCGCCGGTGCTGGTCACCGAGGACATGGTCAAGGCCATGAAGCCCGGCTCGGTGATCGTGGACATCGCCGCCCCGGCGGGCGGCAACTGCCCGCTGACGGAGGCCGGCAAGACGGTCGTCAAGCACGGCGTCGTCATCGTCGGCGAGACCAACCTGCCGGCGCTGGTCGCGGCCGATGCGTCGGCGCTGTACGCGCGCAACGTGCTGGACTTCCTCAAGCTCGTCATCACCAAGGAGGGCACGTTCCACGTGCCGCTGGATGACGACATCGTCGCGGCCTGCCGCGTGACGCAAGACGGACAAGTGACGAGGGCCTGACCATGGAACTGGTTGATCACACCATCATCAATCTCATCATCTTCGTGCTGGCCATCTACGTGGGCTACCACGTCGTCTGGACGGTGACGCCCGCGCTGCACACGCCGCTGATGGCCGTCACCAACGCCATCTCCGCCATCGTCATCGTCGGCGCCATGATGGCCGCCGCGCTGACCGAGACGCCCTTCGCCAAGGGCATGGGCGTGCTGGCCGTGGCGCTGGCCGCGGTCAACATCTTCGGCGGCTTCCTCGTCACGCGCCGCATGCTGGAAATGTTCAAGAAGAAGGACAAGAAGCCCGCAGCCACGAAGGAGGGCGCGTGATGAGCATGAACCTGGTCACGCTGCTGTACCTCATCGCCAGCGTCTGCTTCATCCAGTCGCTCAAGGGCCTGTCGCACCCCACGACTTCCATCCGCGGCAACCTGTTCGGCATGGTGGGCATGGCCATCGCGGCGTTCACCACCGCAGCCCTCATCGTCAAGCTGGCCGGCTCGGCCACCGGCCTGGGCTGGGTGCTGCTGGGCCTGGTGGCCGGCGGCGGCTACGGCGCCTGGCGGGCCAAGACGGTCGAGATGACCAAGATGCCCGAGCTGGTGGCCTTCTTCCACAGCATGATCGGCCTGGCGGCCGTGGCCATCGCGGTGGCCGCGGTGGTGGAGCCGTCGGCCTTCGGCATCGCCGAGAAGGGCAGCGCGCTCATCCCGGGCGGCAACCGCATCGAGCTGGCGCTGGGCGCCTTCATCGGCGCGGTCACCTTCACCGGCTCGGTCATCGCCTGGGGCAAGCTGTCGGGCGGCAGCAAGTTCCGGCTGTTCCAGGGTGCGCCGGTGCAGTTCGCCGGCCAGCATTGGCTGAACCTGCTGCTGGGCGTGGCTGCGCTGGCCTTCTGCGCGATGTTCTTCGCCGGCCAGTCGCCGCTGGCGTTCTGGCTGGTGGTGGCCCTCGGCCTGGTGCTGGGCGTCACGCTCATCATTCCCATCGGCGGGGCCGACATGCCGGTCGTCGTCTCGATGCTGAACAGCTATTCCGGCTGGGCGGCGGCGGGCATCGGCTTCTCGCTGAACAACCCCATGCTGATCATCGCGGGCAGCCTGGTGGGCAGCTCGGGCGCCATCCTGAGCTACATCATGTGCAAGGCGATGAACCGCTCGTTCTTCAACGTCATCCTGGGCGGCTTCGGCGGTGACGCCACGGCCGCCGCGGCCGGCAGCACCGCACAGCGCAACGTCAAGAGCGGCAGCGCCGACGACGCCGCCTTCGTGCTGGGCAATGCCGAGAGCGTGGTCATCGTGCCGGGCTACGGCCTGGCCGTGGCGCGGGCCCAGCATGCGGTGAAGGAGCTGGCCGCCAAGCTGGTCGAGCGCGGCATCACCGTCAAGTACGCCATCCACCCGGTGGCCGGCCGCATGCCCGGCCACATGAACGTGCTGCTGGCCGAGGCCGAGGTGCCCTACGACCAGGTCTTCGAGATGGAAGACATCAACGGCGAGTTCGGCCAGGCGGACGTGGCCATCATCCTGGGCGCCAACGACGTGGTGAACCCGGCCGCGCACGTCAAGGGCAGCCCCATCTACGGCATGCCCATCCTGGAGGCCTACAAGGCCAAGACCATCATCGTCAACAAGCGCTCCATGGCCGCGGGCTATGCGGGCCTGGACAACGAGCTGTTCTACATGGACAAGACCATGATGGTGTTCGGGGACGCGAAGAAGGTGGTCGAGGACATGCTCAAGGCCGTTGAATAGAGGCGCTATCGAATGCCCTGACCGGATCGCCGTCAGCCATCGGTCAGAATCCGCGCCAAGCAAAAAGGAGACAAGGCCATGGAGCCGATCTGGCTGAAGCATTACCCGGCCGAGGTGCCGCGCAACGTCAACACGTCGCTTTACCCCAGCCTGGTCGACCTGCTCGACACCTCGTTCAAGAAGAACGCCGCCAAGCCCGCCTATC
Source organism: uncultured Comamonadaceae bacterium (assembly GCA_963992225.1). Lineage (GTDB taxonomy): Bacteria > Pseudomonadota > Gammaproteobacteria > Burkholderiales > Burkholderiaceae_C > Pelomonas. The sequence continues at coordinate 10,055 of CAXDTK010000029.1, read as the reverse complement.
TGATGATGGGCAAGCGCCTCAGCTTCGCCGAGGTCGACGAGGCCTCGCGCGCCTTCGCCGCCTACCTGCAGGGCCTGGGCCTGGAGAAGGGCGACCGCGTCGCGCTGATGATGCCCAACCTGTTCCAGTACCCGGTGGCCGTGGCCGCCGTGCTGCGGGCGGGTTATGTGGTGGTCAACGTCAACCCGCTGTACACGCCGCGCGAGCTGGAGCACCAGCTGCGCGACTCGGGCGCCAAGGCCATCGTCATCATCGAGAACTTCGCCTCGGTGCTGCAGCAGGTGATCCAGAACGTGCCGACCAAGCACGTCATCCTGGCCGCGATGGGCGACATGCTGGGGCTGGTCAAGGGCAGCCTGGTCAACTACGTCGTGCGCAAGGTCAAGAAGATGGTGCCGGCCTTCGAGCTGCCTGGCGCCGTGCGCTTCAACGACGCGCTGGCCAAGGGCCGCGGCCTGACCTACCGCGCGCCCAAGCTGGGCCCGGACGACATCGCCGTGCTGCAGTACACCGGCGGCACCACCGGCGTGTCCAAGGGCGCCGTGCTGCTGCACCGCAACCTGGTGGCCAACATCCTGCAGTGCGAGGCCTGGTACCAGCCGGCGCTCAAGAAGATCCCGGCCGGCGAGCAGATCGTCACCATCTGCGCGCTACCGCTTTATCACATCTTCGGCTTCAACACGAACATGATGCTGTCCATGCACATGGGCGGTGCCAACGTGCTGATCCCTAACCCGCGCGACCTGCCGGGCATGTTCAAGGAACTGGCGCAACACCGCTTCCACAGCTTCCCGGCGGTCAACACGCTGTTCATGGCCATGGCCAACCACCCCGACTTCGGCTCGGTGGACTGGAGCCGGCTGGTCATCTCGGTGGGCGGCGGCATGGCCGTGCAGCAGGCCACGGCCAAGCTGTGGCTGGAGAAGACCGGCTGCCCCATCGTGGAGGGCTACGGCCTGTCCGAGACCTCGCCCACGGCCAGCTGCAACCCCACCGACAGCCAGGCCTACACCGGCACCATCGGCCTGCCGCTGCCGCTGACCGAGCTGAAGCTGCTGGACGACGACGGCCAGGAGGTGGCCATGGGCCAGCCGGGCGAGATCGCAATCCGGGGCCCGCAGGTCATGGCCGGCTACTGGCAGCGGCCGGATGAGACGGCCAAGGTCATGACGGCCGACGGCTTCTTCCGCACCGGCGACGTCGGCACCGTCGATGAACAGGGTTACTTCAAGATCGTCGACCGCAAGAAGGACATGATCCTGGTCAGCGGCTTCAACGTGTATCCGAACGAGGTCGAGGACGTGCTAACGCAGATGCCAGGCGTGCTGGAATGCGCGGCCGTGGGCGTGCCCGATGCCAAGGCCGGCGAGGCGGTGAAGGTGGTCATCGTGAAGAAAGACCCGAATATCACCGAGGCCGACGTGCGGGCCTATTGCGAAGCCAACCTGACCGGCTACAAACGGCCCAAGATCGTCGAGTTCCGCACCGACCTGCCCAAGACCCCCGTGGGCAAGGTGCTGCGCAGGGAACTGCGCAACAAGACCTGATCGCCGTTCCTTGAACCGGCCTGCCGACGGCGCCCCCGTCGGTGGGTGAGGCTGCCACCGTGCTCGACCTGTTGCATTCCAAGACCGATGCCGGCCGCGCCGAGATCCGCGCGCGGGCCCTGCCGTTGTCGCGCGCCGCGCGCAACCTGCTGCTGATGCTGGACGCCACCAAGCCCGCCGGCGAATGGCTGCGCCTGGTCGCCGGCGCCACGCCGGAAGACCTGCAGATGCTGCGCCAGCATGGCCTGGTGGCGCCGCAGAACGCGGCCGGCCAGCCACTGGCACCGGCGCCTGCGGCCTCGGCTGCCGCCACCATCCCGCCTGCCGCCGCCACCCCGGCCGCGCCCGCTGCCGCGGCACCGGCCCCCGCGGCGGGCGGCTCGACGCTGCTGGACCGCGCGGCGCTCTACACCTACATGAGCGGCGAGGCCACCAAGCTGCTGGGCCCGTTCAAGGGCTATGCCTTCGCGCTGGAGGTCGAGCGGGCGGACAGCCTGGCGGCGCTGCAGGCGCTGGCGCTGCAGTTCGTCGAGCGGGTGCAGAAGGCCAAGGGCGACGCCGCCGCGGCCGCCGTGCGCGAGGCGCTCGGCCTGCGCTGATCTGGGACACTGGCGGGCTTCCACGCCCGCCCGCCGCCCCGCAGTGCCTCGCTTCTTCGTCGACTCCCCCCTCGTCGCCACCGACGGCGACCTCGCGCTGCCGCCCGGCGCCGCCCGCCATGTGCAGGTGCTGCGCCTGCAGCCCGGCGATGCGCTGACGCTGTTCGACGGCAGCGGCCCGGAGTGGCAGGCCGAGGTCACCGCGATGGGCCGCAACGAGGTGCGCGTGAAGCTCATCGCCGCCGCGACGCCGCAGCGCGAGCTGCCGCGCGCGGTGACACTGGCCGTCGTCATGCCGGCCAACGACCGCATGGATTTCGTCGTGGAGAAGGCCACCGAGCTGGGCGCCGCGGCGCTGCAGCCGCTGGTGGCCGAGCGTTCGGTGCTGCGCCTGGCGGGTGAGCGCGCCGACAAGAAGCGCGCCCACTGGCAGGGCGTGGCGATTGCCGCGGCCGAGCAGAGCGGCCGCACGGTGCCCATGCGGGTCGAGCCGGTGCTGCCACTGGCGGCCTGGCTGGCGGCGCTGCCCGCGCCGGCGGGCGATGAATGGCGCGGCCTGCTGAGCCCGCGTGCCGCGGTGCCGCTGGCGCCGTTCACGCAGCCGCGCGCGCTGTTCCTCAGCGGCCCCGAGGGCGGCCTCAGCGACGCCGAGGAGGACGCCGCCCGCGCGCGCGGCTTCGCCGCCGTCACGCTGGGCCCGCGCGTGCTGCGCGCCGACACCGCGCCGCTGGCCGTGCTGTCCTGGCTGGCGCTCGCGTGACCCGCCCGCGCCCCCACGCCGGGGCGAGCCGGGGATGAACCGCAAGCTCGCGCTGCTGGTGCTGGCCCAGGGCCTGTTCCTGACCAACAACATCTGCTTCATGGCCATCAACGGCCTGGTGGGCCTGGCGCTGGCGCCGCGGCCCTGGCTGGCGACGCTGCCCATCTGCGCCTATGTGGCCGGCGGGGCGCTGATGGCGCGCCTGGTGGGCCGGCACCAGCTGCGGTTCGGCCGCCGGCGCGCCTTCGAGATCGGCCTCGGGGTGGCGATGGCGAGCTGTGCGCTGGCGCTGTGGAGCGTGCTGCACCAGCAGTTCTGGGGCGTCGTGCTGGCCACGCTGTGCGCGGGCTACTACACGGCCAACGCGGCGCTCTACCGCTTCGCGGCCACCGAGCTGGTCGCGCCGGCGCGGCGCGAGGCCGCCATCTCCTGGGTGCTGGGCGGCGGCTGCCTGGGCGCGCTGCTGGGGCCCTGGCTGGCGGGGGCGAGCAAGAACCTGCTGGTGGTGCCGTTCGCGGGCGCCTACCTGCTGCTGATCGGCGTTGCGCTGGCCGGCCTGGTGCTGATCTCGCTGATCGACTTTCCGCCGCTGGTCCAGCCGGCCCCCGGCGCGGGCGGCCGCCCGAGTGCCGCGCTGGTGCGCCAGCCGGTCTTCCTGGTGGCGCTGGCGGCCAGTGCGCTCGGTTACGGCGTCATGAACCTGCTGATGTCCGCCACGCCGATCGCGATGGCGCAATGCGGCCTGCCGTTCGCCGACGCCGGCCTGGTGCTGCAATGGCATGTGCTGGGCATGTTCGTGCCCAGCTTCTTCACCGGGCCGCTGATCCGCCGCGTGGGCGTGCTGCCGGTGATGTGGGCCGGCGTGGGGCTCAACCTGGGCTGCGTGGCGCTCGCGCTGTCGGGGCAGGACCTGCCGCACTTCTTCGGCGCGCTGCTGCTGCTGGGCGTGGGCTGGAACTTCCTCTACATCGGCGGCACCACGTTGTTCACGCAGGCCTACCGGCCGGAGGAAAAGACCCGGGCGCAGGGCCTGCTGGACACCGGCGTCTACGCGACGATGACGCTGACGGCGTTCTCCTCCGGCGCGCTGGTGACGACCGGCGGCTGGCAGTGGATGAACTGGGCCAGCCTGCTGCCCCTCGGGCTGTGCGCGGCGGCGCTGGCCGGCCTGACGCTGGTCCGGCGGCGCGCGCGCTGAACGGCTGCCGCCATCGGCTGCGCCGCGCCCCGCTCAGCCCGCGGCGGCCTCCGGCTTGCGTGCCGAGCCCTTGACCAGGTCGAAGCGGAACAGCCGGCATTCGATCGGGCCGTTCCACATCGGCACCCGGCGCGACTCCTTCAGCCGCATCTTGCTGGGCAGCTTCATGTCGGGGCTGAGCATCCAGGCCGTCCAGCCGGCGGGGTTCTCGGTGTACTGGCGCTTCCAGTGCGCGGCCAGGCGGGGGAAGAAGTCGTCGCCCGCGTCCAGCTCCTCGGAGCCGCGCGCGTCACGCGACATGGCCGCCTTGCCGCGCACCTCGATGCGCTCGCCATAGGGCGGGTTCATCACGATGCTGCCGGGCATGCCGTCGGGCAGCTGGGGGGCCGGACGCTCCAGCGCGTCGCCGCCGTTGAACTGGATGTAGGCGGCCACGCCGGCCCGCTCGGCATTGCGGCGCGCGAAGTCCACCATGCGGAAGGCCACGTCGCTGGCGTAGATGGGCACGGCCGGCGGGTGGATGCGGGCGCGGGCCGCCTGGGTCATGGCGGCCCAGGCGGTCTTCATGGCGGGGGTGGAGAAGGGGATCTGGCGCTCGAAGGCGAAGCGGCGTGTCAGGCCCGGTGCCGAGTCGCAGGCGATCAGCGCCGCCTCGATGGGGATGGTGCCGGAGCCGCAGCAGGGGTCGTGCAGCGCGCCGCCCTGCTCGGCCGTGCCGCGCCAGCCGGCGGCGGCCAGCATGGCGGCTGCCAGCGTCTCCTTCAGCGGCGCATCGCCCTTGTCGACGCGCCAGCCGCGCTTGAACAGCGGCTCGCCCGAGGTGTCCACATACAGCGCGGCCCGCTCCGGACCCACGTGCATCAGCACCGGCAGGTCGGGCGAGTGGGTGTCCACGCTGGGGCGCTCGCCGGAGAACTCGCGCAGGTGGTCGCAGATGGCGTCCTTGATGCGCAGCGTGGCGAAGTTCAGGCTCTTCAGCGGCGAGCGCTGGGCCACCGTGTCCACCCGGATGGTGTGGCGCGGCGTGATCCAGTCGCGCCACTCGACCTGGCGGGCCAGCGCGTAGAGGTCGTCGTCATGGCGGTAGGGGCCTTCGATCAGCTCGATCAGCACGCGCTGGGCCAGGCGGCTCTCGAGGTTGATGCGCATGGCGTCATCCAGGCTGCCCTGCAGCCCGCAGCCGCCGCGCAGCACCTCCACCTTGCTGCGCACGCCGGGCGGCAGGAAGCGTTTGAGCTCCTCCTCCAGCAGCGGTTCGACGCCACCGGGGCAGGACACGAAGAGGGACAGTTTGTTGGGCAGGCTCACCGGCCGGATTGTCGCCGTGCCGGTGCCGCACCGGCCACCCTGGCGCAGCGGCCGGGCGGGAGAGGCGGAGGAGTGACGAAGCGGGAGCGCCGGTTGCCGTGGCCGGTTCAGCGGTCGCTAGGCATGGAGTGGCCGGCTGGCGGAGGTGCAATTTCTACACCGTTGCCGGCCGAGCGCCCGCGGATTGCTTCGTCCCAACTGAAAGGAGATCGGTATGAATTTCATCATCTGGCTTGTCGTCGGGGGTCTGATCGGCTGGGTCGCCAGCATGATCATGCGGACCGACGGCCAACAAGGCGTCGTGCTGAACGTGGTCGTGGGCATCATCGGCGCCATGCTGGGCGGCTGGCTGCTGGCGCCCATGCTGGGCACCGGCACCATCAACAGCAACGACTTCAGCCTCGCCGGCCTCGGCGTGTCACTGCTGGGCGCCATCGTGCTGCTGGCGATCGTGAACCTGGTGCGGCGCGGCACCCCGCGCTGAGCGGTTCGCGCTCGTCGGGCCGGCCCGTCGGGTCGGCCCCTTTCACGTCTGCGCGCGCTGTGTCGCGGCGCTGGCCGACCGTCGACGGGCCTACAGCGCCTTGCGCAGATTGGCCGGGGCGATCTTCATCGCCTCGCGGTACTTGGCCACCGTGCGGCGCGCGCACTGGATGCCCTGCTCCTCCAGCATGGCGGCCAGCGCGCTGTCGGACAGCGGTTTCTTGATGTCCTCGGCGGCGACGAACTGCTTGATCAGCGCGCGCACCGCCGTGCTGCTGGCCTCGCCGCCGGCTTCGGTGCTCAGGCCGGAGCCGAAGAAGTACTTCAGCTCGAACGTGCCCCAGCTGGTGGCCATGTACTTGGCCGTCGTTACGCGCGAGATGGTGGATTCGTGCAGGCCCAGCTCGTCGGCGATCTCGCGCAGCACCAGCGGCTTCATGGCCAGCTCGCCATGCGTGAAGAAGCCGCGCTGGCGCTCGACGATGGCCTGGCTGACGCGCAGGATGGTGTCGAAGCGCTGCTGGATGTTCTTGATGAACCAGCGCGCCTCCTGCAGCTGCCCGCCCAGCGGCGAGTTGCTGATGCCGCCGCGCGTGGCGCGCAGCGCGTTGGCGTAAAGCTCGTTGATGCGCAGCTTGGGGGCCACCTCGGGGTTGAGCATCACGCGGAACTCGCGCCCCACCTTGCGCACGATGACGTCCGGCACGATGGCGCTGGCCGCACCCGCCGCGAAGCGCCGGCCCGGCTTGGGCTCCAGCCGCGTGATCAGCGCCTGGGCCTCGCGCAGCAGCGTCTCGTCGGCGCCGGTCTCGGCCATCAGGCGGCGCATGTCGCGGCGCGCCAGCAGCTCCAGATGACTCTTGCAGATCAGGATCGCGATGGCCTGGGCCGGGCTGCCGGCCAGCAGGCGCAGCTGCAGCACCAGACATTCGGACAGGTCCTTGGCGCCGATGCCGGCCGGCTCCAGGCTCTGCAGCAGCCGCAGCGCGATGCGCAGCGCGTCCAGCACGGCCTCGCGGTCGTCCTCGTCGTCGGCCAGCGAGGCGGCCAGCTCCTCCAGCGGGTCTTCGAGGTAGCCGTCCTCGTTCAGTGACTCGATCAGCACCTGCACCGCCGCGCGGTCCTCGGGGCTGAGGCTCAGGCCCGCCAGCTGCTGGATTAGGTGCTCGGCCAGCGTGACCTCGGCAGACTCCTGGCTCTCGCGCTCGCCGTCGTCGTCGCCGCTGGCGGTGCCGCTGCTGGACGGCAGCTCGCGGATGCCGTCGAAGTCGTCGCGCTCGGTGCCGTTCTCCCAGTCCTCGCGTTCCGTGCCGCCGAAGTCCTCGCCGCTCAGCTCGGGCGCCTCGGCCACGTCACCACCGCTGTCCGACTCGCCCGCGGACGCCTCGCTGCCGACCTCGGCCGGCGCATTGGCGGCCAGCTCGGGCGTGCTGACGGTGAATTCCTCCTCCGTCTCCAGCAGCGGGTTGCTGGCCAGCATCTGCTCGACTTCCTGGTGCAGCTCCAGCGTGGACAGCTGCAGCAGCCGGATGGATTGCTGCAGCTGGGGCGTCAGCGCGAGATGCTGACTGAGGCGGACCTGCAGGGTCTGCTTCATGGCGCGACGTCCGCGTGCAGCGCCGTCCCCTCGGGGGACCGACCAGACTCGCTCGCGTGCAGCGACGCGAGCATGGGCGAGGGGCTGACCATCCTCACATGCGGAAATGTTCGCCGAGGTAGACCTTGCGCACCTCGGCATTGGCCACGATCTCGTCCGGCGTGCCTTCGGCCAGCACCGCGCCCTCGCTGATGATGTAGGCGCGGTCGCAGATGCCCAGCGTCTCGCGGACGTTGTGGTCCGTGATCAGCACGCCGATGCCGCGGCCCTTCAGGAAACTGATGATGCGCTGGATCTCCAGCACCGCGATCGGGTCGACGCCGGCGAACGGCTCGTCCAGCAGGATGAAGCGCGGCTGCGTGGCCAGCGCCCGCGCGATCTCGACGCGGCGGCGTTCGCCGCCGGACAGCGCGGGGGCCGGGCTGTCGCGCAGGCCGTCGATGGACAGGTCGTGCAGCAGGCCGTTCAGCAGCTCGTCGATGCGCGCCCTGGACAGCGCCTTGCCGCGCTCGTCCTGCTGCAGCTCCAGCACCGCGCGGATGTTCTGCTCGACCGTGAGCTTGCGGAAGATCGACGCCTCCTGCGGCAGGTAGGAGAGCCCCAGCCGCGCGCGGGCGTGGATGGGCAGGCGCTGCACCTCGGCGCCATCGATGCGGATGATGCCGGCGTCGGAGCGCACCAGGCCCACGATCATGTAGAAGCTGGTGGTCTTGCCGGCGCCGTTGGGGCCCAGCAGGCCCACCACCTCGCCGCAGTCCACGCGCACATGCACGTCCTTGACGACGCGGCGCACGCCGTAGCTCTTGGCCAGGCCTTCGGCTTCCAGGCGGCTGCCGCAGGCGGGGCTGGCTGGCACCGTGTCGCTCATGACGGCTTGCGCGGCGACAGCGTGGTGGACGGCTGCAGCGGCAACGCCGGCGCGGGCGCCGAGGCCGGCGCGTCGGCAGCCTCGGGCCTGGGCATGATGACGATGCGGGTGCGGCCGTTGGGGTTGGGCGAGGCGCTGCCGGCCTCCAGCGTGAAGACCTCGCTGCGGCTGTCGTAGACGATCACCGCGCCGGTCACCTCGTCATCGACGGCGGTGCCGCGCATGCGGCGCACGGTGGCGTTGCCGATGAAGCGGACGGTCTCGGTGCGGGTGTCGTATTCCAGCTGGTCGGCCACACCCTCGATGCTCTCGCCGGGCTTGTCGCGCGCCTGGCGGAAGCTGACCGGCTGGCCGGGCACGCCGCTGGCGAAGGCCTGGTGGTAGCCGTCGCGCGTCTCGCGCACGTCCACGCGCTCGGCCTTCAGCAGCAGGCTGCCCTTGGTGATGATGACGTTGCCCACCAGCTCGGTGCGCTGGTTGACGCTGTCGATGCGGCCCTGCTTCTCGGCCGTGAAGACCATGGGCTTGAGCCGGTCGGCCTTTTCCGCCAGCGCAGGGCCGGCGGCAAGGGCAAGGGCGATCAGGAGGGGCAGACGCTGAAGCATGGCGGCACGGAAGTTGCAGGCCATTCTATGGGCGCGCTGCCGTCTTGAGCCTTTCCCAGCCGTCAACTTGGGGGAGGCGGCCCGCGGCGGCCGCGGGCCGGGCCGGTCAGGCCTTGCCGCGGGCGCGGTTGATCAGGAAGTCGCTGATCTGCAGCGCGCGCTGGCCCAGCTCGTGCTCGGGCAGGCGCTGGCCGGCGGCGGCCAGGCTGGGCGAGGTCAGGAAGCGGCCGGCGATGCCGATGCTGGGCACGCCGTCGATGCGGTAGGCCTCGGACAGCTTCTCGGCCTGGGTGCACTTGGTCTGCACGCCGAAGGAGTTGTAGGCGTCCTGGTACTTGGCCGCGTCCACGCCCAGGTTGGCCAGGAACTTGGCCTGGCTCTTCACGTCGTCCAGCGGCTGGCCCTGCTGGTGCATGGCGGCGAAGATGGCCGGCCGGGTGGCGGCTTCCTTGCCCAGGGCTTCGAGCGCGTAGAACATGCGCTGGTGGATCTTGACGTTGGCGCGGAAGGCCACGTGCACCTTGCGGAAGGCCACGTCGGCGGGCAGCTGCTTGCTCCAGGCCTCGATCTGCGGCTCGAAGGCGTAGCAGTGCGGGCAGCCGTACCAGAAGAACTCCACCACCTCGACCTTGCCGGCGGCGGTGGGCAGCGGCTGGGGCAGCACGGTGTATTGGCGGCCCTCGATGGGGCCGCCCTGGGCGACGGCCAGGCCGGTGGCGCCGGCAAGCGGTGCGGTGGCGAGCAGGGCGGAGAAATCGCGGCGCTTCATGGCGGCAGATCCTTCAGACAAGTCAGGCGGAACAGGGAGTCAGCGTTGTACACGAACGAGATTGGCCTCGAAGCCGGCACCCTCAATCTTGCGCTGCAGGTCCTCGGCGCCGTCGCGGGTGTCCATCGGGCCCAGGCGCACGCGGTAGACCGTGCGACCGGCCTGCTCGCGCTCCATCACCTTGGCGGTGAAGCCCTGGATGGCCAGCTTGGCCTTCTGGGCCTCGGCCTCCTCGGGGCGGGTGAAGGCGCCGGCCTGCACGTAGTAGGCATAGCCCTGTCTCTTATACACATCTCCGAGCCCACGAGACGGACTCCTATC
>CAXDTK010000028.1:0-30292 GCA_963992225.1 uncultured Comamonadaceae bacterium | reverse complement strand
GGCCGCGACCGTCTGACTTAAACCAACGGGCCTCCGCGGAACCCGGGGCGATTCAGTATCGACTGGCATGCCTGGGGCGACACAACAGCAATGGCTACAACAGGCTGAAATGAGTCATCCGAGTGCCGAAGCCTGAGCAGGCGCATTCACCGAGACCGGTCGTTGGTGGGTTGCGGCCATTCCAGGCGCGGTGGCTGACTTGCCGGCGCAAGTTCTGGCGACCAACTGCGTGAGCACGTCGCGGCGGATGGTGTCACGCCCGAGCAGCGTAAGGAAGAAATCGACGAGGTGGCTTAGGTACTTCGCCCATATCTGAACTGAAGTGGCTCTAACGGCGCAATGACGGCGAAAGCGTCCCTATGTATCCGCGACTTCACGAAGAACAGCCTGATGGCGCCGGGGCTGCGCATCAGATTTCAAGCGACAATGGGATTGTCATTGGGGAGTAGCCGCCCTTCGCTCGAAGGGGGTGACGTCAACACACTTGGCCCGCAGGCCATGGCGTCAGCAGTTTCTCGACCTGGCAAGACCTTTGACCACATCGCCTCCGCACTGGCCGGGGACGCGCTGTGGTCATTCGTCTTGGAACCGGCCGTGGAACGTTCGTGGAAGCACTCTTCGTCTCAACTGGTGTCGTCGCGCTCGCCGAGATTGGCGACAAGACCCAGCTCTTGGCCTTCATCCTGGCCGCGCGATTCAAGAAGCCCTGGCCCATCATCGCCGGCATCCTGTGCGCAACCATCGTGAATCACGGTGTTGCGGGCGCCTTGGGCGCCTGGATCACCTCAGCGGTGTCACCTGAAATCCTCCGTTGGGTGCTGGGGGCCTCGTTCATCGGCATGGCCATCTGGACGTTGATTCCCGACGCGATCGAGGAAGAAGAAACGCAGGTCGCGAAGCGCTTCGGCGTCTTCGGTGCCACGCTGATTACCTTCTTCCTTGCTGAGATGGGCGACAAGACGCAGATTGCCACGGTGGCGATGGCTGCACACTACGCCAATCCGATCTTGGTGGTCATCGGAACCACGCTGGGGATGCTCTTGGCGGATGTGCCGGCCGTGTTCATCGGCGACAAGCTCGCAAACCGGATACCGATGAAGCTGGTGCACTCCATCGCCGCGGCCATCTTTGCCGTATTGGGCGTTGCAACGCTTCTGGGTGCGGGATCAGGCTTCGGATTCTGAAGTGATGCTTGCAGCGCTCTGAGCTGCATGGCTCGAACTGAGAAACAACGTTGACTGCTGCGCCATCCGCGGACGGTCAAACGGGAGGTCACCTCTTCGCGCGTCCTGTGTGCCGGAGGCCGTTCATCCGGCATTCAGGAGCAGCGAACTATCCTGAGCGGTTAACGCTGCGAAGGCGGCCCAACGATGGGAGCATTTGTGACCGACCTTTTCCCCCCTAGCGAAGACTCCGAATCCACCGAGCACACCACCGCAGAGCGCGCAGTCGCCGCTTCTCGCAGCACCTGGGTCAGCGTTGTGGTCAACCTGGCGCTCACATCCACGCAGATCGTTGCGGGTGTCCTGACCAAGTCCCAGGGTCTGGTCGCCGACGGCGTGCATTCGCTGTCCGACCTCATCGCCGACTTCGTGGTGCTATTCGCCAACCATCACAGTCAGAAGGACGCGGACGAAGACCATCCGTACGGCCACCATCGCTATGAAACCGCCGCTTCGCTGGTGCTCGGGCTGATACTGCTCGCCGTCGGGCTGGGCATGCTGTGGTCGGCCGCCGTCAAGCTGGAGCAGCCGGAGGCCATTCCGCAAGTCCACCTGGCAGCCCTCTGGGTGGCCCTCGGCGCGCTGATTGCGAAGGAACTGCTGTTCCGCTACATGCTGGCGGTGGCCAAGCGAGTGAAGTCGAGCATGCTGGTGGCCAACGCCTGGCATGCGCGCTCTGATGCGGCGTCGTCGCTGGTGGTGGGCTTGGGCATCATCGGCAATTTGGCAGGCTACCCCATCCTGGACCCCATTGCGGCCGCCATCGTCGGCTTCATGGTCACCAAGATGGGCTGGGAGTTCGGCTGGGACGCGCTGCACGACCTGATGGACCGGGCCGTCGATGACGAAGAGGTGGCCGCCATCCGCCAGACGTTGGCCGGGACGCCGGGGATCATGGGTGTGCATGACATCCGCACGCGCAAGATGGGCGACATGGTGGTGGTCGACGCCCACATCGAGGTCGACGCCACGCTCACAGTCGAAGCCGGTCACGACATCGCCGTCGAAGCCCGTCGTCGGGTCATGCAGCGCCACCGCGTGCTGAACCTCATGACCCATGTGGACCCGTGGCGCCGCCCCGATGGCGACCACGAGACCGCCTCCGCAACCGCGAGCTGAGCGGGATGAACTCGCTCACCGGGCTCAGCTCCACTGAGGCAGCAGCGCGGCTGCAGCGCGACGGCCCGAACGAGCTGCCTGCCGCCTCGCAATCCGGTGCGGTTCAGCTCTTGTTGGAGGTCGTGCGCGAGCCGATGTTCCTGCTGCTTGTGGCCTGTGGCGTCATCTACTTGGCGCTCGGTGACCGCCAAGAAGCTCTGATGCTGCTCGGCTTCGTCGGGGTGGTCATCGTGATGACCTTCGTGCAGAAGCGCCGCAGCCAGGCTGCGCTGGACGCGCTTCGCGACCTGTCCAGCCCTCGGGCGCTCGTGCTGAGAGATGGCGCTCCGGTGCGCGTCCCGGGCAAGGACTTGGTGGTCGGCGACATCGTGCTAATGGCCGAGGGTGACCGCGTGCCGGCCGACATCGAACTGCTCGAGGCCAGCTACCTGACGGTGGACGAGTCGCTGCTGACGGGCGAATCCCAGCCGGTGCTGAAGCAGGCCCTTGAAGCCGCTGATGCTGGGGACGCGGGACCGCAACATCTCTGCTTCTCCGGTTCGCTCGTCACTCAGGGCACGGCTCAGGGGCGCGTTATAGCCACCGGCCCCCGCAGTGCGCTGGGCCGCATCGGCGCCTCGCTGGGTGGCATCGCCATGGACGAGACGCCCATTCAGCGGGAGACCGCGCAGATCGTCAGGCGCGTGGCGGTGGCCGGTGCGTTGATTGCGCTCCTGCTAGCCGTGGGCTGGGCGCTCAGCCGCGGCGACTGGCTCGGCGGGCTTTTGGCCGGTCTCACGTTGGCCATGGCCATCCTGCCGGAGGAACTGCCGGTCGTGCTCACCATCTTCCTCGGTCTCGGCGCGTGGCGCCTGTCCAGGGAAAGGGTATTGACCCGGCGCATTCCTGCCGTTGAGCTCCTGGGCGCGACGACAGTGCTCTGCGTCGACAAGACCGGCACGCTGACCCGCAACCAGATGGAAGTGCGCCGCCTGTGGGTGGATGGTGCGGCGTTCGAACTGGGGGAGCAGCCCATCAACGCCATGGGGCATGCCTTCCATCCCGTCTTGGAATACGCAGTGCTGTCCAGCCATCGCCGCGCGTTCGACCCGATGGAGTCGGCCATCGGCACCGCCGGCCGGCACTGGCTGCAGGGCTCGGATCACCTGCATGCGGACTGGACACTGGTCTCTGACTACCCGCTGTCGCGCGAGCTGCTGGCAATGTCGCGGGTGTGGCGCTCGCCCGACCGGCGTGAGCTGCTGGTGGCGGCCAAGGGCGCGCCTGAAGCCATCGTCGACCTCTGCCATCTGCCCGCCGAACAACAGCAGCACGTCGCAACTCAGGTGGCCGCCCTGGCCGCCGATGGCTTGCGTGTGCTGGGTGTGGCTCGCGCCATGTTCGCGACCGAGGCCCTGCCCGCCATCCAGCACGACTTCGACTTCGAGTTCGTCGGGCTGGTCGCCTTGCAAGACCCCGTGCGTGCCGAGGTGCCCGCAGCCATCAACGAATGCCGCGCTGCCGGCATCCGCGTGGCCATGATTACCGGGGATCATCCGGCCACGGCACTGGCCATTGCACGGCAAGCCGGGCTGAACGTCGATGGTGGACATCTCACTGGCTCCGAGCTTGATGCGCTGGATGACACAGCCCTGGCCGAGCGACTGCACGACACCCAGGTGTTCTGCCGCGTACGGCCAGAGCAGAAGCTGCGCCTGGTGCAGGCTTTTCGGGCGCGGGGCGATGTGGTGGCGATGACGGGCGATGGGGTCAACGATGCCCCGGCCCTCAAGGCGGCCCATATCGGAGTAGCCATGGGCGGGCGCGGCACCGACGTGGCCCGCGAGGCGGCCGACCTCGTGCTGCTGAACGACGATTTCGGCTCGCTGGTCACCACCATCCGCTACGGCCGTCGGGTGTATGCCAATCTGCGCAAGGCCATCACCTTTGTGCTGGCGGCGCACCTCCCCATCATCGGCCTGGCGCTGGCGCCGCTGCTGATGGGCTGGCCGCTGATCCTGATGCCGGCGCACATCCTGTTCCTGCAGCTTGTCATCGACCCGGCGTGTTCCATCGTCTTCGAAGCCGAGGCTCTGGAGCCCGGTGCGATGCAACAGGCGCCCCGCCGTCCCGAGGCTCGACTGTTCGACGCCGCACTGGTCCGGCTGGGCCTGCTGCAAGGCGCCGGGCTGCTGGTGGCAGTGCTGGCCGGGTACGTGCTTGGTGAGCGGTGGGGCGCTGGCGCCGATGCGGGGCGCACGGTCGCATTTGCCGTCTTGGTACTGGGCAACCTGGGCCTGATCCAGGCGAATCGGGCATGGGCCGCGTCTGGCAGCGGACCGAGAGAGGTGAACACCGCTTTCCGCTGGATCGCTCTGGGAACGGGCGCGCTGCTGGCTCTGGCCCTCGGTGTTCCCCAGGTCGCCGCGCTCTTCAAGTTCACGGCACCGTCGCTCGCTCTGCTGGCACTAGCCGCAGTGCTGGCCTTGACGACCTGGGGCTGGTGCACGTCCGCGGTGGCCCTTCTGCACCGACGGACCTGACCTCAATCGTCGTCGTGGTGGCCGCCGCGTCGCTCGGCTTGAGTCGTTGGCGTGCCGCCGGAGTCGCCCTGAAGCGTCTGCCAGCCGACGAACCCCAGGTATGCCACCAGCAGCAGGATAGCCAGCCAGGCGCGATTGGCCTTGACGAGGTCAGGACCTGCCCCTGGTGTGCGACCGGTCAACATCGGAGTGGCCAGATTGCGGCGACGCAGGAGGGAGAGCAGCACGATGAGCGCCAAGTGGGCTGCTACCAGGGCCATAGCCGAGTTCGCGAAAAACTCGTGGACCTCTTCCATCGCGTCCTCCATGCCCAGCCACTCGACGTAGCCCGCATAGCCAGACAGCACGAGGGGTGCCGCGATGGCCATCAGCAACAGCATCGCAGCCCCCATGCCGAGGGTGGCGGCGCGGGACAGGTCGACACGTCCGGCTCCGGCATTTCGAAGCCAGTCGCCCACCCCAGACACACGGTGCCACATCAAGGCCAGGCGCGCTTGCCGGGGACCGACGAGGCCATAGACCAGTCGGAAGAGCAGCAAGCCTGCGAAAGCGTAGCCCAGCGTCACATGCAGGTCACGCCACCGCTCGGACTCGGCCGTGAGCCAGGCGCCCGCGAAGCTCAGCGCGAAGAGCCAATGGAAGGCCCGAACAGGCGCGTCAATCATCAGCCGCGTGGGCCGGGCGGCCTGTGTTGAGCCGGCAGCATCCCGGGCCATGGAAGAGGTCGTAGAAGTCATGTGGTGCTCCTTGCATCCGGTTCAGTCGTCCCATGCCGCACGTTGGCGCGCGCTGAGGCCCTCGGGCATGCGCAAGGCGTGCTCGCTGTACTGGCCCTTGTCGGCGCCGGTGTGGCAGGCCATGCAGTTGGCGGCCGAGCGGACGCTGGGGAGTCGCCAGGTCGCCGGCTCGATCTGGCGGTGCTTGCGCTCGAACCGTGCCGTGCGGGTGATGCGGTCTTCCGGCGGGGCTGAGGTGGCCGGACGCAGGTCAGCGTTCTCCTGCAGCCACCGGCCCAGTAGCTGGACGTCCCGCGCGTCCAACGAGGCGTCGGTGCCGAAGTGCCTGTCCAGCCCGCCCATCAATCGCGCCCAGGACGCGGCGGGCAGCATCTGGGGCGGGTACGCCACATGGCAGGCCGCGCACTCCAGCACGTAGGTCTTGGGCCATGCGATACGGCCTGCGCCTTCGTGTTCACCAGCGTGGCAGGCCAGGGCGAGTGGCAGCGTCGAAAGGACCAGCGCTGTCCGCGTTCGAGTCTTGTTGAGGCGCATGGGCATCTCCTTGGTTCAGCGAAGCGTCTGCAGCCAGGCCAGCACATCGGCCTTCTCGCCGGGTGTGCACTCGCGCTGTGCCACGTCTTTGCAGTTGCGGCGGAACCACTTCTCCACGCGACGCTCGTCGGTGAAGGCCTTGGGGTTGAATGCCGGTGCCAGCGGGTCGATGGGCTTCGCAGTCACCGCGTGCTTTCCCAGCCCGGTGGGAAACTGGCCGTGGCAAGACGCACAGGACCACTCAGCTCCGTGCCTGCTCGTGAAGAAGACGCGTCCACGCTCGACCTGGGCAGCCGAACCCGCTGCTGCTTCATAGGCCTTTTGCAGTTGAGCCGGTGTCGTCGCCTGGGCTTGAGCGGTCGGCGCCTGCGTGACCAGGATGAGCAGCGGCAAGAGGAATGGCTTGAAGGTCATGGTCGTCCTTGGGGTTGACGGAGCCATCATCGAAACCAGCCCTTGAACCCTTCCTGAATCGGTCGTTCATCCGCGGTTCAGCTTCGACGCCCGACACTTGCACCATGAAGACAACCTTGCGGACCGTCGTCTTCCCCAGCGTTCTCGCTCTATGCCTAGGCGCTGGCGTGGGGTCGCCCGCCCACGCCGACGACCGCAGCGACCACGACCGTGCCCGCGCTGCATTGAAGGCCGGGGAGGTCCTGCCATTGCAGGAGGTCCTGGAGAAGGTGCAGCGCAGCCATCCCGGCGAGCTGCTGGAGGTGGAGCTCGAGCGGGAGGACGGGCGCTGGGTCTACGAGCTCAAACTCCTGCAAAGCGGCGGTCGCCTGCTTCGCCTGGACGTTGACGCCAAGACGGCAGCAGTCCTCAGAAGCAGACAACGTCCCGCGCCTGAGACCAAAACCTCCGCCGCCTCGGCCTCGGAGCGCCGGCCATGAGAGTGCTGCTCGTTGAAGATGAAACCGTTCTGCGGTCGCAGCTCAAGCAGATGCTCGAGCAGGCCGGCTATGCCGTGGACGGGGCCGGCGACGGGCAAGCGGCGCTGCACCTCGGCGCCACCGAGCCCTACGACGCCGTCGTGCTGGACCTGGGGTTGCCAGTGCTCGATGGCCTGACGGTGCTGCAGCGGTGGCGCGGCCAGGGCCTGAGCATGCCGGTGCTGATCCTCACGGCGCGCGATAGCTGGCACGAAAAGGTGGCCGGCATCGACGCGGGAGCCGACGACTATCTTGCAAAACCGTTCCATACCGAGGAACTGCTAGCGCGCCTGCGCGCCCTGGTTCGCCGCACCCACGGCCTGACATCGCCTCTCCTTCAGCAAGGAGACGTCACCCTGGACACGCGCACCGGTACGGTCGCGCTCAAGGGGATCACCGTCACGCTGACCGCGCACGGATACCGGCTGCTGGGCATCAGCGGCTTCAGCCAGTACGACAAGCTGTTTGCCGACGTGGAACTCAGGTTGCGCGAGGGTTGGCTGGACTACCTCGCCCCGCAGCTGTACTGGCCGCGCGCAAACCGCCCAGGCGTTCGATGCGCTGTTGCAGGCCTGGCGCGCGCTGAACCCGCTGGACCGGCCCGTCCAGTCCGGCCTGTTCACCAGCCGCATCGACGCCAGCGCGCAAAGCTCAATGCCCGACGAAATCCTGGGCCAGATCGACGGCGTGCGGCACCTCAGCCCCGGCAGTGGGCACATCCACTTCAGCCTGGTAGCGCTGGCCCAGAACCGCAAGGGCGTGGCCGACGCATTGCGCACCGGGCCCTACGCCGCGCGCTGAACCTCGGCGGCGTGCTGAATCTCGGCCGCGTGTGGCAGGGCGGGCGCCTGCAGCACCTCGCCCACCCCGGCCGCCGCCAGCGCGGCCAGCACCTGCGGGTCGGCGCCGGCGTCGGTAACCAGCACGTCCACCTCCACCGGCGAGCAGATCTGCACACGGCTGGCCTGGCCCAGCTTGCTGGCATCCCCCAGCACCACGCGGCGGCGCGCGCGGCCCAGCATGGCGCGGGCCACGGTGGCTTCGTGCCAGAGGTAGTCCATCGCGCCATTGACGGCGTCCAGCGCCACCGGTGACACAAACGCCCAGTCCACGCGCAGCCGGGCGATCTCGGCGGCCGTCTGTTCACCGTAAGTGGCAGGCACGTCGTCTTCCAGGCGCCCGCCCAGCAGCCGCACCTCGTGGTGGCGGTGGCAGGCCAGCACCATGGCGGCGTCCAGCGAATTGGTGATGACGATCAGCCCGTCGCGCGGCGCCAGTGCCTGGGCCAGCGCCAGCGTGGTGGAGCCGGCGTCCAGAAAGCAGGTTTGCCCCGGCGCGGGCAGCGCGGCGGCTTGCTGCGCGATGTCTCGCTTTTGCTGCTGCCGCAGGGCCGCGCGCTCGGCATACGCCGGCTCCGGAGGGCTGCCGGCCGCAGCGGCCACGGCCCCGCCGTGCACGCGGGCCAGTTGCCCGCTGCGCTCCAGTTCGATGAGGTCGCGCCGAACGGTCTCGCGGGACACGCCCAGCGCCTCGGCGAAGCGCTCGGTGGTCAGGCCCTGGTGGGTGTTCAGCAGCGCAAGGATGAGGCGGTGACGTTCGGCAACCCACATGGGCGAGAGGCACTCGGCAAGCAGCAATGCGCGAGGAGTGGAGCAGCGGCGTGTGGCGCTTGTGTGAATCCGGGGGCGCTTGTGGAAGTTTGTGGAATTCGCGCCGCAGACACGTTTTTGTCGTCGAACTGTCGTGGACTTTTGTGACATTGCGGCCCGTTCCAACGCCGCCTGTCGGCCCTCGCGCCGGCAGCCCCGTCACCTCCAAGCTTCCACACACCATGCGTTCTGCTGTTCACGCTTTTACCCCCGTGGCCACCGCCGCCGCCCTGCTGGGCCTAGCCCTCGCGGCCGCCCCGGCCTTCGCCCAAAGCACCACCGACACCCAGGAGCTCGAACGCGTCACGGTGACGCTGGGCCGCGGCCAGATCCGCTCGGTGCAAGGCCTCACCAAGGCCGACTTTGAAGCCGCAGCGGCCGCCGGCCAAAGCCCGCTGGCCACGGTGTCGCGCCTGCCCGGCGTGAACTTCCAGTCGGCCGACCCGCTGGGCAACTACGAGTGGTCCACCCGCTTCACGGTGCGCGCCTTCTCGCAAAACCAGCTGGGCTTCACGCTGGACGGCGTGCCCCTGGGCGACATGAGCTACGGCAACCTCAACGGCCTGCACATCAGCCGCGCCATCAGCAGTGAGAACGTGGCCCGCGCCGACCTGTCGCAAGGCACCGGCTCGCTGGACACGCCCTCCTCCAGCAACCTCGGCGGCACGCTGCAGTTCTACTCGGCCGACCCGGCCAAAACCTTCGGTCTGCAAGCCTCGCAAACGCTGGGCAGCGAGAAGAACAGCCGCACCTTCGTGCGCCTGGACAGTGGCGCCAGCGAACTCGGCGCCGTCTACCTGAGCTACACCCGCCAGGTGGCCGACAAGTGGCGCGGCGAGGGCCAGCAGCGCCAAGAGCAAGTGAACCTGAAGTACGTGAAGGACTTCGGCGCCAGCCGCCTGTCGGCCTTCCTCAACACCTCCAACCGCCGCGAGGTCGACTACCAGGACATGTCCCTGGAAATGATCAACCGCCTGGGCTACAACTGGGACAACTTCTTCCCCAACTTCGCCGCGGCCGTGAAGGCCTCGCAGGACTACTGCGGCAACGTGGCCGGCAAGCCCTACACCGCCCAGTGCGATGACGCCTACTACGCCGGCTCCGGCCTGCGCAAGGACACGCTGGCCGGTGCCACGCTGGACGCCAAGCTGGCCGACAACCTCAGCCTCAAGACCACCGTCTACCACCACAAGAACGACGGCCGCGGCCTCTGGTTCACGCCCTACACCGCCTCGCCGGACGGCACGCCCGTGGCGCTGCGCACCACCGAGTACGCCATCAAGCGCAACGGCGTGAGCGCGACGCTGGAGTACGACATGGCCGGCCACCAGCTGCGCGCCTCGGTCTGGCACGAGAACAACGACTTCGACCAGGCCCGCCGCTTCTACGCCACCTCGGCCAACGCCGTGCCCTCGGTGTACGACTTCCCGAGCAACCCCTTCTTCACGCAGTGGCAGTACGCCTTCACCACCAAGACGGACCAGTTCTCGCTGTCAGACGCGGTGGAGCTGGCCCCGGGCCTGACGCTGGGCGCGGGCTTCAAGTCGCTGAAGGCCACGATCGATGCCAACCGCCAGATCGGCACCGGCCCGGCCGGCAGCATCACCGCCAAGAAGAGCTTCCTGCCGCAGGTGGGCCTGAACTACCAACTCAGCCGCACGGACGAGCTGTTCGCCAGCGTCTCCAAGAACATGCGCGCCTACCAGGGCACGGCCACCGGCACCACGCCGTTCGCCACCACGCAAGCCGGGTTTGACGCGATCAAGGGCTCGCTGCGCCCCGAAACCTCCACCAACCTCGAAGGCGGCTGGCGCACCACCAGCAAGCTGTACGAAGCCGCCGTCACGGCCTACGTCGTGGACTTCAAGGACCGCCTGCTGGGCGTGACGCAAGGCTCGGGCATCCAGGGCAACCCGACGGTGCTGAGCAACGTGGGCGGCGTGCGCACCAAGGGTCTGGAAGGCGCGCTGTCGCTGCGCCTGATGCCCGGCGTGAGCTGGTACAACAGCCTGAGCCTGAGCCGCTCGACCTACCAGGACGACGTGGTCAGCAAGAACGCCAGCAACCAGACAACCACCGTCGCCACCGCCGGCAAGCACGTGGTGGACGCGCCGGACCAGATGGTCAAGAGCATCCTGAGCTACGACGACGGCCAGTGCTTCGGCAACCTGGGCGTGGACTACATGTCCAAGCGCTACTTCAGCTACCTCAACGACGCCTCGGTGCCCGGCCGCACGCTGGTGAACCTGAGCGGTGGCGTGCGCACCAAGTCGCTGGGCGTGCTGTCCGAAGGCAGCGTGCAGGTCGGCGTGACCAACCTAGCCAACAAGAAGTACATCGCCACCATCGGCAGCAACGGCTTCGTGAACAGCGGCGACAGCCAGACCCTGCTGCAGGGCACGCCGCGTCAGGTGTTCATCACCTTCACGGGCAAGCTCTGATGACGACGACCGCCGGGCTCGACCGCCGCCAGTGGATGCTGGCAGCCGGGCTGGCCGCGGCGGGCGTGGGCGCGCAGGCGGGTGCGAACCTCGGTTCGCGCTCGCTGGCGCTGCCCGCGCCGGCCGACGCCACGCACGCCCACCCCCTACAGCGCTTGCGAATTGCCTTCGGGTCCTGCGCCAAGCAGTCCAAGCCGCAGCCCATCTGGGCCGCAGTGCGGGCCGCGCGGCCGGACCTGTTCCTGTTCCTGGGCGACAACCTCTACGCCGACGCCAAAGACGCGGACACCCTGCGCCAGCGCTACGCCGAGTTCCGCAAGGCCGAGGCGCTGCAGTCCTTCCGCCGCGACGTGCCCCACCTCGCGATCTGGGACGACCACGATTTCGGTGACGACGACGTGGGCGGCGAGTACGCGTCCAAGGCCCTGTCGCAACAGCTGTTCTGCGATGAGTGGAACGAGCCCGCCGACTCCCCCCGCCGCACGCGGCCCGGCATCTACGAGGCCTACCGCATCGAACGCGGCGGCCGCACGGTGCAGCTGCTGATGCTGGACCTGCGCTTCAACCGCACCCCCCTGGTGGCCGACCCCTCGCTCAAGCAAGGCTACGCGGCGATGTACGCCAAGGCCAAGCTCAGTGGCGGCGCGATGAAGGGCTGGTACGTGCCCAACCTCGACCCCGCCGCCACACTGCTGGGCGAGGCGCAATGGGCCTGGCTGGCCGATCGCCTGGCCGAGCCGGCGGACGTGCGCATCCTGTGCTCCAGCGTGCAGCTGGCCGCCGAGGGCACGGGCTGGGAGGGCTGGAACACCTTCCCGCTGGAGCGCCAGCGCCTGGTGGACCTGATCCGCGAGAAGCGCGCCGAAGGCGTGGTGGTGGTCAGCGGCGACATGCACTACGCCGACCTCTCCCGCTGGGACACGCCCGCCAGCTACCCGCTGTGGGACCTCACCAGCAGCGGCCTCACCGAGGTGTGGGACATCCCCACGCCCAACGCGCGCCGCGTGGGCAGCGTGTACGCCGGCCTCAACTTCGGCCTGGTGGACCTGGACTTCTCCCCCCCCGTGCCCACGCTGCAACTCAGCATCCGCGATGTGAAGGGCGACACCCGCCTGCAGCACCGGCTGAGCCTGGACCAACTCCGCTTCCCGCCCAAGGCATGAGCAATCTCAACTACCACCTCAGCCGCCGCCACGTCCTCGTCGGCCTGGCCGGCGCGGGCCTCGCGCCCATGGCCACCGCCCAACCCGGCGCGCTGGAGAAAGCAGCCCGCGCCGAGGGCCGCGTCACCAGCGTGGGCATGCCCGACGACTGGGCCAACTGGCGCGCCACCTGGGCCGACCTGCAGCGCCTGTACGGCCTCGCCCATGTGGACACCGACATGAGCAGCGCCGAGCAAATCGCCAAGATGGAGGCCGAGCGCGCCAACGCCAGCATCGACCTCGGCGACGTGGGCTTCGAGTTCGGCGCCATCGCCAAGGCCCGGGGCCTCACGCGCGCCTACAAGCCCAGCACCTGGGCACAAGTGCCCGACTGGGCCAAAGACGCCGACGGCCACTGGGCGCTGGCCTACACCGGCACCATCGCCTTCGCGGTGAACAAGCGGCTGGTCAAGGACGTGCCGCGCAGCTGGAAGGCGCTGTTCGCCGTGCAACCGCGCGTGCTGATCGGCGCCGTGGGCCGCGCCGCGCAAGCCAACGCCACGGTGCTGGCCGCCGCCCACGCCCTGGGCGGCAGCGAAACGCAGCTGCAGCCCGCGCTTCAGGCCTTTGCGCAACTCGACAAAGCGCGCAAGCTGCTGAGCACCGACCCCTCGCCCGCGCTGATGGAACGTGCCGAGGCCGAGGTGTTTTTGATGTGGGACTTCAACGCGCTGAGCTACCGCGACAAGCTGCCCAACGCGGCCGACTACGAGGTGCTCATCCCCAGCGACGGCAGCATCACCAGCGGCTACACGACACTGCTGAACAAGCACTCCAAGCGCCCCAACGCCGGCGACCTGACGCGCGAGTTCATCTTCAGCGACGCGGGCCAGCTGAACCTCGCCCGCGGCAACGCCCGGCCCATCCGCGTGGACCACCTCGCGCTGCCGGACGACCTCAAGAAAAAGCTGCTGCCCGCCGCCCAGTACGCCGCCGCCCGCGCGCTCAAGCCCGCGCTGTGGACGGAAGAGGTCAAGAAGCTGCCGCGCGCCTGGCAACGCGAGGTGCTGGGATGAATCGCCTGCCCCTCGCCCAAGGGGACGGCGATGCTTGCGGCATGGAGCCGCAAGCACATCGCCAGAACGGGCCGGCTTGGGAGCGGCCCGGCGCTCGACCTGCCAAGCACACCGCATGAACAAGCTCATTCTTCTTCTCGTTGACGGCCTGCGCGCCGACGCCGCCCGCGACTACATGGGCTACGTGCAAGCCCTGCATGAAGCCGGCCGCGCGCACTGGAGCACGCTGCGCTGCGAGCTGCCCAGCCTGTCGCGCCCGCTGTACGCCACGGTCATCAACGGCCGCACGCCGCTGCAGCACGGCATTCTGGGCAACGGGCAGGCCGGGCAGCGCTGCGGCAGCACGGTGTTCGACGACCTCGCCGCCGCCGGCCGCCGCTCGGCCGTGGCCGGCTACCACTGGTTCTACGAACTGCTGGCCGGCGAGGTGTTCGACCCCCTCGCCCACCGCGAGGCCGCGCTGCCCGCGCTCAAGATCGAAGCCGCCCGCTGGTACTGGGAAGACGACTACCCCGACTCCCACCTGCTGGCCGATGCCGAGTCGCTGCGCCAGGCCCACGCGCCCGACTTTTTGCTGGTGCACCCCATGGGGCTGGACCTGGCCGGCCACCGCCACGGCGGCGAGTCCAGCGGCTACAGCATGGCTGCCCGCAAGCTGGACATGATCCTGGCCCAGGCCCTGCCGCGCTGGCACGCCGCCGGCTACGACATGCTGCTGACCAGCGACCACGGCATGCACGCCGACCACTGGCACGGCGGCCCGCTGCCGGTGGAGCGCGAGGTGCCGCTGGTGTGGCTGCCGCGCCAGGGTGGCGGCGACGCCCCGGCAGGCTGGCCTGGCACGCAGCTGGGCACTCGCCCCTTCATCACCCAGCACCTCGGATGCAGCTGACGCTCACCCGCGCCTGGCTGGTGGCCACGCCACTGCTGGTGCTGCTTGCCACCGCGCTGGTGCTACCCCTGGGCTGGCGCAGCCTGGACCTGCTGCACGCCTGCCTGAGCAGCACCGGCGGCGCCCCCTGCGCGCTGCACGAGCTATGGGCCGACCGCTTCTACCTCGACGCCGTCGCCCGCACCGTGGCGCTTTCGGCGGCGTCCACCGTGCTCGGCCTGGTGCTGGGCCTGGGCGCGGCGCTGCACCTCGTCACCCACCCGCGCTGGGAGAAGCCCGTGGCCGTGCTGGCCGGCCTGGGCGCGAACTTCGCCGGTGTGCCGCTGGCGCTGGCGCTCACGCTGCTGCTGGGCAGCCAGGGCGTGCTGACCGCGCTGGCGCGCAGCGCCGGGCTGCTGCAGGGCTGGGACCTGGCCAGCGACGCCGGCCTGTTGCTGGCCTTCACCGCCTTCCAGGTGCCGCTGGCCTTGCTGCTGCTGATGGCGCCCGTGCGGATGCTGGACCCGGCCCTGATGGACGCTGCCGCCACGCTCAGCGCCACGCCCGCACGCTTCTGGCGCCGCGTGGGCCTGCCGCTGCTGGCACCCAGCTTGATTGAAACCGCCAGCCTGCTGTTCGCCAACGCCGCCGCGGCCTATGCCACGCCGTTTGCGCTGGCCGGCACGGCCAGCCCGGTGCTGGCGGTGCGCATTGCCGCTGCGGTGAGTGGCGACATCTTTTCGCAGCCCGAGCTGGCCACCGCTCTGTCGCTGGTGATGGCCGTGCTGCTGCTGGGCGTGATCGTGGGCGGCCGGTGGCTGGCCGCCCGGTGGAGGCGTTCGGCATGAAGTCCGCCAACCGTCCCTGGCGCCTGCCCGCCTTCGCCTTCTGGGCCGCGGCCCTGCTGGTGCTGCTGCCGCCGCTGGCGGTGGCCGCCTATGCCTTCAGCCAGCGCTGGGACCAAGGCCTGCTGCCGCAGGGCGCCACGCTGCATTGGCTGGCCGGTCTGGCCGCCGACGAGCGCGTGCGCGGGGCGGCGTGGAACTCGGTGTGGATCTCCGGCGCCGCCGCCGCGCTGGCCGTGGTGCTGGGCGGCGCGGCCAGCCTGGCCGGGCACCTCGCGTCGCCGCGCCTCAAGGCCCTGTTGGACGCGCTCGCCCTGCTGCCCTACGCCATCCCGCCGGTGGTGGTGGCCATCGGCGCGCTGGACCTCTTCGTGGGCCGCTGGGGTGATGTGCTGGACCTGCGCCTCGTCTACGTGGGCCTGCTGGCCGCGCTGCTGTTCCCGCTGGTGCACCAAACCCTCTCGGCCGCGCTGCAACAGCTGGACGCCGGCCCGCTGATCGACGCCAGCCGCACGCTGGGCGCGCCCGACAGCCTGCTGCTGAAGCGCGTGTTGCTGCCGCTGCTGCTGCCCGCCTTCGCCGCCGCCGGTCTGCTCGCGTGGACGACGGCGGCCATGGAGTTCGCCATCGCCAACCTGCTGCTGGCCGGCTCGCTGGAGCTGCTGCAGCCTCTCATCAACGGCCTGCGCGGCGCCAACGGCCACCTCGCGGCGGCGCTCATCGTCGTCAGCCTCGTCATCACCACCGGGCTCGGCCTGGTCGTTCACTTGCTCACTTCATGGCGAACCCCAGCGCGCTCGTAGTCCATCAAGCCCGGCTGGCGCTCGGTGGCCGGCCCATCCTGCAAGGCATCGACGTGGCCCTGCCGCCCGCCCAGGTGCTGGCGCTGCTGGGCGGCTCGGGCTGCGGCAAAACCACGCTGCTGCGCGCCATCGCCGGCCTACAGCCGCTGGACGGCGGCACCGTGGCCCTGGCCGGCCGCGACGTGACCGCCCTGCCCACCGCGCAGCGCGGCATCGGCGTAGTGTTCCAGAGCTACGCGCTCTTCCCCAACCTCAGCGTGGCCGACAACATCGCCTTCGGCCTGCAAGCCCGCCACGCGCCCGCCGCGCAACAACAGGCCCGGGTGGCCGAGCTGCTGCAACTCATCGGCCTGGCCGAACACGCCGTCAAGCGCCCGGGCCAGCTCTCCGGCGGCCAGCGCCAGCGCGTGGCCCTGGCGCGCGCGCTGGCCCCGCACCCCTCACTGCTGCTGCTGGACGAGCCCTTCTCGGCCCTGGACGAATCCTTCCGCGTGCCGCTGCGCCGGTCGTTCCGGCAATTGCAGCGCGAGTTGGGCCAGAGCTGCGTGCTGGTCACCCACGACCGCGACGAAGCCTTCGAGCTGGCCGACCAGGTGGCCGTGATGTTCGACGGCCGCATCGAGCAATGCAGCCCACCCGCCGAGCTGTGGCAACGCCCGCGCACGCTGCGCGTGGCCCACTTCCTTGGCGCCTTCAACCCACTGGACGCCCGCAGCGCCCCCGAGCCCTGGCGGCGCGACACCGGCTGCTGGATCGCCCCCATCGCCGCCCTGCAAATCGCCAGCGCCCACACGCCCGCCAACGCCTGGCGCCTCAATGCCCAGGTGCGCGCCGCCCACCCGGGGCGCACGCACACCTGCGTGGAACTGCAAACCTCCGGCGACCAAACGCTGGTGCTGAACCTGCCGCCGGGGGCAACTGCACCCGCACCGGGCGAGCGCTTGAGCCTGGCGTTGCCGGCCGAGGCGCTGCAGTGGCTTCCAGGTTGAACAGGTCGCTGGCGTTGACGTGACCTCGTTCACATCGAGTGACACAAGTTGCCGGGCTTGAACGCCGGCTGCGCGGGATCTTCAGGCGCACTTCAGGCGGGATGACGACAGTCCATTCCGAACCTGACTTCCCCACTGATTCACAGGAATCGTCATGCGCCTGTTTGCACCCAAGCCCACTCTGAACCGGCTCGCGCTCGCGGCCACGCTGTTGGCCCTCGCTGCCTGCGGCGGTGGCGGCGGCTCCGCCACCACCAGCCAAGCCTCCACCACGCCCCCCGGCCCCAAGGCTGCGGCGGTCTCGCTGTACTTCACCGATGACTTCAGCGCGCACTACGACGCGGTGTGGATCGGCGTGAGCAAGGTCGTGGCTGTCAATGCCGCCGGCTTGGAAACCGAGCTCGTGAGCTTCATGCCCAGCAAGCGGCTCAACATCAGCCAACTGCGCCAGGCCGGCACCTGGGCCGCCGGCGCGCAAGTGCCGGGTGACGCCGTGGCCGTGCGGGTCTACGCCGACACCGCGGCTCAACTGCAGCAACTCGATGGCAGCCTGCTCAACGTCACGCTCAACCTCACGTCGGGCTACGTGAGCTTCAAGTTGGACACCTGGGATCGCAACACCGGCGTGCTGGCGCTGGATTTCGACCTGCCCCGCTTCACGCTGCAAGGCACCACGTTGACCGCCGCCACTCGCGTGGCCAGCAGCACCGAGTACGCAAGCTGGAACCACCGCAACGCCGAAGTGAAAGGCAAGGTGACGGCCGTGACCGCCACCAGCCTGACCGTGGACATGGGTGTAATGGGCACCCGCGTGTTCGTGCTGGACACCAACACCAGCTTTGTTTCCCCCCTCAACGGTTCGTGGACACCCACCGTGAATGACACCGTGGAGGTGTACGGCACCGTGGCAGGCCAAGGCACCGACGTGCAGTTCACGGCACGGGTCGTCAAACAGCGCAGTGCCACCGGTGTGGGCAACACCACCGAAGTCAAAGGCAAGGTCACGGCCGTGAAGGGGAATGTCGTGTCTCTGAACGTGGCGTCGGCCTCCTGGGGCGGCCCCACCGGCGTGCTGGACCTGGACCTCAGCGCCGCCGCGTTCAAGCGCGGCACGCTGGCCGCTGTGACGCCCGGCGTCCGCCTGGAGGTGTACCTGATGCCCGCCGGCACCGGCTGGACGGCGGTGGCCGTGGAAATGGACGGTGCAGCCAAGGCGGGTGACAGCGTGCGCAGCGACTACGCCGAACTCAAGGGCCGCGTGGTCAGTGTCAGCGGCACCCAGGTCACGTTCAGGCCCACCTACACGCAACGCTACGGCGCCACGCTGCCCAGCGGCAACGTGACGGTGGACGTGGCCATGGCCAGTTTTGAGAAGTCCTCGCTGAGCTGCCTGGCAACGGGCGTCCCGATTGAAGTGAAGGGCTACCTGGACGCCGCTGGGGCCTTCCGCGTGACGCGCGTTGATGCAGAGGGCAGTTGCGCCGCCGCCGTGCCTGCGTCGGGTGTCAGCGCCAGCCCATCCAGCCCCAGCGACAGCAGCCGCATGGAAGGCCAGATCGTTGAGGTCAAAGGCACCATCACCGCGATCCGCCCAGGCGAGATCGACATCAGCGTGTTCAGCCTCGAAGGCTTTGCCGCCACCACGAACACCATGACCGTGCGCCTGGCCTCCAGCACCTACTTCAAGGGTATGAACAGCGGCTCCTTGGCGCTGGGCCAGTTCCTTGAGATCAAGGGCACGGTGCAAGGCGGCGTGCTCAACGCCACCAAGGTCGAGCGCGACTGACCCACCAACCCGCCGTCCCGCCCGATGGCGGCTCGGCGGGTCCTCTTTCCCCTCAACTCAGGAAACCATTCCCATGAAATCGATCACCACCTTCGCCGTCCTGCTCGCAGGTCTGGCAGGCGCCGCCTGGGCAGGCCCCACGTGCACCGCCCCGCAAGACAAATGGATGAAGGAAGCTGACTTCAAGGCCCGCGTCGAGAAGCAGGGCTACCAGATCAAGACGTTCAAGGTCAGCAAGGGCCAGTGCTATGAGATCTACGGCCACGACAAAGACGGCAAGAAAGTCGAGATCTATTTCGACCCCGTGACTGGTGCCGAGTTGGAGCGCAAGTGACCGGTCAGCCCACGCTTCTCCAGCACCGAGGCGCCCCATGACCCGCCGGGACATGGGCGAGTTCTTGGACCCGCACGACCGTCGACCCGTGCGCGTCTGGGACCCACTCGTTCGCCTGGCCCATTGGGGCCTGGTGATTTGCGTGGTGCTCAATGCCTGGGTGCTGGAGGAGGGTGAGCTGGCCCACCGCCGGGTGGGCTATGCCGCGTGCACCCTCGTCCTGGTGCGTGGCATCTGGGGCATTGTCGGCACCCGTCACGCCCGCTTCTCGTCCTTCTTCCCCACCCCGGCCCGCCTGCAGCACCAGCTTCAAGCAATGCAGCGCGGTCAGGTTCAGGCCTACGTCGGGCACAGCCCTCTCGGCGCCGTGATGATGCTTGCGCTGATGGGTCTCGTGCTGCTGCTCGGCCTGACCGGCTGGATGCAAGGACTGGACGCCTTCTTTGGCGACGAGTGGCTTGAAGAACTGCATAAGGGCGTGGCCAACACGCTCTTGGCCTGTGCGGGCTTGCACGCCATGGCCGCACTGTTGCTTGGCCGCCTGGAACGCGTGGCCTTGGTTCGTGCCATGGTCACGGGCATCAAGCAGCAGCACTGAGCGGACGCGATGCACAGCCGCAAGTGCTGGCGTTGCCGGCCGAGGCCCTGAAGTGGCTGGCGGACTGAGCCAGTGAGGATCATCTCGCTCGTACTGCTTGGCAACACTTGAGGGAAATGCCGCTGTGGTGAACTGCTGACGACGCGGAGGCGCTATGGCCTTGGCGAAAACCCACTGCTGCTGCGCAGCGATTCCCGCGGCTGGTTTGGCCGACCTCGCCGCCCGAGAGCTGCCACGCAACGATTGAGCCGAACTGCAAGCGCTGGGCTGGCGCTTGGCCCGCGAGGTGGATGGTGAACGAAGCCGGCAAGCCAGCCACGTGCCACCGCGGTGGGCTTTGCCTCGAGCGAATACGAAGGGACTTCCCACCTTCTGGCCCACGCCTGTTGACTTAGCCATCATCGAAACCAGCCCTTGAACCCTTCCTGAATCGGTCGTTCATCCGCGGTTCAGCTTCGACGCCCGACACTTGCACCATGAAGACAACCTTGCGGACCGTCGTCTTCCCCAGCGTTCTCGCTCTATGCCTAGGCGCTGGCGTGGGGTCGCCCGCCCACGCCGACGACCGCAGCGACCACGACCGTGCCCGCGCTGCATTGAAGGCCGGGGAGGTCCTGCCATTGCAGGAGGTCCTGGAGAAGGTGCAGCGCAGCCATCCCGGCGAGCTGCTGGAGGTGGAGCTCGAGCGGGAGGACGGGCGCTGGGTCTACGAGCTCAAACTCCTGCAAAGCGGCGGTCGCCTGCTTCGCCTGGACGTTGACGCCAAGACGGCAGCAGTCCTCAGAAGCAGACAACGTCCCGCGCCTGAGACCAAAACCTCCGCCGCCTCGGCCTCGGAGCGCCGGCCATGAGAGTGCTGCTCGTTGAAGATGAAACCGTTCTGCGGTCGCAGCTCAAGCAGATGCTCGAGCAGGCCGGCTATGCCGTGGACGGGGCCGGCGACGGGCAAGCGGCGCTGCACCTCGGCGCCACCGAGCCCTACGACGCCGTCGTGCTGGACCTGGGGTTGCCAGTGCTCGATGGCCTGACGGTGCTGCAGCGGTGGCGCGGCCAGGGCCTGAGCATGCCGGTGCTGATCCTCACGGCGCGCGATAGCTGGCACGAAAAGGTGGCCGGCATCGACGCGGGAGCCGACGACTATCTTGCAAAACCGTTCCATACCGAGGAACTGCTAGCGCGCCTGCGCGCCCTGGTTCGCCGCACCCACGGCCTGACATCGCCTCTCCTTCAGCAAGGAGACGTCACCCTGGACACGCGCACCGGCACGGTGACGCTCAAGGGGATCACCGTCACGCTGACCGCGCACGAATACCGGCTGCTGGCCTACCTGATGCATCGTGCGGGACAGGTAGTGTCTCGCAGCGAACTCATCGAGCATCTGTATGCCCAGGACTTCGACCGTGATTCCAATACCGTGGAGGTGTTCGTGGGCCGGCTGCGCCGCAAGCTCGGCGCTGACCTCATCGAGACCGTTCGTGGCATGGGCTACCGTCTCGTGCCAGCTCACTGACCACCGGGCGTCACATTGAGCTTGCTGAACTTCCGTTCCCTGCGCCAGCGCCTGCTGCTAGTGACCCTGCTGACCGCAGGTCTGACGGTGGTGACCTCGGGCTTCGTGTTGTCTGCCCTGTTCAGGGACCATGTGCGGCAGCAGTTTGTCGACCGGCTGACGGCGGACCTGGACCAGGTCCTGGCCAGGCTGGAGGTGGACAGCCTGGGGCAGCCCACCCTGGATGCTGGCCGGCTCTCGGACCCGCGCTGGACCCGACCGCATTCCGGCCTTTACTGGCAGGTCGACGGTGCAGGGGCCGACGGCAAACCAGGCCTGCTGCGCTCGCGCTCCCTCTGGGATGAAGACTTGGTCGCGCCCAGAGACATGCCGCTTCAGGGAGAGCTGCATGTCCACCAAGTGTTGAACCATCGTCACGAACCGCTGTTGCTCATCGAGCGGGGCCTACGTGCCGACGGTGCAGCGCTGCCGTGGCGTGTGATGGTCGCGGCCAGCACGGAGCCACTGGATCGGGCTGTACAGCGGTTCGACAACGTGCTGATCGGAGCGCTGTTGGTGCTGATGCTGCTGCTCTGCGCAGGCGCCTTTCTCCAGGTAACCCTCGGGCTGGCACCGCTGAGTCGACTGCGGAAGGCCCTCGCTGCGCTGCGCGATGGACGAACACAACGCCTCGAAGGCATGTATCCCACCGAGATCCAGCCCTTGGTCGACGACCTCAACAGCGTGCTGGACCGCCAGCGCTCGACGCTCGAGCGGGCAAGGGCCCAGGCAGGCAACCTCGCCCACGCCTTGAAGACGCCGCTCACCCTCCTGGGCCAGGCGGCCGTCAACGCGAGCAGTGCCGTTGCGGTCCGGGATGAGTTGCCTGCCCTGGTGCTGGATCAGGTCCAAGTGGCGCGCCGGCACATCGACTGGCACCTTGCCCGGGCCCGGGCAGCAGCAGCCCAGGGCGCTGGAGGTCTAAGAACACCGCTGCAGCCGGTGGCGGATGGCTTGGTCCGGGTCATGCAGAAGGTTCACGCGAACCGGAAGCTGTCGATCCGCGCAGACGTCGACGATCGACTGGCATTCGCCGGCGAGTCGCAGGACCTTCAGGAAATGCTGGGCAACCTGCTGGACAACGCCTGCAAGGCAGCGCGGAAGCAGGTTGTGGTGAGCGCCATGCAGACTGGACCGCTGTTGCGCGTGACGGTCGACGATGACGGCCCAGGCATTTCGCCAGACCAGATCGCCAAAGCGCTGAAGCGCGGTCACCGGCTGGATGAGTCGACGCCAGGCAGTGGATTGGGCTTGGCCATCGTGCAAGAACTGGCCACGCTGTATGAGGGCACCGTCGAACTTGGGGTGAGTCCTCTTGGCGGATTGTTGGTGGTGCTCAACGTACCGGCGGGTTGAAAGCCGACAGTGGCAGTGCGTGTGTAGACGATGGTCCTATGGCTGCGGCCGGCCGAATGATGCCTGCAACGCGCCCAGGCCAGGAAGCCTTGGCGCCAGCGCACCCTGTTACTTTTCAGCGAGGCGGGCCGATTGCGTCGCCGTGTCAGCCACGCATAGACAGCATTCCGCCAGACACCTCGCCCTCCCCATCGCGTTACCCGCGCGACTCGGCCTCATGCGTGAAGCCTCAGGTCATGTGTCGAAGAGGCAGGTCCGTCGGCACAGGCTCGCCGGGGTGGCGATTGAGGCTGAGCGGCATCGACACGAAGGCTATGAAGATCACTGGGATCAACGTCACGATGACGGTGCCGATGAAGCGGGCGAGGAAGCTGTGCAATTCGGGATGCATGGTGCGCTCCGGTGGATTGATTGAGCAACCCAGTGTCGAGTGCCGTGCATGAACGTTGTCTGAACGGGTTGCGATTCGCGTGTTGCGGTTGGCGCACACCCGCGGCGCCGAGGCTGCAAGCCAAGGGATACCGCGAGCAGGTCTACACGACGAAGTCAGAAAGCAGCGTCAGCTGGTTTCAGGAGCACATAGGAGATAGGCATCCTCCTCAGCTTCTGCGAGGTGCCACGACGCGAAGGAGGATCGCACTCAGGGGAATTTTCCGCACCGCTTTTTTTGCAGTAACTGGCGCAGTAACCTCCACCGCCAAAAATCGTGTGCATAGTAGCCATGCGGGGTATAAGGGCGTTTTCGATCCTCCTCCTCTCCACCACCAATGACGCACAAGGGCCGAAGCCGCAGGGTTTCGGCCCTTTGCCTTTTGGGCCGCGGCGCAGCGATGGCGGCGGCACCCGGCCGGCTGCTGCGCCGGCCGATGCCCCATCCCTGCAATTCATCCGCCCGTACCGGCACTCCGTCGCCCAGGGCTGGAGACGTCGGCTGCCCTTGCAGACACTGCATGCCGCTGACAAGACCACCCATCGGAGCCCGCCATGCACGCCATCGCCAAAACGTTTGCCATCGCGTTCGCAGCCGTCTCGGCTGCTGCCGCCGTCGGGGTGGGCCTGGCGGAACGCATGGCGCCGGCCGACGCCGGGGCGGCGCCGCGGGGTCAGGTGGCCGGGCTCAGCCAGCGCGCCGACACGGCGGTGATCGCCCGGCTGCCGCGCGTCGTCGTGGAAGTGCGGCGGGCCGGGCCGGCGGCCACGACCACTGCCGCTGCGCAACCGCCCGCCCGGCCCGCCTGACGGGTCAGCCGCGGGGCGGTTGTTCCGTGCGCAGCGCCGAGCGCCGTTCAGAACAGCTTGCCGACGTTCAGCAGCGTCAGCACGCCCAGCACGGCGAAGATGCCTGCGGCGATGCCATGCACCAGCTTCATGGACACCTTCCTGGCGATGGTGTCGCCCAGGAACACCGCCGGCACGTTGGCCAGCATCATGCCGAGGGTGGTGCCGGCGACCACGGCGATGAGGTCGCTGTAGCGCGCCGCCAGCGCGACGGTCGCGATCTGCGTCTTGTCGCCCATCTCGGCGAGGAAGAAGGCGATGACGGTGGTGCCGAACACGCCGAAGCGCTGCTGGCCACCGGCCTCCTCGTCGTCGATCTTGTCGGGGATCAGCATCCAGCCGGCCATCGCGAGGAAGGACAGGCCGATCACCCAGCGCAGCAGGTCCGGGCCGAGCGCCCGCGCCACCCAGTCGCCGACCGCGCCCGCGAACGCATGGTTGGCCAGCGTGGCCACCAGGATGCCCAGGATGATGGGAACAGGGCGCCGGAACTTGGCCGCCAGCAGCATCGCCAGCAACTGCGTCTTGTCGCCCATTTCGCCGAGAGCGACGACGCCGGTCGAGACGAGGAAAGCTTCCATGAGAACTCCAAGGGCCGGCGAAGACGAAACGACCACACGGCATCCCCGGCCCTGGTCGGAGGCAGTGCGGTCAAAGGTCTTGCCAGGCTGGAAGCTGCGCGCGCCATGGCCATGAGGGCCAAGTGTGTTGACGCGGGCCCCTGCGGCTGCAGGGCGGCTACTCCCCAATGACGGGTGAGCGAAATTGTAGCGGCCCGGGCCGGACGGCCCGGCGACGGCTCAACGCACCAGCAGCACCGGCACCTTGCAGTTCGCCAGCACCTTGGTGGCGACCGAGCCCATGACGACGTTGACGACGCTGCCATGGCCGTGCGAGCCCATCATCAGCAGGTCGAACTTGCCGCTGTCGGCCTGCTTGGCGATCACGTCGGCCGGCACACCGGCCTTGAACACGAAGCCCACGTCCAGCCCGCGCTGCTTGAAAAACGCGCGGATGGGCTTGAAGACCTTCTCGGCCTCGTCCTCGTAGAAGGCCTTGACCGTCTCGCGGTCCAGCACCGCGGCAGCACGCGAAGGAATGGCCGGAACGGCCGT
Organism: uncultured Comamonadaceae bacterium; assembly: GCA_963992225.1. Classification (GTDB taxonomy): domain Bacteria; phylum Pseudomonadota; class Gammaproteobacteria; order Burkholderiales; family Burkholderiaceae_C; genus Pelomonas. The sequence continues at coordinate 5,393 of CAXDTK010000028.1, read as the reverse complement.
CACCACCACGTACTGGTGCCGGTCGGCCAGCCATTCATCGTGAGCCGCCACATAGGCCAGCATGCGCTTGGTGTAGGCGCTGCCGTCGACGGCAAGCAGAATCTTCATGCGACCTCCTCCATCGGTGTCCGAGCAAGCCCGCATTCTGCGACCGCCGCGCAGCGCCGGCATGACCTGGATCAGTCTGCACGCGGCCGGCGCGGTCGCCGTGCCGACGTCAGCCCGGCTCGCCCGACAGCACCCGCTTCAGCGGCACGCCGCTGACGGTCTCCTCGCCCAGCAGCAGCTCGGCCAGCGCGCTCAGCCGGTCGCGCTTGTCCTCCAGCACGCGGCGGCATTCGGCCTGGGCGCTTTCCAGCAGCGCGCGGGCCTCGTCCAGCAGCGACTTCTGCACGTCGGGCCCGATCAGCTCGCGCGGCACGCCGGCCATGCTGAGCAGGCCGAAGGTCTTGCCGAAGCCGTAGCTGCCGATCATGGATGTGGCCAGCTCGGAGGCCCGCTTGAGGTCGTCGGCCGCGCCGGAAGACGCGTTGCCGAAGGCCATCATCTCGGCCTCGCGGCCGGCCAGCATCATGGCCAGGCGGGCGCGCAGCTCGCGCTCGCCGTACAGCGGCTCTTCGTGGTTGCGGGTCACGTAGGTCACGCCCAGTGCCGGACCGCGCGGCTCAATGCTGACGCGCTCGACGCTGCCGGCGTCCAGCACATGGGCCACCAGCGCGTGGCCCGACTCGTGGAAGGCGATGCGGCGCAGCGTCTCGGGCGTGATGATGGCCTTGGTGTTGCTGACCTCGCCGCCCAGCTGGTGCGTCTCCAGCGACTGGTAGACGCGCTCCTGGCTGACCTGCGTCTCGCCGGCCTCGGCCGCGTAGGCGGCCGCGCGGTTCACGCAGTTGGCGATGTCGGCTGGCGACATGCCCACCGCCGTACGCGCGATGGAGGGCAGGTCCATGCCGGCGGTCGCCTTGACCTGGCCCAGGTAGAGGCCGAACAGCTGTTCGCGCTCGGGCGCGGTCGGCAGCGCGGTGCGCACGACCAGATCGAAGCGGCCGGGGCGGCGCATGGCCTCGTCGACGTTGTCGACATGGTTGGTGGCGCCGATGACCACCACGTTGTCCAGCGACGAGAAGCCGTCCATCTCCACCAGCAGGCGGTTGATGATGCGGTTCTGCTCCTGCTCGCCGCCGCCGCTGCCGGCCTCCTTGCCGTTGCTGCGCTTGCCGATGCCGTCGATCTCGTCGATGAAGATGATGCAGGGCGCCGCCTCGCGGGCGCGCTTGAACAGCTCCTTGACCTTGCTGATGCCGGCACCATAGAACATCGAGCTGAAGGACGAGCCGTCCACGCTGATGAAGTTGGCGCCGCATTCGCCGGCCAGCGCCTTGGCCAGCAGCGTCTTGCCGGTGCCGGGCGGGCCGTCCAGCAGCACGCCGCGCGGGGCCTTCGCGCCGACGGCGGCGTACTGCTTGGGGTCCTTCATGAAGGCGGCCACACGGCGCAGCGCCTTCTTGGCCTCGTCGGCGCCGATGACGTCGTCGAAGCCGGTGGCGGGCTTCTCGGCCAGCCGGGTGCGCTGGCCCAGCGAGCCGCGCAGGTGCAGGTAGAACAGCACGCCGCCCACGGCCACGAAGGCCAGCAGCGGCGCGATGGCGGTGACGACCCGGTCGATGGACTGCGTCAGGCGCTGCCCGGCGGTGCGGGCATCCACGTCGATGGTGGTCAGCGCAAAGCCCTGGGCGAGGCTCAGCGCGCCCAGCCGCGAGCCGACCTCGTTGCGGCAGTTCGCGCCGCAGTCGATCAGCCGGGTGCTGAACCGGCGGCCGTCACGGCCTGTGTAGAGCACCAGGGCGCCGTCCACGCCGACGGCCGCCACCTCGCGCGCCTGCAGCGCGCGCTCGAACTCGGAGGCCTCGCGCGGCTGGGCCAGCCACTGCTCGGCGGCGCGCTCGAAGGCCAGCGCCGTGGGGTTCTTGCGCGACTGCACCTCGGCCGCGGCACGGTCCTGCAGCGCCGAGAAGCCCAGCACGAGGCCCAGCAGCACCGCGAGGGCGGCGGCGGCGATGAGGAGTTTCTGACGGAGTTCGGTGGCGGGCGGGTTGCTGGCGCTGTCCATGGTGCGAGGCTTGCTATGGGCTCGACAAGGCCCGCAGCGCCATCGCTGCCGACCCGGGTCACGCTCGGGTCATGCCCGAGACGCCCGGATGATCGGGGTGAAGCCCGCCGCCTCAACGTGCGTTTGCGGCACATCGCCCGCGCCACCCTCGCTGGTTACAAGCAGCGCCGCGGAAGTGCGGAAAACTGCCCGCCGGTCAGCACAGCTCGCCGGTTACGGCGCGGGCTGGGAGGCCACGCCGCCGGCCGCCGCCACCGTGGCCACGCTGCCGGCCTGCGGCAGCGTCAGGCGGTTGTCGACGCCCCGCACGCCCTCGGGCGCGGCGGCCAGCACGCTGGCGCGCTCACGGGCCGCGGGGTCGGGGGCCGGCCCCGAGAGTCGCACGATGCCGCGCTCGGTCTGCACGTCGATGCGCGCGGCGCTCAGCGCCGGGTCGACGGCCAGCGCCGCCTTGATCTTGGCCGTGATGCCGGCGTCGTCGATGGCGGTGCCCACGCCGCTGACCACCTGGCGGGAGGCCTCGGCGGCGGCGTTCTGCGAGTCGGCCACCGTCTGGCCCGCCTGGTCGCCCATGTTGCGCACGCGGGCGACGGCGCCGTCCAGCTGCGCGCCGACGCTGCGCGGGTCCTGCATGACGACCACGGCCAGCATGGCCAGCGCCGCTCCCAGGCCCAGCGCCAGCAGCCAGCCGGCGGCGCGCGATGCGGCAGGGCCGTCGCGCCGCTTCACCAGCCGCGGCCGGGGTGGCGCGCCCACGCCGGCCGGCACCGCCTCGTGCGGCACGGGTTCGCCCAGCGGGCGGTCGGGCCAGGGGTCGGTGCGATGTTTCGGTGCAAAGAATCCCATGGTGTCCTCCGGTGGCCAGCGGACGCCGCCGCGCTCAGGCGCGGGTCATCCAGTCCTTCAGTTCATCGGCATGCTCTTCCTCGTCGGCGAGGATGTCCTCCAGCAGCCGGCGCGTGGTGGAGTCCTTGTCGGCCACCAGCGCGATCATCTGGCGGTAGGTCTCCACAGCCACCCGCTCCGCCACCAGGTTGGCGCGGATCATGCCCTTCAGGTCGTTGACCGGGTCGTACTGGGCATGGCTGCGCGCCAGCAGCCCGGCGGGGTTGAAGTCCGGCTCGCCGCCCAGCTGCACGATGCGCTGCGCCAGCCGGTCGGCATGCGACAGCTCGGCATTGGCGTGGACGAGGAACTCCTCGGCGATGGTGGGCGACTCCAGCCCGCTGGCCATGAAGTGGTGGCGCCGGTAGCGCAGCACGCAGGTCAGCTCGGTGGCCAGCGCGCCGTTGAGCAGGCTGACGATGTCGTCGCGCCAGGGCCCGTACGCCGGCGTGACAGCGCCGTCGTCCAGGTCGTGGCGCGCGGCCTCCAGGCCGGCCTCGTCCAGCTTCAGCGGGGCGTGGGCCTTATCCATTGCGCGCGACGCTCAGCTTGTTGTCCACCGAGCGCACCCCGTCCACGGCCGTGGCCAGCGTCGTGGCGCGCCGTTGCGAGGCGCTGTCCGGCGCCGTACCGCTCAGCGTCACATGGCCGTCGCGCACGTCGACGTCGATCTTGGTGGCCTTGAGCTGGTCGTCGGCCATCAGCGAGGCATTGATCTTGGTGACGATGGCGGCGTCGGTGACGGCCTCGGAGGTGGCGTTGGCCGCGTCCTTCATCTTCACCTCGGCCTTGTCCGCCGCGCGGTTGGCATCGGCCTTGGCCTCGGTGCCGGCCTGCTTGGCCTCGGCAATCGCGCCGTCGAGCTTTTCGCCGGCGGTGCGCTCGTCCTGCTTGCCACAGGCGGTCAGCGCGGCGGCCAGCGCCAGCGCGCTCAGCAGGGTCAGGCGGGAAGTGGGAGTTCGGGTGTCCATCGCGGCGTCCTTTCTCGACGGGAGTTGCGGAAGTGCTGACGCAACTCTGGCCGCCGCGCGCCGCGCGCGGCATCGGCAGCCGCGCTGATGCCCTGTCGGACGACACCGACGCGCCGCGGAGGACGCCCCGAAATGCAAACGGCCCCTCGCGGGGCCGTGATGCTGGCAGCGCCGGGCGCTCAGCGACCGATGTTCATCGGCGCCATGGACACGCCCGCGCGCGACTGCGTCGCGATGCGGCGCTCCAGGTCCGCGTGGTCGATGGCGCTGGCCAGGTAGCGCTCCTCGACGTCATGGTTGGTGTCGACGAGCAGCGCGTTGCGCAGGGAGTGCAGGAGGTTGTGGATGAGGCTCATGATGGGATCTCGGGATCGGGCTTGTGGCCCTGTGCTTTACTAGGGTTAACCCGATTATAGGGTTAACACTAGCTTGGCACCCTGATCCGGCACGCCCACGTTGCTGAACCGCCAATCCGTCACGCCCGGAAGATCTGCACCGACCGGATCAGCGTGTCGGCCTGCCGGTCCAGGCTCAGCGAGGCGGCGGCCGTCTGCTCCACCAGCGCCGCGTTCTGCTGCGTGACGCCGTCGATGTGGGCGATGGCCTGGTTCACGTTCTCGATGCCCTCGGACTGCTCCGTCGCCGCCAGCGTGATGCGCTGCACCAGCTCATGCACCTGGTCGACCGAGCGCACCACCTCGCCGATGACCTCGCCGGCAGAACGCACCTTGGCACCGCCCTGGGCCACCTCGACGACGGAGGCCTGGATCAGCGACCGGATCTCCCTGGCCGCCGTCGACGAGCGCTGCGCCAGCGCGCGCACCTCGCCGGCCACGACCGCGAAGCCGCGGCCCTGCTCACCGGCACGCGCGGCCTCCACCGCCGCGTTCAGCGCCAGGATGTTGGTCTGAAAGGCGATGCCCTCGATGACCTGGATGATCTCGGACACCTGTTTCGACGACGACTCGATGGCGCTCATGGTCTGCACCAGCTGCCCCACCGCGCTGCCACCCCGCTCGGCCACCACGCCGGCCGTGCGGCTCACGTCCGACACCTGCTGCGCCGTGCCGGCCGTCCGCTTCACCGCCCCGGTCAGCTCCTCCATCGTCGACGCCGTCTCCTGCAGGCTCGCCGCCTGCTTCTCGGTGCGGGACGACAGGTCGTGGCTGCCCTGGGAGATCTCGCGCGACGACTGGGTCATGCCACTGACCTCGGCGCGCACGTCCTCGACGATGGCACGCATGTTCAGGTTGATGAGCCAGAGCCGCCGCATCAGCTTGCCCAGCGGATGACGCGGGTCGTAGCTGACATCGCCGTGCAGGTTGCAGCCGGCGATGTGGGCCGCCAGCTTGCTGGCCTGGCGCAGCGGCAACGCCACGCCACGGTGGAACCACAGCCAGGCCGCGAACGACCCGGCCCCCGTCAGC